>CAYTMR010000084.1:0-15235 GCA_964438855.1 uncultured Micromonosporaceae bacterium
CCTAGATCGCCGATATCGGCTTCTCGCTCCACCACGCACAACCGACGGATTTGCACTCCCCGACCGATCGCTTCTCGCTGTTCGTCGAGGTAGCGACGCACCAAGTCAGTCGACCAGAAGCCACTGTCGACGTAGCCATGGCCGCCACGGGCGTCGACGGCAGTCAGGCTCGTCGCCTCGATCGTGGACTGGACCTCCCTGACCAGGGTGAGTAGCCAGTCCCGGTCTTCTCCCTCGTAGAGAAGTATCCCGCCCTCCCCCAGTTGCTTGAGCACGTCGGAGAGGCGCCTCACCTGCGCCTGGGCGAACCGGGAAACCAATGGATGCATCGCCGGGTCGATCAATGTCGCATGCCGCACCAGCTGGGTCACCACGTCAGTGCGCAACGCGGATGTTTCTATCAGGCTGAACAGCTCCGTGGCTTCGTTGATCTTGGCGAAGCCTTTTTCGACCATGCTCTCGATTCGTTGGGAATGGCGCTCCTTGGTGACCTCCAACCGGGCTATACGGTTCTCGAAGGACATCAGGAATTGAACGACCAGGGTCACGCCACCGAGGAAGAGCGACATAGTGATGCTCCAGATTTGCTCTTGCCCGGTCAGCTCGGTCACCGAGTACGTGGCTGCTCCGATCACGAGCGAAAACGCGATCTTGCGGAGCACTCGACCCTGTAAGCGCGCAGGCAGTGAATTCGCGTGCTCAGCAGCCTCGGTCTTGCCGCTGTCAGAATGCCGCCAGGGCTGCTCCATCTCTTGCCTGTCACCGATAGGCTGCGGCCGTCACCGGTTGCCGGGCTACGGTCCAACGGACGACCGACACTACTGCCCGGTGAAGTACTAAGGAGTGCCAACACCTTGCAGAAAGTGACATCCACGCGTAAGTCTGCCGCCCTTGCGTCGCTCGGCGTCTTGTTGGCGGTCTTACTCATGGGGTGCGGCGGTGACAGCCCTGCGCCGGAGAAGGTCAGCGACCCGGTGACCACCGACGCCGACACCCCCGCCGATCACACTGATGCGTCCCTCGAGGATGTGGACGCAGAACTGGAGTGCACCCTTCCAGGCAGCCTTCTCGCCGACCTCACCATCCAGCGGCAGCTCGTGTTGAACGTCGCCGTAGCCGGTGGCGCCAACCTCAATTCCGTCCAGGCCACAAGCCCACTCGAGCCGGACGTCTTCCGTTCCACCGCCGATGTTCTCGATGGTCTGGATCTGAGTGGTCTCCAGTCGGTTCCGCAATTCGACGCACCAGAGGACGTCGTCGCCGATCTCCGTAAGACGGCTGATCTCCTGGAGGCAGCCCTCGCCGCCGGCGATGACACTTCCCACCCTGCGTGGCAAGAGCTGAAGGACTTCTACACCCCAGAGTTCTTCACCCGACACTCCAGTTCGGTCAACTACTACCTGTCTAGCGCGGGCTGCGCCTGAGACTGGTGGCATCAGGCCGGAGAGTGGCTAGCTTCGTCGGGTGAGGAGGCCGCGGACGTACTTCGCCTGGCCGGCGTGCTGAATGTCGTCGTCAGCGATGCTGACCAGGCGAACACCCAGGGTGACCGGCGGGTCCCATCGCCGGTCCACCACCCGGTCCAGGTCGTCGGCGGTGAGACCGCGCAGGAAGTCCCGAGTGCGGTTGGACACCGCCTGGTAGTACTCGATCAGGGCGTCGGCGCTCTCCGGCCGGATCTCTGCCATGTGCGCGAGATCGTGCCCGTATCCGGTGTTGGCCGGGTCTGCCTCCGCCAGTCCGAAGCGACGGTGCCACTCACCGTCGGTCCAGACCTGTTCAGCGCCCATCACCTCAGCCACCTGGGCGTCCTGGACGCGCGCGAGATGCCACACCAGCCATCCGATGGTGTTGGAGCCCGGCTCAGGCTGAACGACCAACTCGGCTGGCGTCAACCCCTCCACCGCTTCTGTCACATGCTCGGGAAGCCGGTCATAGAGCTCGATAAGCACGTCACGTACATCCACAGTTGTCGAGCCTACCGCCCGATTCGCACCTCCCAGCCCGGTTTAGGGCACCACGCGGAGGGAACCCTTCGCCTAACCGGGTCCGAGTCCGACCCACCGCCGGTGATGACACGCCCAGGCGGGCGATGTGAGGAGGGGTCTCCCATGAAGGTCCAGGAACGAGTCGAGGTTGCGGTGCCGGTGCGGACCGCCTACAACCAGTGGACGCAGTTCACGTCGTTCCCCGAGTTCATGGACGGGGTCAAACGGGTGGACCAGATCGACGACACGACAACCCACTGGGTGACCGACATCGGAGGAGTCGAGCGCGAGTTCGACGCCGTGATCACCGAACAGCGGCCGGATGAGCGCATCTCCTGGTCGAGCATCTCTGGTCCGCGTCAGACCGGCACGGTGAGCTTCCGCCAGCTGACTCCGGACCGCACCGACGCCATGCTCGAGATGGAGTACGAACCGGAGACGCTGACCGAGAAGATGGGCGACAAGCTCGGGTTCGCGAAGCGGAAGGTGCGCCGCGACTTGGAGCGGTTCGCCAGCTTCATCGAGGGACGCGGCGAGGAAACCGGCTCCTGGCGCGGCGACGTCTGACCGCTCATCGTACGCTTGTGCTATCCTGACGCCCGTGCCGGGCGAGGGGACACCGTTCCTGCACGCCGACCTCGACTCGTTCTACGCGTCGGTGGAGCAGCGCGACGACCCTCGCCTGCGCGGGCGTCCGGTCATCGTCGGCGGTGGCGTGGTGCTCGCCGCAAGTTATGAGGCCAAGGCGCACGGGGTGCGTACGGCCATGAGCACGCGGCAGGCTCGGGCGCTGTGCCCGGAGGCGATCGTGGTGCCGCCCCGAATGCCGGCGTACGCGGAGGCCAGCAAGGCGGTCTTCGCCATCTTCCGTGACACGACACCTCTGGTCGAGGGTCTGTCGATCGACGAGGCCTTCCTCGACGTGGGCGGTCTTCGTCGGATTCGTGGCAGCCCGGCGGAGATCGCTGCCACGCTGCGCCGCACGGTGCGGGAGCGGGTCGGTCTGCCGATCACCGTGGGGGTGGCTCGCACCAAGTTCCTCGCCAAGGTCGCCAGTGGAGTCGCTAAACCCGACGGGCTCCTGGTGGTACCGCCCGATCAGGAGCGCGCCTTCCTTCATCCACTACCGGTGGAACGGCTGTGGGGGGTGGGACCGGTCACCGCCGCCAAGCTACGCCGGCTCGGCATCGTCACCGTGGGGCAGGTGGCCCGGGTTGGGGAGGCGACGTTGGTGTCCATGCTCGGTTCGGCGGCTGGGCGCCACCTTCACGCCCTCGCCCACAACCGCGATCCACGCCGCGTGGAGGTGGGTCGTCGACGTAGCTCGATCGGTGCCCAGCGGGCGCTCAGCAGCCGAGCGGCGCCCACCGCAGCCGACCTCGACGCCGAGCTGGCGTCGCTGGTCGACCGGGTCACCCGGCGCCTGCGGGCCGCGGGCAGGATCGGCCGTACCGTGGTGCTCACGTTGCGGTTCGGCGACTTCACCAAGATCAGCCGCTCTCACACGCTGCCCGAGCCGACGGCCCACACCCACACCGTCCTGGTCACCGCCCGACGTCTGCTCGCCGCCGCGCTGCCGTCGGTCTGCCAACGAGGGGTCACGCTCATCGGGGTAGCGGTCGCCAATCTCAGCGACGCGGTCGCCTACCAGCCGGAGCTGCCGTTCGACCGGCACAGCGGCGAGGCGCTGGACGCCGCGGTGGACGCGGTACGCGAACGGTTCGGCACCCACTCGGTCACCCGAGCCACCCTTCTCCACCGGGCTCCGGGCATCACCGTGCCGCTGCTTCCCGACTGAACCCGTACCGATCCGGACGAACCTGCAAGGTCAGGGCTGGCGAAGCGATCTGTCCCGGGAGAGTATCGAGTGGTGAGCATCGCGTCTGATCAGAGCCCTACCGGCTCGTCCACGGAGCATCGTGCCGATCCTCCTGCGCCCGGTCCCGGCACCGCCGCGACGTGGCCTCGACTCCAGCCGTGGCTGAGCACGCTGGCCCGGCTCGGTCTCGTAGCGGTATGGCTGATTTCTGGCATCGCGAAGGTCGTCGACCTGACCGCCTCTGGCCGGGCGGTTCACGCCTACGAGCTGACCCCCTACGACGTGTCGATGCTGATCGGGACGATCCTGCCGTTTCTGGAGCTGGCACTGGCGTTGCTGCTCCTCGTCGGGCTCGGCACCCGGCCGGTCGCGATCGTGTCGGCCGGTCTGCTGCTGGTCTTCATCGCGGGCCTCATCTCCGCCTGGGCTCAGGGCTTGAGCATCGACTGTGGGTGCTTCGGCGGTGGTGGTGAGCTGGCGGCCGGCGAAGATCCGCAGTACGGGTTGAAGCTTGCCCGGGACGTCGGCTTCTTGGCGCTCGCGGGGTTCCTCGTGCTCTTCCCCAGCAGCAGGTTCTCTCTGGATCGCTGGCTCGGGGTGGGCCGGGGCTGACGCACGTCAGCCACGACCGGCGCCGTAGGGGTCGTGGCGGTGGACGGCGACCCACTCCGGCCCGGCGTGCGGGTACCGCGGCGGTAACGCCGGCCACTGGGCGGGGTCACCGGGCAGCCGCACCCGCGGCACGCTCTGGTAGTCGTAGCTCGGATGCGGGGCGAGTGAGGTCGCGGGCAGCCAGGTGGTGACCAAGGCCCGGTCGTGCCACGTCCGGTGTAGGTAGGCCACGCCCCCCACCCACAGGCCCTGCGGTGTCCGACCCCACACCAGCAGGGCAGCGTGTATCTGCTCGTCGCCGAGGACCGCCGACACCATGGGCGGCTGGGGAGCCTGCGCGATGAGTGCGGAGAGCCGAGCGCTGTCGAACACGTGTTCTAGGCTAGGACGACCGCTGGCCGTGGGCGAGCCGGTCAAAGATAATCCTCCCGGCGGGCGGGCACGGCGGCGGACATTTCGCTGGACGACCGCTGGCGATAGTGACCGAGCGGTGGAGGGCGTGGTAGCTGCGGGCTACGGCGCGGCCCACCAAGGGGAGGAGGGAGGGTCGTCTTTGTCGGCGCGCACCCGGATCCAGCGGCTGGTGGAGGCGCCTCATTTCCAGCATGCGATCCTGCTCGTCATCCTGCTCAACGCGGTGGCGTTGGGCGCCGAGGCTTCCCCACCTCTGCTCGACCGCTACGGCGACGCACTGCGCGCCATCGACCGGATCGCCCTGGTGGTGTTCGTAGCGGAGCTGTTGGCGAAGTTGTTCGTGTACCGGCTGCGCTTCTTCCGGGATCCGTGGAACTGCTTCGACTTCATCGTCGTCGGCGTCTCCCTCATTCCCGCCGCGGGCGCGTTCGTGGTGCTACGGGCGCTGCGGGTGCTACGGGTGCTGCGGGTGGTCTCCCTCGTGCCCAGCATGCGGCAGGTGGTCGGTACCCTGCTGGCCTCTCTGCCCGGCGCGACCTCCATCGCAGGGCTGCTGATCTTGATCACGTACGTCGCCGGAGTCATGGCGACGAAGCTCTTCGGTGACGTCACCCCGGACTACTTCGGGGACCTGGGCCGCTCACTATGGACGCTGTTCCAGGTCATGACCGGGGAGTCGTGGCCGGACATCGCCGCCGAGGTGATGGCCGAACGCCCGGCCGCGTGGATCTTCTTCCTCACCTACATCCTCGTGTCCACCTTCGTGGTGCTCAACCTCTTCCTCGCCGTCGTGGTCAACGCCATGGAAACGGTCAAGGATGACGATTCAGGTCAGACCGCCACGCCCACGCTGGTAGACACGAACAGTTCGTCTGGCGCCGGCGCAGCCCTGCAGGCTCATGACCACGACCCTGCCGTCTTGGCGGAACTGGCCGCGCTCCGGGAGGAGGTCCGCTC
The DNA here is from genome assembly GCA_964438855.1 of uncultured Micromonosporaceae bacterium. Taxonomy (GTDB): domain Bacteria; phylum Actinomycetota; class Actinomycetes; order Mycobacteriales; family Micromonosporaceae; genus Natronosporangium. The sequence goes on from CAYTMR010000084.1 coordinate 5,791, forward strand.
GCTGCGGACACTGCTGACCCGCCAGCACAGCGACAATCTGTAGGACCACCCGGGCAGCCTGACGGCTACACCACTCGTCGAAATCGATGACTTCCTGTCGGGCGCCTGCTGCCAGTAAGGTTGCGGACCATGGGTTTGTCTCACCGGCTCAGGGCCAAGCTCCGGAAGTTCCTCGAGCGTCCGGGCACGACGGTCGATCTTGCGCCGCTACGCGCCCGCCTTCCCAAGATCAAAGCGCTGGGAGAGGAGTTGGCGGCGCTCGACGACGCCGAGCTGACCGAACGGGCGGCGAAGGCGGAGGACATGATCGAAATCTGCGCGATCGGGCGGGAAGCGGCTGATCGCGCCCTCGGTGAGCGCCCCTTCGATGTGCAGCTCCTCGGCGTGATGGCGATGCTCGACGGCCACGTCGCCGAGATGGCCACCGGCGAGGGCAAGACCCTTACCGCAGCCATCGCCGCCTACGGGCACGTGCGCCGCGGGCACGGACCGATCCACGTCCTCACCGTCAACGACTATCTGGCTCGCCGGGACGCCGAGTGGATGGAGCCGGTCTACCGGCTGCTCGGCCTCACCGTGGGCTGGGTGACCGAGTCCTGCACCCCCGAGCAACGCCGCGAGGCGTACGCCCGCGACGTCACCTACATCTCGGTGAGTGAAGCCGGTTTCGACTACCTGCGCGACCAGCTGGTGACCGACGTCGCCGACCGAGTGCAACGCGGGCTGGCGACCGCGATCGTGGACGAGGCCGACTCGATCCTGATCGATGAGGCACGGGTGCCGCTGGTGCTCGCCGGTGCGGTCAGTCGCGAGCACGACCCGCTGCACGCGGCTACCGAACTGGTCCGTTCACTCGACCCGGACACCGACTACGAGGTCGCCGAGGACGGCCGCAGCGTCGCGCTCACGGCCGCCGGGCTCGCCGCAGCGGAGAAGGCGCTCGGTGGGATCAACCTCTACGATGAAGAGCACGTCGACCAGCTGTCCGCCATTCACCTGGCGCTGCACGCGCACGCCCTGGTGCACCGGGACGTCGACTACATCGTGCGAGACGGCCGAGTGGAGTTGATCGACGAGTTCCGGGGCCGGGTCGCACAGCGGCGCCGGTGGCCGGACGGTCTCCAGGCAGCGGTGGAGGCGAAGGAGGGCCTGGACGCGACCGCAGAGGGCGAGGTGCTGGGCACCATCACCGTCCAGTCCTACATCGGGCTCTACGCCAACCTGTGCGGCATGACCGCCACCGCTGTTCTCGTCGGTGACCAGCTGCGGGAGTTCTTCAAGCTCGAAGTCGCGGTGATCCCGCGCCACCGGGAGTTGATTCGGATCGACGAACCCGACCGGATCTACTCCAGCCGAGAAGAGCGCGACGAGGCGATGATCGCTGAGATCAAGGCTTGTCACGAGGAGGGCCGACCGGTCCTCGTCGGCACCCTCGACGTGAAGGAGTCCGACGCGCTCGCCGCCAAGCTGCGCGCGGTCGGGGTGCCGTGCGTGCTACTCAACGCCAAGAACGACGCCGAGGAAGCGGCGATCATCGCGGAGGCCGGTCGGTACGGCGCGGTTACGGTCTCCACCCAGATGGCTGGGCGGGGTGTCGACATCCGCCTCGGCGGCAGCGACCAGTCCGACCGGGAACGGGTTGCCGCGTTGGGTGGGCTGTTCGTGATCGGCAGCGGCCGACACGACAGCCGCCGAGTCGACGACCAGCTGCGGGGCCGTGCCGGGCGCCAAGGCGACCCCGGTGGGTCGGTCTTCTTCGTCAGCCTCGAGGACGAACTGGTCGTCCGCAACGCGCCGGATGCCATCCCGCCGTCGCCGAAGACCTACGCCGACGGGCTGATCGACGATGCGCAAGTGGAGTGGGCGGTGGAGCACGCCCAGCGGATCGCCGAAGGCGTCAATTTCGAGATTCACCGCAACACCTGGCGGTACAGCATCGTCATCGAGCAACAGCGCAAAGATCTGTATGCGTGGCGCGAGGAGTTGCTCACCACCGACGCGGCTGCCGCGTTCGTCCGGGAGAAGCTGCCGGAGAAGTGCGAGGACGTCGACGACGAGTTGCTCGTGCGGGTCGCCCGGTCGGTGGCGCTGCACCACTTGGACCGGTGCTGGGCTGAGCACTTGGCGGAGTTGGCCGAGGTGCGGGAAGGCGTGCACCTGCGGGCGCTGGGAAGGTTGGATCCGCTCGACGAGTTCCACCGCGCCGCGGTGCCGGCCTTCACGCGGCTGCGCCCCGAGATCGAGCGACGGATCATCGAAACTTTCGAGGAGATCGAGCTGACCGAGGACTGGCAGCCGTCCGATGCCAAGCTGGTCCGTCCTAGCGCCACATGGACCTACCTGGTTCACGACAACCCGTTCGGCTCCGAACTGGACCGGCTCATCACCCAGGTGGCTCGGCGACTCGGCTCCCGCCGCTGATCCGTACGCTCTGCCGACGTGGACGTCAGCCGAGGCTCGGGTGTGCCGTCGTCACGTGGAATGATCAGCAGATCTCGACTGCTCGGCCCTCCGCTGCTGGCGGGCTAGCCAGGAAAGGTGTGCCGGATCGCCGGGACCGGAGTCGTTGTCACGGAACAAGTTGAGTGCTTCCGCAACGGCACCACGGAGGTTGTCGTCCACGAAATCTCCATGCCTGGTGCGGACCAGCCACACGCGCTTGTACCGCGTGATAGCGGACTCCAACCGAAGGTCCAGGCCAGACAGAGACGGCAACCGGAACACTAGGACCGAGTCTTCGTCCACGACCAGTACGTAGTTTGACGCCGCCATTTTTCCTCCCCTCGGTCTTCGCCGGCCACGCCCTCACGGGGGCGTGAGGGAGGCCAATGTCCCCCGCGCGGCCCGAACACCTGCACCGCTGGGCGGGTGGTGCATGCGGGAAGTGACGGCGCTCTGGCCGCGCGGGGTCCCCGGCGTTGGAGTGCTTAGGTCCGTTCCAGGGCACCACCAACCTACAACACCTACACCACCTACTACAAGGCCCCCACCTACCGCACCTATTGCACCTACTGCTCTCGTCGTGGAAAGATCATGCGTGCTTAGGTCTGTTCCGGGAAGGGCTGCCCACGATGGCGACGCTGCCACCACACCGTGATGAGATTGCCAATAAGATCGCGGACCAGATCCGGTCTGGCGACCTACCAGCTCACTCGAAGTTGCCGAGTACTACAGAACTCGCCGAGGAATACGGAGTCTCCGTCGGCACCGCGTACCGCGTCTATCGAAGGCTTCACGAACTCGGACTCATCTACGGCCGCCCCGGACTAGGCCGCTTCGTCGCCGAGATCGAACACTGACCTCGAAGGAAGACGATCTGCCGCAGTCGACGTGTGATGGTCACGCTCGGCCGGGTATGCGCCGGGTCAGGACTCGGCCGCGGAGCATGAAAAGGAAGGCGATGCCGAGCGGTATCGACGTGAGGACATGACCGTTACATCGTCAAGGCCGCCGTGCTCGACGAGCAACACGCCGGTGACCAGCCCGATCACCATGTTGTTCCCCGAGTGGGCCAACGCTGCCACCCAGACGGTCCCGCTCGCTAGGTAGAGCCAGCTCAGCACGAACTGCTGCAGCATGAAGAACGCGGTCCACATCGGCAGCGCCACCGCGTGGTTCGAGAACTCGATGTACCCCAGGAACGCTAGCGGGAAATGCCAGATCCCCCAGATCAACCCGGTGGCGGCGACAGCGGCCAAGGGCTGGGTGGGGAAGATGCGCGCCCGCAGGTAACCCGTCCACCCGAACTCCTCACCCCAGTACACGGGGATCAGGACGATCGTGATGATCGGCAAGATGATCCCGATGCCGCCCAGGGGTGCCAGATCGACGTGCCACAGTGCGAGCACAGCGGCGATCGCGGGAGCGAACGCGCCGGGCAACTGGGCCAACGGATTGACCAGCGACCAACCGAACACGAGCCGCTCGACGAACCACACAGGCCAGCTGCACAAGAACGTGATGAGGAGAAAGGCGATCACGCCGCGTCGGTTCGACATGTGGAATACCCAACTCGGCGGAAAGCTCTCGTCACTCCGGTTGGCCACCCACTTTCGGGTATGGCTAGCCCTACGTGGTCACTGTGGATGCTGATTGCCGTTGAACGAGGTTTCCAGCCACCGCCGCAGCGCCTCCGGATCGGTCGGGTCCACGCCGTCGGCCAAGAGCGCCGCCATCGCCTCCACCGCCGGCCCTCGCCGCTCACCGGTGCGGTACAGGCGCTGAAACTCCGATGCCATGGTGTCCACCGCTGCCGTGGTGGCGGCCACGGCCACCGCTGGCAGGCCACGCTGCTCACCGGCCCACTGCGCCCACGCCCTGACCACCGGCGGGAGGGCCCGCACATCGTCGTCGTCCAGCACGGCCCGCCGATGCACCCAGTCGAGCAGAAGCAGCCCGGCCACCGCAGGGCTCCACCGCAGCGGGTCACTATCCGGAGAGTCGTGCGCGAAGTCGATCAGTAGCCGCACCGCGTACCGCACAGATTCTTCAGGGAACGTCGCCAATTGCTGTGCGTGCGGCGAAGCGAGAAACTCGTCGAAAAGTTCACTCGGATCCGGCGGTGCCGATGGGCTTTCCGGCTCGTTCCCGTCGTCGGGCAGCGCTCGCAGGCGGGCGCCGACAAGCGCCCGGTCGGTCGCGAGCGAGCCGTCCTCGGGAAGGCTGGCGAGCCCGTCGGTGACCTCCAGGTACGGCAGGACCTCCCGCCTCAGCCGAGACGGATCCACCTCCGACAGCCAGATCAGCTCGTCCTCCTCAGCGGCTTTGCGGACCTCCTCCAGCAGCCGGCGGCCGGGCCAGCCGACGAAGACGTCCTTGACGATGCCGATGTTGTGGTCGACGAGCGCGACCACCGCGTGCTCTGAGCCGCCTGTCTCCGGCTCGTCGTACTCGAACATCGCCAGGTAGCTGGTCTGGTCCCCGTAGACATCCCCGTACGCCCATGCGTCTGTCGCCCGCACCCGGCCGACCTGCGCCGCCCACTTGGGTGGGTTGGGGCCAGGGCGGACCGTAGCGGCGCCCTCCGCGTCCGGGCTGAGGGAGGCGAATACGTGCCGTAGCATGCGGGCGGTCACCGTGCGGCGCCGACCGGTGTGGGCCAGGAACCCGCTGACAAAATCACGAATCGCCGTGCCACGGTCACGGTCAGCAGTCGCGTAGACACTGCCGAGAAGCGCGGCTCCCAGCAGCTCGGCGTCAAGCGCTGTGTCTACTTTAGAAATGTCACGTGCGGCTTGTAGGACAGCGTGGTACGCGCTCTCGACGGTCGACATGATCTGACACTACGCGCCCGCGGGCACTCGGCAACGCACAACGAGGGTGTCAGTCTCGCCCGTCCCTCCCCGGACGGCGGTCGTCAGCGCAGACCAGCGGCGGCATAAAGAGCGTCGCGGGCCTCGGCGTAAGCGCGCAGCACTCTCCGTACCGGAGTGACGACATGCTCCTCGCCGACGCTGGTGATGACTCTGCGGAGCCGTTCCTCGGTACGCACGCCGACCGCTCGCGCCGCCCACGCCGCGGTGGGTCGCACCAGGGCAGCGACCAGCGCCCCCAGCAGCAGCCCGCCCATCAGCAGCAGCACCGGCAACGACACCGGACCGACCGTGGGGTGCGTCATCGGCAGGGCCACCACCGCGAGTATCCAGCTGATCGCCAGCCATACGAGCCCGATCAGCGCCGCGGCGGCCAACACCCACTGCCCCACCCCGACCGCCCGCCACCAGGTCGGTGTGCGTTCCAGGCGCACCTCCGGCGCGGCCTCCGTGATCGCCTCGGTCAGGGCGTCGGGCAGTTGATAGAGCCGGGAGCGGCTAGCGGCAGCGATCGCGTCCGGCCACGGGAACGGCAGGCCGCGCGAGACACGGGTCGCCACAGCCCGGGCGGCCAGACCCGCGGTCACCCGCTGCGCGACGCTGGCGTCGGTGTTGTTGGCGGCGGTGACCACACCACCGCCGCCGGCGAGCACTGGCAACTGCTCGGTGCGCAGCCGCCGCAGCCACGCCAGCGGTGGCCACTCCATCGCCGCCACCGCACGCCGCTGATAGGAGCTAGCCGCGGCCTCGCTCAGCGCCTGCACCCCGATGACCGCCACCAGACCCTCGGACAGTTCCCCCACCACGGAGTCGTCGGCGGTGTGCTCGCCCGCCTCCGGGCCGACCAGGTCAGCCAGGTCCTCCACCACGAGATCCAAGTCGCCGGCGAGCCGTCGCAGCGTGGCCTGCCGACGCCCGACCGCATCCACCAGTCCGGCGCGTAGCTCACCCAGTCCGGCTGGCAGGTCCACCGCCGAGGTGGCGATCGCTGGCGTGTCCCCCAGTCCTTCCGCGGTCAGCAGCCGCCGCAGGTCCTTGCGCAACAGCTCCAACTCTTCGGCGCTGAGCCGGTCGGCCTGGTTGAGGGCCACGAGCGTCACCTCACCGTGGCGCCGGAAGCGTGTGAGACCTCGCTCGTGCACGGTCCGGTCGGCGTACTTCTGCGGATCCACCACCCACACGACCAGGTCGACCAAGTCGAGGATCCGGTCCACCTCGGCGGAGTGTTCCCGCTCCACCGAGTCCAGATCGGGCAGGTCCACCAGCACCAGACCCCGCAGGGCGGCATGATCACCATCGAGCTGGTCACGACCGAACCGGTGCTGCTCCGGCACGCGCAACCAGTCCAGGACTGGGCCAGCGGCGGCCACATGCCCCCAGACGCACGCATACGCCTGACTGGTCGTCGGTCGACGCACCCCCACCGGGGAGAGGTCAGCGCCGGCGAGGGCGTTGAAGAGGCTCGACTTACCGGACCCGGTGGGGCCGGCCAAGGCCACCACCGTGTGCTCACCGGACAGAGCCAGCCGCTGGCCGGCGCGCTCCACCAATTCCCGGGCCGGTCGCAGCCGCACCTCCGGGGACGCGAGATACGGCTCCGCCGCGTCCACGAAACGTTGCAATGCCCGAATCCGCGCCGCCAACGCTGCGGGTTCGACTCGGGTGTCCCCGGTCGGGGTTACCCGATCCACGGTCCTGGTCACCGGCCCGCCTCCGATTGCGCCGCCAACCGTCCGACCCACGCCGTCGCAGGCGCTGTTTCGGCCTGCGACACGTGCCCGTCAGGGTAATCGTCGGTCGGACGCGGCGCAGTGGGGGCCGCCGATGGCCTCTGCTCCGGAATGGTGTGGGTCGCCGAGGCCTGGTCCTGCGCCGGCGAGGGTTCCCAGTCGGCGAGCCGGGCAGCACTACGGGCACGGCGTAGCTGCGCCGCCGCCTCCCGGAGTCGTTGCGCTGGCCCACCGTCGAGCGGTACTCCCGCCAACCGCTCCAGATAGGCGGCGGCCTCCTGGTCGAACAGCTCACCGAGCCGGTCCAACAGGTCTGTGCGAACGCGGGTGGCGAACTCCCGGATGGAGCGGTCGGCGAGCACGGAGCCGAGCTCCTCGTGGCCGGTGATCGCCGTCGTACCGCTGGCGGTGGCGGCGGCGAAGGTCCCCAGCATCACCAGCAACGCGGCGGCGTTCACCGCGTACGTGCTGGGGCGAGGGTCGCTGGTGCGGGTGAGCCGGGACCGCACCTGGTCCAGCAGGTCACGCTGCCAGTCGTAGGCCAGCTGTTCCAACGCCTCGGTCAGGTCTGGCGCCGGCCCGACCAGGTCGGGTTGGTCTCGCCAGGCGCTGGCGACCGCGTCCGCCGCGTCCGCCGCGGCGCTGCGGACCAGGGCGATCAGGCTCGCGGCGAGTGCGGCTCGTAGCTGCTGTCCCACGGCTGGCCGCCCGGCACCGGCGGCGCGTTCCCGGTCGCGTATGGACGCCGGCCACAGCTCGAGGGTGGCTCCCGGCCAGGTGGTGGCGACGGCCGCCACGATGCGCGCCCACTCCCCACCGCGCCACAGCTCTTCCCAGCGCGCGAGCACTTCGCCGCGCAGCATGGTGCCGCTGCGGATGCCGTGCTCCACGGTGGAACGTGCCGACCCGTACGCCAGGCCGACCTGCTCGGCGAGCTGCTCCGCGACGGCGAACTGCTCGTCCGCTGCGATGGCGAGCTGCTCGGCGCGGGTGGCGAGCGCCTCCAGCGCCCCGTCGAGCGTCACCCGGACCACCGCCGAGCGGGCCGATGCGTCGCGAGCGAGCGCCTCCAGCCATTCCCGCAGCGAGGAGGTGATCCGCTCCGGCAGCATTCCTTGCCGGTCGGCCCACGTCTCGGGCATCACGAACAGTGGCGAGCCAGCGAAGCCGCGCTGGCTGAGCATGTCGGTCAGGTGCGCGGTGACTTCCTGGTTGGCGTGGTCGGGGACGCGGTTGAGGATCACCGCCACCACGGCGCCGCGGTCGCGGGCTTCCTGGAGGAACTGCCAGGGGACGGCGTCGGCGTACCGGCTGGCGGTAGTCACGAACAGCCACAGGTCAGCAGCGGCGAGTAGTTGCGCCGCCACCTCGCGGTGAGTTTCCACGACGGAGTTGAGGTCGGGGGTGTCGAGCAGCGCGAGGCCGGGCGGCAGCGCTGGCGCCACCACCACGTCGAGCCGGTACGGATCGGTGACGCGGCGCCCGGCTGGGCGGGTGAAGGTGGACAGGCGCGCGCCACTGCGGAACCAGCGGGTGTCGGCGGGATGGCAGATCAACACCGGGGAGCGGGTGCTGGGACGCACCACGCCGGCCTGGCTGACCGGAGCTCGCGCGAGGCTGTTGACCAGCGTCGACTTGCCTCCACCGGTGGCGCCACCGACCACCGCGAGCAGCGGGGCGTCGAGAGCTTCCAGCCGCGGCAGCACATAGTCGTCGATCTGAGCCACTAACGCGGCAGCGTCCACCCTCGCAGACTCGGCCGAGGGGAGGCGCAGCGGATAGGCGGACTCGGCCACCGCCGCGCGCAAGGCACGCAAGGCACCCATAAGGTCGTGAATCGAGCCACCCCTCCATGTCACGGGCCTAGCCTGCCTGATCTGCACAACACTCTTCAAGACCACCAGCGCCGACCCGACCAACCCTGCGCCGACCCGACTCAACCCGCCGTTGACGGTCGGGAGCCCTGTGGCAGAATTGAGTCGGATCCACTCAACTTGTTGTCGCCTGGGCGGCGCCGCCGCCCGTCACACGGAGGAACACGAACATGGCACGTGCGGTCGGCATCGACCTCGGTACGACGAACTCCTGCGTCAGCGTGCTCGAAGGCGGCGAGCCCACCGTCATCGCCAACGCAGAGGGTGCGCGCACCACACCCTCGATCGTCGCCTTCGCCAAGAACGGCGAGGTCCTCGTTGGCGAGGTCGCCAAGCGCCAGGCGGTCACCAACCCGGACCGCACCATCCAGTCGGTCAAGCGGGAGATGGGGACCAACTGGACCATCGACGTCGACGGGAAGAAGTACACCCCCAAGGAGATCTCCGCCCGCGTGCTGATGAAGCTCAAGCGCGACGCCGAGGCCTACCTGGGCGAGACGATCAGCGACGCGGTGATCACCGTCCCGGC
>CAYTMR010000085.1:0-15167 GCA_964438855.1 uncultured Micromonosporaceae bacterium
CGCCAAGGCGGCGGGCCGGGACACCTACCGGGTCGCCACCTCACGCCCAGCGCCGGTGGTGGCGCTGGAGCTGCCGGTACGACCCGGCGCCCGGACTCCCGAGCACGAACTGCCGCAGGCCGGCAATGACATGGGGCTCTCCGGCGGGGCGCAGCCGCCGAGACAGAACCGAGGCCGATAGTCTCCCGTACATGTCGTCACTAACTGACTCCGGCGCTGGGCGCGCGGTCCGAGCGGTCATTCCCGCAGCTGGTCTGGCCACTCGGTTCCTCCCCGCGACCAAAGCCGTGCCGAAGGAGCTGCTGCCGGTCGTGGACCGGCCGGTGCTGCAGTACATCGTGGAGGAAGCTGCGGCGGCCGGTCTCACCGACGTTCTACTGATCACCGGGCGAGGCAAGACCTCGATGGTCGACCACTTCGACCGCCGGCTGGACCTGGAGGCTCGGTTGGCGGAGAAGGGAGACGAGGAGCGGCTGGCCGCGGTGAGGCGTCCGTCCGAGCTGGCCGAAATCTACACCTGCCGGCAGGCCGAACAGCTCGGCCTGGGCCACGCGGTGGGCTACGCCGAGTCGCACGTGGGCCAGCAGCCGTTCGCGGTGCTGCTGGGCGACGAGTTCGTGGACGAGGCCGAGCCGCTGCTGCCCAAGATGCTCGACCTGCAAGCCCGCACCGGCGGGATCGTGCTCGCCTTCATCGAAGTGCCCGACGAGGAGGTCAGTCGTTACGGCATCGCCTCGGTGGAGCCAGCCGACCCGTCGCTGGGCGATCCGGCGGAGACGGTGCGGGTCACCGGCCTGGTCGAGAAGCCAAGCCCGCAGGAGGCGCCGAGCAACCTCGCCGTGGTGGGGCGGTACGTGCTCCCGCCGAGCATCTTCGACGCCATCCGACGGACCAAACCGGGCAGCGGTGGGGAGATCCAGCTCACCGACGCGATGGCCCTGTTGCTGGAGGAGGGGACACCCGTCCACGGTGTGATCTATAGGGGTACCAGGTACGACACTGGTGCTCCCCTGGGTTACTTGCAGGCAGTGGTGCAGCTGGCCTGCCAGCGGGACGACCTGGGCCCGGCGTTCCGACAGTGGCTGGCAGAGCTGGTGCAGACGGAGAACTTCGTGGGAGGGCAGGCTGGATGACCGCGGCGGTCGAGGTCGACGCGGCGGCGGAGCGGACTCCGCTCGCCACCTACCTGGGCAGCGTGCTGCGCAGGTTGGAGGCGTTGCCGCCTATCGACCTCGACCTGACGCAGGCCTACGGCAACGTGCTGGCGCAGGACGTCTTCGCGCCACACCGCCTGCCCAGCCACGACCACGCCGCGATCGACGGCTACGCTGCCCGCTTCGAAGACTTGGCCGCGGCGGGCCGCACCGTGCGGCTCTCGGTGCTGGGTGACCTGACGGCGTCGAGTTGGCGGCCGGTGCGGCTGACCCCCGGCAGCTGCTTCTCCGTGGCCGCCGGCTCCCCGCTGCCCACCGCCGCCGACGTCGTCGTGCCCGCCGAGTGGACCGACCAGGGCATGGCCGTGGTGGAGATCTTCCAGGTCCCGAAGCGTGGGCACGGCATTCGCCGGGCCGGTGACGAGGTGGCACCCGGCACCCTGCTGGCCCGTTCGGGCACCGACATCACCCCGTCGCTGCTGGCGATGTTCGCCGCCACGGGCATATCGCACGTCGTGGTGCGACCCACTCCTCGCGTGGCGGTCATCGCCACTGGAGACGAGCTCGTCGACCCTGGCCGGGCCAGTCAGCCCGGCCAGGTCGTCGACGTCAACTCGTACGCCATCACGTCCGCCGCGGCCGAGGCGGGCGCGGTGGCCTACCGGGTGGGCATCTGCGACGACGACCCGGAGGGTCTGCGTGGCATGCTGGAGGACCACGCGCCGCAGGCCGACCTGCTCATCACGACCGGCGGGACCGGCACCGGGCCCGGCGACATGGTGCGGCGGGTGTTGGCGCGGCGCGACGGGATGCGTGCCGGGTCGGTGGCCTTCACGGAACTCGCGGTCTACCCGTGCGGGGTGCTCGGATTCGGCACCGTGGGGGTGGAGGAGGTGCCCATCGTGTGTTTGCCGGGTGATCCTGGCGCCGCGTTGATCGGGTTCGAACTGCTGGCACGCCCCGCCATTCAGTTGCTGGCCGGGGCCGAGCCGGTCTTCCGGCCCAGCGTGCGCGCCCACCTGTTGGAGAGCGTGAACTCCCCGCCGGGGCGGCGGGAATTCCGACCGGCCTACGTCGCTGAGCGCCGCGGTGGCGGATACACCGTGCAGCCGCTCGCCGGTGGGCCGTACACCTTGTCGGGACTGGCCGCCTGCAACGGCTTGATGGTGCTGGGGGAACGGGTCGTCTCCGCGCCAGCAGGGTCTACTGTAGACGTCTTATTGCTCGACCGTAGGCGGTGAAAGATGGTGCTGGCCCAACAGACCCAACCCGGGTGGCCAGTAGTGCTGGCGGACGGCCCGGTGACCCTGCGGCCGTACCGCCGCAGCGACGCCGAAGCATGGTCAGCGGTGCGGCTCGCCAATGAAGCGTGGCTGGCGCCGTGGGAGCCGAGTCCACTCGGGTCGTGGGCAGAAGTCAACTCACCCGCCGCGTTCCGCTGGTTCTATCGCGACCAGCGCCGGGCCGCCAGGGAAGGCACGGCCATGCCGTTCGCCATCACCTTCGGCGACGAGGAACGCTACGTGGGGCACATCAGCCTCGGCAACATCACGCGGCGGGCGTTCGCGTCCGCGTACGTCGGCTACTGGGTCGACTCCGCAGTGGCTGGGCGAGGCATCATGCCCACCGCGCTCGCCCTCGTGGTCGACCACGCGTTCGGACCAGCCGGGTTGCACCGCGTCGAGGTGAACATCCGCCCCGAGAATCGGGCCAGCCGGCGGGTGGTGGAGAAGCTCGGGTTCCGTGAGGAGGCCTACCATCTCCGCTACATGTTCATCGACGGCGCGTGGCGCGACCACATCGGCTACGCGTTGACCAGTGAAGACGTCGCCGCCGAGGGTGGCCTGCTGGCACGCTGGCACCGACTGCAGGGCACCCGGACCTGACCGTCGGCGGTCGGCGGACAACCCTCGCCGATTCCGCGACGTCCGGTGTGGCGCGCCGACCCGTCGGCGCTCGCGCCGTAACCTCTGATGACGGCGATCTTTCGCCGACGCGGCGGTCAGGGACGAGGTTGACAGGGAGGATGTGCGGGTGCCGACCTCGGTGCTCCTTGCCGTCCTCGCCGCCGCCGGGCTGCTCGCCCTCGCGCCGGCGCTGGTTCGCCGGTACGACGCCACCGAGCGGCAGGTGGCGGAGCGGGAACGGTCGACAGCGCGGGTGCTCTCCCGCACCCGGCGTCGCCGCACCGTGCCCGGGCCCCGGCCCATCAACCCGCCACGGGTCCTGCCGCCCACGCTGAGGGCCGCCGCGCCGGTGTCGCCGCCACCCGCGGGAGCGGGCCAGCACGGCGGCACCGCTGGCGGGGCGGTGCCCAGCCAGCGCTCCTCACCCGAAGGCCGGTCGCTCGGTCGTCGTGGCCATCGAGAGCGGCAGCGACTGTTGTCCGTGGTGCCCCGCTCCGCGCCTCCGGTCCGCCGCCGGCGTCGCCGATACTCCGCGGCGATCTACCGCCGTCGCCGGCTCCTCGCCGCTCTGGTCGCGTTGAATCTGGTGGAGCTCACCGGCGCGTTGCTGCTCGGCCCTACGTTTTGGCCCGGGTTCGCGGTGACCGCCACGTTGCTGGTGGCGTTCCTGGTCTACCTGCGGACCCTGGCCATCGCCGACCAGCGTCGGCGCCGCCTGGAGGCCCGCCGTGCCGCGCTGGTCGCCGCGCAGCAGGCCGAGGTACGCCGGGAGCAGGCCCGGCGCGCCGCCGCTCGGCGCGAAGCGGCCAAGCGCGCTGCGGCCCAGCGCGAAGCCCTGCGTCGGTCCGCCCAGGTCTCACCCACGGTCTCCTACCGCCGGGCCGACGGTCGGCGGGAGCAGGCGAGCTGACCGGCCGTCGGGACTGTCGGCAGCGGTGAGGCGCTGCCCGGCGTGGCGCAATGGTGGCCCACGCTCAAAGGGTGAGCCCTACGACAACGTGGCGTGTTCTCGCCCAATAGCGAGTGGTCCACACAGTACCGTCCCGATCTGCGTGCCGCCATGTGTTTGGTCGCGCAGGCCGGCGCGGACATCTCGTTCCACGCGTTCGAGACCGACCGCTTCCGGGAGTTCGGCGACTGGATCGCCCCAGCGGTGGAGCGAGTGTCACCGCCGAAGGATCCGACGGTGCTCCACTTCGTCGGTGGGAGGAGAAGCTCTGGCTGGCGGAACTGCCCGTGAACACAGGGGTCGCGTTGTACCGCGAGTACGCGACCTAGGCGGCCAGCCTGCTGCGTGTTTCCTAGCCGTGGTGGAGCTGAGGGGATTTGAACCCCTGACCCCCTCGATGCGAACGAGGTGCGCTACCGGACTGCGCTACAGCCCCTCACCGGAGCATCTTAGCCCCGCAACCCGTCGGCCCGGGAGACCGGAGACGGACCGGGACAACGGTAGCAGGTCGCTCGGAGCCGCCCTAAGCCGGTTCCCTCTCCCGCGCGGCCACCTGGTCCCCTGCCGGTCAGGGGTGAACAGCGCCGCCTTTGACGTCTGAGTCACTCTCTGCGGGAACGACGCTTAATCCACCCCCTGCCCGGGAAGAGAAGTCCCGTGAACACGTGGACCTCTGACGAGTTGCAGCAGATCGGGCAGGCAGATGAGCTGGAGGTCGCGCCCGAGGTCGGCAACGGGACATTGCGACCACCCACCACCATCTGGGTCGTCCCGTACGGTGGGGAGCTCTACGTCCGCGCCGCCTACGGCCCGACCGCCTCCTGGTACCAGGCCACGCGCGCCCACCACCGAGGCAACATCCGAGCCGCCGGGATCGACAAGGACGTCGCCTTCGTCGACGTCCCCGCCGACGACCCGATCAACGACCATCTCGACGCCGGCTATCGCGAGAAGTATCGCGACTACGGCGCCACGTATGTCGACCTGATGCTCACGCCGCAGGCCCGCGCCGCCACGTTGAAGCTCGTGCCGCAGTAGCCGACGCCGGCCCAGCAAAGTCGGGGACATTGCTGGTATAGAGGCTCGTATACCAGCAATGTCCCCGACATGGCGTTGATGAGGTGTGGGCTACGGGCTGGTGCAGGTCAGCGTGGGTGCGGCTGGCGAGCCACCGCCGAGGAACCCGAAGCTGACCGTGCCCCCGGCCCCGACCGTGCCGTTCCAGCTCTCGTTCCGGACCGTGTAGGTCGATCCGCTACCGCTGAGCGTCCCGTTCCACAGCTGGGTCACCGTCGTGCCTGCGGGGAACGTCATGGTCACGGTCCAGCCGTTGATGGCCGACGCGCCGGCGCGGACGGTGACCTCACCCTGGAACCCACCCGGCCAGGAGTTGATCTCCTGGTAGGTCGCCGTGCAGGCGCCACCGACCGGAGGCGGCGTCGTCGGGGGCGGGAAGGTGGGCGGTGGTGACGTGGGCGGAGGGCTCGTCGGCGGTGGCGACGTCGGCGGCGGGGAGGTAGGTGGCGGAGAGGTGGGTGGCGGCGAGGTCGGCGGGGTGCCGGTGAGGCCGAAGAACTCGATCGCCACCGCGGCCATCCCGCCGCTGGGCAGGGTGTGGCCGGCGCCCTGGATGCTGTACGCCTCCACCAGGACCGTGCCCGAGTTGTCCGCGTACTGGCGGCGGTTCCAGTTGGGCCGCGGCGTGTCGGAGGAGGTGGGCGTCTGGCTCAGGCCGAACACGTTGGTCCACTGCTCGATCGCCTCTTGGAGCAGCTGGTACGGCACGAGCGTGTCGTTGGTGCCGTGCCACAGCTGGACCCGCGGCCGCGGACCGTTGTAGCCGGGGTAGGCCTGCCGGACCGAGTCACCCCACTGCTGCGGGGTGCGGTCCATGTTTCCGCCGGTGCACCGGCTGACGCCCGGCGGGAAGTCGGCGGCGTTGGCGAAGCAGTCGAAGGGCACGCCCATGAACGCGGCCCCGGCCTTGAACACGTCCGGGTAGAGCGCGAGCAGCTGGTTGGTCATCATGCCGCCGGACGAGCTGCCGGTGGCGTATACCCGGTTCGGGTCGCCGCCGTACTGCTGCTGGACGTAGTTGATCATCGACATGATGGAGACCGGGTCGCTGCCACCGTCGCGGCGCTTGGCCGCTGCCGACCAGGTGTCGAAGCAGTTACCGAAGCCGGCCTGCTGGGTCGCGGTGGGATAGATGACGATGAAGCCGTGCCGGTCGGCGAGGGAGGCGAACTCGCTGCTGGAGTAGAAGCCGGGGCCGGAGCCACCGCAGCCGTGCATGGCGACCACGATCGGCGGGTTGGCGGGGCGGGAGTCGGGGACGTAGACGTGCATCCGCATGCCGCCGGGGTTGGGGCCGAAGTTGGTGACTTCGGTCAGGGTGGCCGCGGCGGCCCGCTCGCTGAGCCCGGGCGCGACCAGCGAAAGCCCCACCACGAGTAACCCGACGAGGCCGTGAAGAAAGGCTCGTTCAGCTCTCATTTGTCCGTTCCTTGGGTCGAAGTGACTGTCGGTCGGCTTGCTGGCTCCCGCAATGGTTGACACGTAGTCTCACTGGAGTAGATAAAAGTGTCAAGCGATGTCCGACGATATGTAGCGGATCGCTGAGATGCGTCTGTGCTGACCACGCGGCGCCAAGGGCGCGGAGGGATGCCCGATCTACCATCGATGACGGTGTCCACTCTGATCCCCGTCGGAGCGTCGCATGGTGAGTCCGTTCAAGATCGAAGAGATCTTTCCGGACGACGAGCGTGGATCGGTCAAGATGCCCCGACGACAAGCCGGTAGTTCCCCCCAGAGCCTGGCGGTGACGCTGCTCGCCGACTACACGGCCTACACCAGGTCGTGGATTCCCTCGGCCGCCATCGTGGCGTTGCTCGGCGAAGCCGGCGTCAGCACCGCCGGTGCCCGCGCCGCTATCAGTCGACTGGCCCGCCGCCACGTGGTGGAGAGCATGCGGCAGGGGCGGCTCAGCTTCTACCGCCTGACCCAGGTCACCGCCGACGACCTGGTGCACGGCGGCCGCTGGATCGCAACGTTCGGGTCCGAGGTCGAGCCGTGGGACGGCTGGTGGACTTTGATCGCGTTCTCGATGCCGCAGGAGGCCGCGGCTGAGCGTCGCGCACTGCGTGAGCAGCTTCGGTGGCGTGGGTACGCCCCGCTCTACGACGGGTTGTGGGTGTCACCGTACGAGCTGGACCGGATGTCGCAACTGGAGCTCTACAAGCTCACCAACGGCGCGCTGACGGTGTTTCGGGCCCGCCACGTCGACGTGGACGCGGTCACGAGTCGTGCTCCGATCGAGGCGTGGGACACCGAAGCGCTCGCCCGCCAGTACGAGGCTTTCATCGCGCGTTGGCGTCGCCGCATACCGCAGGTCCAGACTGGTGCGATCACGGGGGCAGAGGCGGTGCGCGCCCGGACCGAGGTGATGGACACCTATCGCCGCTTTCCCGTCCTGGATCCGCGCCTGCCGGTCGAGTTGATGCCGGAGGGGTGGCCACGGCAGGAGGCGCGGGCGGTGTTCGCCGCGGTGTACGACGGTCTCGCCACCGCGGCCGAAGAGCATGTCCGCGCGGTGGTGGAGCGGTACGCCCCCGGGGCGTCGGAGGGTGTGCGTGCTCACACCACCGTCGACTTGCTGACCAGCGGGTCACATCGTTGTACACCGTGACAGCTGGCTCCACGCGAGACCCTACATGTAGGCCGTTTCGGATTGCTAGGCACAACATGTGCTAATCTCCGGGTGTAGCTGGTTCGAGCCGGGCCTGTGGCCCGGCTCGAGGCAAGAGGGAACCCGGTGGGAATCCGGGACTGCCCCGCAGCGGTGAGCGGGAACGACCACCGTCGTAGACACTGGGCGGCTGAGCCTGGGAAGTGACGGTCAGTAGGCGGCCGGTTCGGCCACGCCCGCGAGTCCGAAGACCTGCCAGCTGCCCCGCACGGGACGTGCGGGACGTTCGGAGGCTGCGCGGGACCGCCGACGACGACCACGACCACCGGTCACCGGTGTGGACGGGACGTCCGTGCGCGCTTCGCGTAGCCGTGGGAGCGAGGGCGACCCGAGGAGTGACAGGTGACCAGTTCCACGACGACCGGCCAGACGAGCCATCGACGATCGCTCTTCGGAGCGTCCACGGTGCTTGGATACCCGCGGATCGGCCCCCGCAGAGAGCTGAAGTGGGCCCTGGAGAAGTATTGGGCAGGTCGGATCGACGCCGCCGACCTGGAGCGTACCGCCGCCGAGCTGCGCATCCAGACGTGGCAGGAGCTGCACAAGGCCGGCATCGAGTCGGTCCCCTCCAACGTCTTCTCGTACTACGACCACATGCTCGACGCGGCGGTGGCGGTCGACGCGGTCCCGGAGCGGTTCCGGCGCCTCGACAACGTGTCTGATGTGGACCGCTACTTCGCGATGGCCAGGGGCACCGGTGAGGTGCCGCCGCTGGAACTGACCAAGTGGTTCAACACCAACTACCACCATCTGGTGCCGGAGATTGCCCCGGACACGGTGTTCACCGCCCGGGCGGACAAGCCGCTGACCGAGTACGCCGAGGCCGCCGCGGTCGGTGTGGTCACTCGCCCGGTCCTGGTCGGACCGGCGACGTTTCTGCTGCTGTCCAAGGCGGCGGAGCACGCCCCCGCCGGGTTCCGTCCGTTCGACCGGATCGGTGACCTGGTGGAGGTCTACGCCAGGATTCTCGACGCGCTCGCCGCCGCGGGTGTGGAGTGGGTGCAGCTGGACGAGCCGGCGTACGTGTGCGACCGCAGCCCGCAGGAGTACGAGGCGCTACGCGCCGCGTACCAGTACCTCGGCGGCCTGTCCCGCCGTCCGCAGATCTTCGTCGCCACCTACTTCGGTGACCCTGGCGAGGCCGTGGAGGCCCTGCTGGCCACGCCGGTGGAGGCGATCGGCGTGGATGTGGTGGCCGCACCTGCCGTCACCGACCGGCTCGCCGCGCTGGGGCCGCTGTCCGGGCGCACGATCGTCGCTGGTCTGGTCGACGGACGGAACGTGTGGCGCACCGATCTGCGGGACGCCGCCGCGACCGCGGCGAGGCTCCGCGACGTAGCCGACCACGTCGCGGTCTCCACGTCGTGTTCTCTGCTGCACGTGCCGGTCGATGTGGAGGCGGAGACCGGGCTCGACCCGGCGTTGGTCAGCCGGTTGGCCTTCGCCCGCCAGAAGGTGGGCGAGGTGGTGCAGCTGGCGGCGGCGCTGCGCGCCGACGAGGTGAGCCTGCCGGAGCCGCCGCCTCCGCCGCCGGCCGAGTGGCATGACGAGACCGTTCGCGCCCGGGTGGCGGAGCTGCGTGACCAGGCCACCGGCCGTTCTCCTTACGCCCAGCGGGTGGCTGCCCAGGCCGACCTGGGGCTGCCGGTGCTGCCTACCACCACCATCGGGTCGTTCCCTCAGACACCAGAGTTGCGCAAGGCGCGGGCGGATCTGCGCGCTGGCCGCGTCGACCAGGCCGCGTACGAGGAGCAGATCCGCGCCGAGATCCGGCGGGTCATCGAGGTGCAGGAGCGGCTCGGCCTGGACGTGCTGGTGCACGGGGAGCCGGAGCGCAACGACATGGTGCAGTACTTCGGCGAGCAGTTGGGTGGCATCGCCACCACCACCGAGGGCTGGGTCCAGTCGTACGGTTCCCGCTGTGTCCGGCCTCCGATCATCTACGGTGACGTCACCCGTCCCGCGTCGATGACCGTGGGCTGGTCCCGGTACGCCCAGTCGCTGACCCGCAAACCGGTCAAAGGCATGCTCACCGGGCCGGTGACGATCCTCGGCTGGTCGTTCCCCCGGACCGACCAGCCGTTGGCTGAGACCGCCTTCCAGATCGCTCTGGCGCTGCGCGACGAGGTGAGTGAGTTGGAGGCGGCCGGGTTGCGGGTCATCCAGGTGGACGAGCCGGCGCTGCGCGAGCTGTTGCCGCTGCGGCGCGCCGACCACCAGGCGTACCTGGACTGGGCGGTGAAGGCGTTTCGCCTGGCCACCGGGGGTGCCGCCGACCGCACCCAGATCCACACCCACCTGTGCTACTCGGAGTTCGGTGAGGTGCTGCCGGCGATCGACGCGCTGGACGCGGACGTCACCAGCATCGAGGCGTCGCGTTCGCGGATGGAGATCCTCGACGATCTGCGGCAGGTCGGCTTCGGACGTGGGGTGGGGCCGGGGGTGTACGACATCCACTCCCCGCGTATCCCCAGCACGGAGGAGATCGTCGAGGCGTTGCGCCGCGCGGTGGCGGTGGTGCCGCCTGAGCGGTTGTGGGTCAATCCCGACTGTGGTTTGAAGACGCGCCGGTATGAAGAGGTGGAGCCGTCGTTGGCCAACCTGGTCGAGGCGGCTCGCCGGGTGCGTGACGAGGTGTCCGGCAGCGCGCCGGCGACACAGGGCCAGTAGGTCCTGTCCCTCCAGTAAGCCCGCTGGCGCCGACTCCGAGCCCTCGGTGTGGCGTCAGCGGGCGACGGCCGCGCCTCAGGGCCGGAATTGAATCATCGCGTGGGTGCCGCTGGTGCGCCACGCTTCTCCGCTCGCCTCGAGATCAGCGAGCGTGTCCGGGTCGACTCCGACCACCACGTCGGACTTGAGGGTGCGGAGGACGCCGACGGGGCCGGGGAAGTACGACGTCAACGTGGTGAACGACTCGGTGAACGGCCATGCGCGGTCACCGACGAGGCGACGGTAGTTGAGGTCGCCTTTGACGACGATCAGGTGGGCTTCGGAGAACCGGTCGGCCAGGTCTGGCGGCAGGTCGTGGTAGGTGAGCGGGCTGCAGTAGAAGGCGTGGGTGCGGACGCGGAGCCGGCCGTTGGTCAGCGCCTCCCACAGCCGCGCCCCGATCGCCGCGGCCTCGCCGCCGGCGGAGCGCAGGCGTCGTAGACACGCCAGCAGGTCACTGCCGGTGGCGTCGGAGATGTAGTAGGGGTGCGGTTTGAGGTGCAGCTCCACCTGACTTGCCCGTCCAGTGTGGAGCAGGTGGTCGATGAGCGCCAGGTCACCAATGAGCTCACGACCCGTGTTGTCGGCGATGACGCAGACGAGTCCGCCCCCACGGTGTGCGAGGTGGTGCGTCAGCGCCGCGGTGTCGTCGACGACGAGGTCGGGCACGTGGGCGCGGTCCTGCGACCCCGGGTCGGACAGGCGGAAGCCGAGGTCGGCGCGGTTGCCCCACAGGGCGGTGGTGAGCAGTGCGACGGTGCGTTCGTCTTCTGCCAGTGCGGTGAGGGTGTCGAAGCTCGCCAGCTCCTCGTCGAGTGAGGTACTCGCCAGTTCGGCGGCCTTCTGCGGCTCGAACAGGTCGACGTGGTGCCACGGGCCGGGCCGGAAGTATCCGACGGCTTCCAGCAGCTTCCGGTAGAAGTAGCTCTCGGACCACAGGAAGGGCACGTCCGGCCACGGCTGACCGTAGTACTCGGCGCCCCACCGTTCCCACTCGGTGTGGTCGTGGGCGTCGTCGGGCAGCCGGCTGATCGTGCCGTCGGTGATCTCGGACTGGAGGTCGTCGAGGGCCCGCCGGTACGCCGGCGGGTAGGGGAACTCCTCGCGCAGCGTCGCGATGATCGCCGGATGCCGCTGGTGGAGGACTCCCCAGGCGAACGAACCCGGCACGTTGCAGCGGATCGGCTCTGGCATCACGGCTCGACTCGTCAGGGACATGGCGGAGGCCGCCCGATCGTAGCAACGCCCCCGACATGGTCGTCGATGACGAGCAACTGTCACACTGCGGCGACAGTGGGCGGGTGATCATCATGCTGACCCGCCTCTGCGGTCGTCACGGGTGGAAGGGGTGGCGGCGTGACCGTGAGATGGCGGATGGTGACCGTGCTGGCCACCGCGGGCATGACGGTGGCGTCACTGGTCTTGTACACGATCAGCGCGTTGGCGCCTTTCATCACCGATGAGTGGGGTCTGTCCCGTGCGGCGGTGGGCGCGCTCGCCTCGATCATGTTTGGGGTGGCGTCGGTCGCTTCGCTGATGGCGGGACCGGCGGTCGACGTCGTCGGGATCCGCCGCGCGTTCTTCGCTCTGTCGGGGGTGATGGTGGTGGCGATGTCGCTGGCCTTCACCGCCCAGTCGTATTGGTGGCTGGTTGCGGCCGCGGCGGTGGCCGGGCTTGGGCTGGCGTTGGTGAACCCGGCGACGAACCAACTCATCGCGGCGGGAGTGCCCGCGCAGCGGCACGGCACGGCGATCGGATTCAAGCAGTCCGGGGGACAGTTCGCTGCCCTGGGTGGTGGTCTCGGGCTGCCGGTGGTGGCGGCCGCGGCGGGGTGGCGCGCGGGTTTTGGGCTGGCAGCGCTGCTGACGGTCGCCTTGCTGATCGCCGTGTGGTGGCTGGTACCGGGTGGTGGTGTCGCCAAGGGATCCGGGTTGCGGTGGCAGCGGCCGGAGGTCTGGCTGACCGGGTTGATGGGGTACGCCCTGTTGCTGAGTGTGTCCATGGCGGCGGTGGGGACGTACGTTCCGTTGTACGCGGTGGAGGACCTTGGTCTGCCTAGCTGGTTCGGCGGCGCGGCGCTGGCGGTCTTCGGCGTTGCCGGCATCGCTGGTCGGGTGTGGTGGGGCCGGTGGGCCGATCGGGCGCCGCGAGTGCGGGGAGCGTTGGTCGGGCTCGCCCTCGTCGCGGCGGTGTCGGTGTTGACGCTGTTGGCGGCCGCGGTGGTCTCCCCGGCCCTGGTGTGGCTGGCGGTGGTGCGCCGGGGCGGCACGGGCTACGCGTCCGCGATGGTGTCGATCGGCATCTTCATGGGGTTCGTCGTGGGGCCGGCGGGGTTCGGGCTGATCGCGGACGCGGCCGGGTACGCGCTGGCGTGGAGTGTCGTCGCGTTGGGGGCCGTGACCTCGGCGGGTCTACTGGTGCTGCTGCGGCGGCAGGTGACCGTGTGAGGCGCCGACCGAGGATCGACTGGCGCCACTTCGGTAGCGATCAGTAGTGGACTCGAATACTGTCGATCTATGATGTCGCGTCCCCTGCTCGAAATCCACAGCTCCTGGCCCGGTACGACGATCGACGGCGAGTTGGGCATCGTTTCGGGTGTGCTGCAGGCTTCCGGTGAACCGGACGGCAGTGTCTGCATCAACCTGATCGTGGGAGCAACCGGCGCCGCACCTGAGGAGTGCGACTACGTGGAGTTCGTCCTGTCGCCGGAGCAAGCCGACGCGCTCGCCCACGCCTTGTGGACGCGGCGTAAGTAGCTACGCGGTCGCCGTCGCCGCGTACACCCCGTCGTGTGAGAGACGACCGTTCACCTGCTGGTTGGTTGGCGGCTGCTTGCGGGCTGTGGTGAGTGCACGCACCGCCTCTAGCGTGCGGGCCTAAGATTCGCCAGCCTTGGGAGGATCGATGACGGCGCCATCCCGCAGATTCCTGCCGCTGTTCACACGTGTCGGCGGTCGTAGCCCCAAGACCTGCCAGTACCGGTGCGGCAACGCCTGCTCGCATCCCGCACCGAACACCTCGGACAACCAGTACTTCGGCAACCTCGTCGACGCCGTGACCTCGCGACGCGGCCTGCTGCGCGCAGGGGCCCTGGGAGCGTTGGTGATCGGTGCCGGGGTCGTGGCCGAGCCGGCAGAGCCGGCTCACGCGGCGCCGCACCACCCGCCAGGGAAACCGCCGGGCACGCCACCGGGGCCGCCACCGCGGGGCACCACGCCGGTGACTGGCCCGTTGACCTTCAAACCGATTCCGCCGAACACCCTCGACACGGTGATCGTGCCCAACGGCTACGGCCAGTCGGTCGTGCTGGCCTGGGGTGACCCGATCCTTCCCGGTGCGCCCGCGTTCGACATCGACCGGCAAAGCGCCAGCGCCCAAGCCAAACAGTTTGGCTACAACAACGACTGGTTGACCACGCTCCCTCTGGATCCGAAGGGGAATCGGCTGCTGCTGGTGGTCAACCACGAGTACACCAACGAAGAGTTGATGTTCCGTGGCTTCACCAGCATGGAGAATCTCACGGTCGAACAGCTGCGTATCGCGATGGCCGCTCACGGGATGAGTGTGGTGGAGATCGCGCGGGTCGACGGCAGCGGCCAGTGGCGGCCGGCCGTCAAGGGCGCGACGTACAACCGGAGGATCACCCCGTCGACGCCGATGCGGTTCACCGGGCCGGCGGCGGGCAGTCGGCTGTTGCGCACGGCTGCGGACCCGTCCGGGCGCGAGGTGTTGGGCACGCTCAACAACTGCGCTGGTGGGTTGACCCCGTGGGGGACGGTCTTGTCCGGCGAGGAGAACTTCCACCAGTACTTCGTCGGTGGTGACGGCGTACCCGCCGACGCCAAGCCGGCGCTGGCGCGTTACGGCATCAACACCGCCACCCGCTACCCGTCCGGGTCACGGCGTTGGGACCGGGTCGACCCTCGGTTCGACTTGACCGCGCATCCCCACGAGGCCAACCGTTTCGGCTGGGTGGTGGAGGTGGATCCGTACGACCCGCGCTCCACGCCTCGTAAGCACACCGCGCTGGGGCGTTTCAAGCACGAGGGCGCCGAGGTGATCCTGTCCCGGGACGGGCGGGCAGTCGTGTACATGGGTGACGACGAGCGTTTCGACTATCTCTACAAGTTCGTGTCCGACAAGAAGATGCGCACGGGCACGAGCGACTCCGCGCGTCGGCACAACATGACGTTGCTCGAGTCGGGCACCTTGTACGTGGCGCGGTTCAGTTTCACCTCCGCCGACGAGATCGACGGGTCGGGTCGGTTGCCGTCCGACGGGGCGTTCGACGGTGTGGGAGAGTGGATTCCCTTGGTGAAGGGCACCACCTCGCTCGTGCCGGGGATGAGCGTGGACGAGGTGCTCGTCCACACCCGGCTGGCCGCGGACAAGGTCGGTGCGACCAAGATGGACCGTCCGGAGGACGTGTCGCCGAACCCAAAGACCGGCAAGGTGTACGCGGCGTTGACCAACAACAGCCGCCGTGGCGCTGCCGGGTATCCGGGCCCGGACGAGGCGAACCCGCGCAGCAACAACCGGCACGGGCACATCGTGGAGATCACCGAGGATGGCGGGGACAACGCCGCGACGACCTTCCGCTGGGCGATCCCCATCGTCTGCGGTGACCCGGACGATCCGTCGACGTACTTCGCCGGGTTCGACAAGTCGAAGGTGTCGCCGATCTCCTGCCCGGACAACC
>CAYTMR010000086.1:0-15148 GCA_964438855.1 uncultured Micromonosporaceae bacterium
CTGTTCTACGGCGGCATGGCCCGCTCCAAGAGCGTGCTCAACATGATGATGATGAGCTTCGGCTCGATCGGCGTCGTCAGCATCCTGTGGGTCCTCTACGGCTACAGCCTCGCGTTCGGCGAGGACCGGGGCGGTGTCATAGGAGATTTCGGGCTCGCCGGGCTGCGTCCGTTGATCGGTGCCGGTGAAGGCATTCCCGACCTGTTGTTCGCGTCGTTCCAGCTCATGTTCGCGATCATCACCGTCGCGCTGATCAGCGGGGCCATCGCTGATCGGGCCAGGTATGCGGCGTGGCTCACCTTCGTCGGGCTGTGGGCCACGCTGGTGTACTTCCCGGTCGCCCACTGGGTCTGGGGTGAAGGCGGATGGCTGTACGAGCTGGGCGTGGTGGACTACGCCGGTGGGACCGCGGTGCACATCAACGCAGGTGCGGCGGCGCTCGGGCTGGCGCTGGTGCTCGGTCGGCGGGTCGGCTGGCCGAGGGAGCGGATGCGACCGCACAACCTGCCGATGGTGCTCCTGGGGGCGGCTCTGCTGTGGTTCGGCTGGTTCGGCTTCAACGCCGGCTCCGGGCTGACCGCCGACGCGTCCACCGCCGTGGTCTTCCTCAACACGCAGGTGGCCACCGCCGCCGCGGTGATGGGTTGGCTGGCGGTGGAGTGGATCCGTGATGGCAAGCCCACCACACTCGGTGCGGCCTCCGGTGCCATCGCCGGCCTGGTCGCCATCACCCCGTCCTGCGCGGTGCTCGAGCCGCTGGGCGCGATCCTGCTCGGCGTCGTCGCGGGGGTACTGTGCGCACTCGCGGTTGGTCTGAAGTACCGGCTCGGGTACGACGATTCACTCGACGTGGTCGGGGTGCACATGGTCGGCGGAGTGGTGGGTTCGCTGTTGATCGGTGTGCTCGCCACCACCATCGTGACCGATGACGAGGGGGCCCGAGGTCTTCTGTACGGCGGTCCGGTCAGCCTCCTCGGCAAGCAGGCGGTGGGAGTCGTCGCCGTCATGCTGTACTCCTTCGTCGTGTCGGTGATCCTCGGCTTCCTGATCAACAAGACCATCGGGTTCCGAGTCAAGCCGGAAGTCGAGGTGGAAGGCGTCGACATCCACGAGCACGCCGAGTCGGGGTACGACCTCGCTGCCACCGGTGCCACGTCCACCGATCCGGTCAGCGCGGTGGTCACCGCGGCGCCGATGGCGGCCACCTCGTCGGCCTCCGAGGCCTCCGCCTCGGAGCGGGTATCCGGTTAGCAGCGTCGTACCCAGGAAGGAAACGCCATGAAGCTCGTGACCGCGGTCATCAAGCCGCACCAGCTCGACGCGGTGAAAGAAGGGCTGCACGCACTCGGCGTGGCTGGCCTCACGGTAAGTGAGGTGCAGGGATATGGCCGTCAGAAGGGGCACACCGAGGTCTACCGCGGTGCGGAGTACACCGTCGAGTTCCTACCAAAGATCAAGATTGAGGTGGTCACCGACGACCTGGACGTGGAGAAGGTCGTCGACGCGATCATCGCCGGCGCCCGGACTGGAAAGATCGGCGATGGCAAGATCTGGATCACTCCCATCGAGGAGGTGATTCGGGTGCGGACGGGGGAGCGTGGCTCCGACGCGCTCTAAGGCCGAGTGGCGCGGTTCCGCCGCCGGTGGGCTCGACCCTTCACACCTCCTCGTGAGTAGGCATGGTTGGGGCGAGCATGTGTTGATCTTGTGGTGCCGGATACTCTAGCGAGAGCCGGGAGAGAGGGTCGGCGACCGGCGGCGGAACCGTAATCGGACAAATAGGGTGTTGTGCTGTGTTTGACACGTTGAGTGACCGGCTCTCCGGGATCTTCGCCAGGCTGCGCAGCAAGGGCCGGCTCACCGACGCGGACATCGACGCGACCGCTCGGGAAATCCGGCTCGCGTTGCTGGAGGCGGACGTCGCGCTACCCGTGGTGCGGGCGTTCATCAACGCGATCAAGGAACGGGCACGAGGCGCGGAGGTTTCGCAGGCGCTCAACCCGGCGCAGCAGATCATCAAGATCGTCCACGAAGAACTGATCACCATCCTCGGTGGCGAGGCCCGGCGGCTTCGGTTCGCCAAACAGCCACCGACTGTGATCATGTTGGCGGGTCTGCAAGGCTCGGGTAAGACCACGCTCGCCGGTAAGCTGGCACGCTGGCTGCGCTCCCAAGGCCACCAACCGTTGCTGGTCGCCGCCGACCTCCAGCGTCCCAACGCGGTCGGTCAGCTGCAGATCCTCGGGCAGCGCGCCGGGGTCGAGGTGTTCGCGCCGGAGCCTGGCAACGGGGTGGGAGATCCGGTCCAGGTCGCCAAGGCCTCCCTCGAGCACGCTGTCCGGCAAGCGCGCGACATCGTCATCATCGACACCGCCGGTCGCCTCGGTGTGGACGCCGAGATGATGGCCCAGGCGGCGGCGATCCGCGACGCCACGGATCCCGACGAAATCATCTTCGTCATCGACGCGATGATCGGTCAGGACGCGGTCGCCACCGCTGAGGCGTTCCGCGACGGTGTCGGCATCACCGGTGTCGTACTGACCAAACTGGATGGCGACGCCCGAGGCGGAGCGGCGCTGTCGGTGCGTCACGTCACCGGGCAGCCCATCCTGTTCGCCTCCACTGGGGAGAAGCTGGAGGACTTCGACGTCTTCCATCCCGACCGCCTCGCCGGGCGCATTCTCGGTATGGGCGACGTGCTCACGCTGATCGAACAGGCCGAGGCCGCGTTCGAGGCGGAGCAGAAGGAACGGATGACCGCCAAGCTGGTCGGGGGCGAGACCTTCACCCTGGAGGACTTCCTCGAACAGCTCACCGCGATCCGGAAGATGGGTCCGATCGCCAACCTGCTGAGCATGATGCCCGGCATGGCCCAGGTGAAGGACCAGCTCGCCGAGGTCGACGACCGGCAGCTCGACCGGATTACGGCGATCATTCGTTCGATGACTCCGCAGGAGCGAGCTGAGCCTAAGATCATCAATGGGTCGCGGCGGGCCCGGATCGCGGCGGGATCTGGGGTGACGGTGATGGAGGTCAACCAGCTCCTCACCCGGTTCGCCGAGGCCCAGAAGATGATGAAACAGATGAGCAGCATGATGGGGCTGCCGGGCGTCGGCCGTCGCAAGGCCACCAAGTCTCCGAAGCACAAGCGCAAGGGCCGCAAGGGTGCCGGCGGTGCGCGTAAGGCGAGGGTGCCGGGGATGCCCCAGATGCCACCCGGCCTCCTTCCTCCGGGTATGGGAGACCAGTTGCCCGGTCAGTCCGGATTCGTGCCACCCAAGCTCGACTTCAGCAAGCTGATGCAACAGGAACGGGACAAGCGCAAGTAACCGCCATCCGGCGCCCACTACGGACATGATGATCTTTGGTGGGGCGGCGGAAGTAGCGGCGTGCATGCTCGGGTCTAAGGTACGGGCATGGCGCTGCGCGTGCGAGGGGTCCTGCTTCCCGAAGACGAGGTACGGGAGTTCTGGCTGGTCGGCGATCGGGTGAGCACGGAGCCGGTGCCTGGTGCCGAGACCGTGGTGGATGGCGGGTTCCTTGTGCCCGGGCTGGTCGACGCGCACTGCCATCTCGGCATCCAGCTCGGCGAGGCGCCGGTCACCAGCCTGGAGGAGGCGAAGGCGCTCGCCGCTGTCGACCGCGACGCGGGCGTGCTCGCCATCCGTGATGCGGGCTCTCCGTTTCCGTACCCGCAGCTTGACGACGATCCCGACGTGCCGCGTCTGGCCCGCGCCGGTCGCCACATCGCACCAGTTAAGCGCTATCTGCGCGGCATCGGCATGGAGGTCCCGGCCGAGGAGGTGACCGCCGCGGTCGCCACGCAAGCAGCGGCCGGCAACGGCTGGGTCAAACTGGTCGGCGACTGGATCGACCGCACCATCGGAGATCTGGCCGCCGCCTGGGATGCTGAGACCCTCACCGGTGCTGTGGCGGCAGCCCACGCTGCCGGTGTCCGGATGACCGCCCATACCTTCTGTGAGGAATCGGTCACAGTGCTCGTCCGGGCTGGCATCGACTGCATCGAGCACGGCACCGGCTTGACCGAGGACGTCATCGACGAGATGGCGCGCCGTGGCACCGCCCTGGTGCCTACCCTGCTGCAGGTCGACAACTTCGAGCGGATCGCGGCCCGGGCAGAGGAGAAGTTCCCGGTGTACGCCGCGCACATGCGGGCGTTGGCAGCGCGTTTCCCGGCGGTGCTGCGACACGCGGTGGAGGCCGGGGTCCCGATCTTCGTCGGTACCGACGCCGGCGGCTCGATCCCTCACGGCTCGATCGTTGAGGAGATGCTGAGCCTGCACGAGCAGACCGGGATGGCCCCGGTGGATGTCCTGGCCGCCGCGTCCTGGCGCGCCCGTCAATGGCTGGGATTCCCCGGGCTGGTACACGGCGGCCTGGCTGACCTGGTCGCTTACGACGCCGATCCCCGTGCCGACCTCGACGTGATCCGCTCTCCGAAGCGGATCATCCTGCGGGGCCGGGTGGTGCGCTGACCGCGGGCCGGCGCGGATCGTGGGCCCCGACTAGGATCGTTGGTCATGGCAAGGGTGCTTACTCCCAGATCCGAGGATTTCCCTCGTTGGTACCAGGACGTGATCGCCAAGGCCGAGCTGGCCGATAACGGGCCGGTGCGCGGCACCATGGTGATCCGCCCAGCCGGATACGCGATCTGGGAGCGCATGCAAGCCGAAATGGACGCCCGGATCAAGGCCGCCGGCGCGCAGAACGCGTACTTCCCGCTGTTCATTCCGGAGCTCTACCTCAAGCGGGAGGCCGAGCACGTCGAAGGCTTCTCACCGGAGCTTGCGGTAGTGACCCACGCCGGCGGCAAGCAGCTGGCCGAGCCGGTGGTGGTGCGGCCCACGAGCGAGACGGTGATCGGCGAGTTCATGGCCAAGTGGGTCGACTCCTACCGGGACCTGCCGCTACTCCTCAATCAGTGGGCCAATGTGGTGCGGTGGGAGCTGCGGCCACGGGTGTTCCTGCGCACGAGTGAGTTTCTGTGGCAGGAGGGGCACACCGCCCACGCCACCGAGGCCGACGCCCGGGACTACGCCCGCAAGATCCTCCACGAGGTCTACCAGGACTTCATGGTGAACGTGCTGGCGATACCGGTGCTGTGCGGCCGCAAGACCGCCCGGGAGCGGTTCGCCGGGGCCATCAACACCCTCACGCTCGAGGCGATGATGGGCGACGGCAAGGCCCTGCAGATGGGTACGTCGCACGAGCTGGGGCAGAACTTCGCCCGCGCCTTCGACATCAGTTACCTATCGGCGTCCGGTACCCGGGAGTTGGCGTGGACCACGTCGTGGGGCACCTCCACCCGGATGCTTGGCGGGCTGATCATGTGCCATGGCGACGACAACGGGTTGCGAGTGCCGCCTCGGCTGGCGCCCATCCAGGCCTACGTCATGGTGGTGAAGGACGGCGAGGGGGTCAGTGAGACCGCGCACAAGCTTCGTGACGCTCTACGCGACGCGGGGGTCCGAGTGGCGCTGGACGAGCGACTCGACACCACCTTCGGCCGCCGTGCGGTCGACGCCGAGCTGAAGGGCTACCCAATCCGCATCGAGCTCGGCCCGCGGGACCTGGCATCCGGCAACGCCACGCTGGTGCGGCGCCGTGACGGTGCGAAGACTCCGGTGCCGGTGCCCGAAGTGGTCGGCGCGGTCCTGACGGCACTCGAGGCTGACCAGCAGGCGCTCTACCAGGAGGCGCTGGAGCGCCGTGACGCCGCCACCGTCGAGGTGTCCACGATCGACGAGGCGATCGAGGCGGCCGCTACCGGCTGGGCCCGGCTGCCGTGGTCCGCGGTCGGGCCAGAAGGAGAGGCGCGCGCCAACGAGTCCGCCGTGACCGTCCGCTGCCTGATACGACCGGACGGGTCGGTGCCAGACTCCGAGGACGAGCCCGACCTGGTGGCGATCTTGGCGCGGGCATACTGACCCTGGTGCCCGGCTCGCGACCGGCACGGTGAGTCTGGCACAATAGGCGGCTGGTAACCGGCGCTTTCCGGTGCCCTCTCCCCGGATGCGCCGCTTGTCCGTCGAGCACCGTCGCCCATTCCCCACGTGGGCGCCGGCCGGCTCAACCCATTCACCGTCCGTGACCATGCGCGGCGGTGACGAGCCGCAACAGGAGCGAACACGTGGCCGTACGAATCCGGCTTCAGCGGATGGGGAAGATCCGCAACCCGCAGTACCGTGTCGTCGTCGCGGACGCGCGCAAGAAGCGTGACGGCCGGACGATCGAGAACATCGGCATCTACCACCCGAAGGAGGAGCCGTCTCGGATCGAGCTCAACTCGGAACGGGTGGAGTACTGGCTCTCGGTGGGAGCGCAGCCTAGCGAGCCGGTCAAGGCGCTGCTTCGCAAGACCGGTCACTGGCAGAAGTTCAAGGGCCTGCCGCCACCGACGACACCGCTGAAGGTTGCCGAGCCGCGGACCGATCAGCGGGCTGTCTACGAGGCGGAGGCCAAGGCTGCCGCCGCGCTCGCCGAGCAGGCGGAGAAGGCCGCCAAGCAGGAGAAGGCTGCGAAGAAGGCGGCCAAGAAGGCCGCGAAGGCCACCGAGGGGGGCGAGCAACCGGCCGCCGAGTCCAAGG
Source organism: uncultured Micromonosporaceae bacterium (assembly GCA_964438855.1). Lineage (GTDB taxonomy): Bacteria > Actinomycetota > Actinomycetes > Mycobacteriales > Micromonosporaceae > Natronosporangium. The sequence goes on from CAYTMR010000086.1 coordinate 6,609, forward strand.
CGGACGCGCAAGCCGAGGTGACCGATGACGCCAACGCGCGCCAAGAGCAGGCCTGACGTGCCCCTCAAACCTGCCCTTGAGCACCTCGTCAAGGGCATCGTCGACCACCCGGACGACGTCCGGGTGCGGCTGATCGAAGGCCGTCGCGGTCGGCGCTTGGAGGTGCGCGTCCACCCGGAGGACCTCGGCACGGTGATCGGGCGTAACGGCCGCACGGCCAAGGCGCTGCGGCAGGTGATGGGCTCGATCGGCGGTCGAGGCGTCCGGGTCGAGATCATCGACGCGTACTGAGCCGATGCTGCTCACAGTCGGTCGCATCGTACGGCCGCACGGAGTGCGGGGCGAGGTCGTCGTCGAGCTGTCGACCGACGAGCCGGAGCAGCGCTTCGCCATCGGCGCACAGTTGATTGTGGAGTCTGCCCGGGAGGCAGTTCCGTCCGTGCTGACGGTCGCCTCCCGGCGTCCACACCAGGGCCGCTATCTGGTCACCTTCGAGGAGTTGCCGGACCGTACCGCCGCCGAGGGTGCGCGGGGTGCCCTGCTGCAAGTCCACCGTGACCAGGTCCCGGTTCCCGAGGACCCGGACGAGTTTCTGGACCACCAGCTGGTCGGTTTGACGGCGGTCACTCCGGACGGGGAACACGTGGGTGAGATCGTCGGCGTGGAGCATGCGCCCGCGTCGGACCTGCTGCTGCTGGCCCTACCGAACGGTCGTACCGCGATGGTGCCGTTCGTCAAAGCGATCGTGCCGGACGTCGACGTCGTCGCCGGCCGGGTGGTCGTGGACCCGCCGGCCGGCCTCCTGGATCTGTGAGGGCGTCGGGTGCGGTGAAGGTCGACATCGTCACCATCTTCCCGGAGTACTTCCGGCCACTCGAGCTGTCGCTCATCGGGCGGGCACGCACCACCGGACGCATCGACGTGGTGGTGCACGACCTACGGACCTGGACCCACGACGTCCACCGCACCGTGGACGACTCACCCTACGGTGGTGGACCCGGCATGGTGATGCGGCCGGAGCCCTGGGGCGAGGCGCTCGACGCGCTCGCCCACGGCGTCGATCCACGACCTCGGCTGATCGTCCCCACCCCGGCTGGGACGACCTTCACGCAGGCGATGGCGCACGAACTCGCCGCTGAGCGACACCTCATCTTCGCCTGTGGCCGGTACGAGGGCATCGACCAGCGAGTGATGGAGCACGCGGCGGAGCGGATGCCGGTGACCGAGGTCTCCATCGGCGACTACGTGCTCTTCGGTGGCGAGGTGGCCGTGCTGGTGATACTGGAGGCTGTCGTGCGGCTGCTGCCGGGAGTGCTCGGCAACGTGGAATCGCTCCGTGAGGAGTCGTACGCCGATGGCCTCCTCGAAGCGCCGGTCTACACCAAACCGGCATCGTGGCGTGGTCGCGAGGTGCCTGAAGTGCTCCGCTCCGGTGACCACGGTCGAATCGCGCGATGGCGGCGCGAGCAGTCACTGCTGCGGACCGCCGCCCGCCGGCCCGACCTACTGCGCGCACTGCCGGCGGAGGCGCTGGACCGGCGAGACCGGGACGTGTTGTCGGGGGCCGGGTTCACACCACCTTCCGGGGATGTGGCAGAGTAGAGAGGTTGCCATGTGTGGCAGATGGTGCCGCGCACGCATCCATTCGTCCGCGCACCGAGGGTCGGTGCGCCTTGAGCCGTGTGAGGGACAGCAGCGATGAACACGCTGGACGCGTTGGACGCTCAGTCGTTGAGGGCCGACATCCCCGAGTTCCGGGCCGGTGACACGCTCAAGGTGCACGCGCGGGTTGTCGAGGGCAACCGTTCCCGGATCCAGATCTTCAACGGTGTCGTGATCCGCCGCCAGGGGGCCGGGGTGAGTGAGACGTTCACCGTTCGTAAGGTCAGTTTCGGGGTGGGCGTCGAGCGGACCTACCCGGTCCACAGCCCGGCGATCGACCGCATCGAGGTGGTCAGCCGTGGCGACGTACGCCGGGCCAAGCTCTACTACCTGCGCGAGCGTCGGGGCAAGAAGGCGAAGATCAAGGAGCTGCGCGAGCAGCAGCCGGCGTGATCCTCGCAGCACGCCTATGCGGCCCAGCCCTGCCGAAAACACCGTCGGCCGTCTAGTCTCTGTCCAGTGACGGTTGGTAGATCTGGTCGTTGGGACACGCGTCACGACGACGGCAGTGAATACCCTCGCTCCTGGGCCACCGGTGCGTACCCCGAGATGGGTGCATCGGATGGGCAGCCGGCGGGAGGCAGCCCCACCCGGTGGCGGGGTGTACCCGACGACTACCCGACCGACTGGCGCCAGCATTGGCGCGGTGCAGAGGGAGCGCGCGAGGACTGGCGCACCAGCCCTGACTACCGTCCTCGTCACGGCGCCGACTCTCGGTGGGAGCACCTGCCTGGTGACGACGAGGAGAGCTACCGCAGCGACACCCGTGGGTACCACTCCGTCGGTGCGGACCCGTACGCCGACGATCCGTACGCGACGCGTGGCTACCGACCGGACGCTGATCGACCTCGGGCCGAGCCACCGACCAGCCGAGCCACAGGACTCCACCGTCGCGCGGGTCGCCGAGGGACGTCCCCGTCGGCGGATGACGGCGCCGCGGATGTGGAGGAGCGGCGGCGGCGCAAAGGGCTGCCGTTGTGGCAGGAGTTGCCCCTGCTGATGGTGATCGCCTTCTGCTTGGCGGTGTTGATCCGCACCTTCCTCATGCAGGCGTTCATCATCCCGTCCGGCTCGATGGAGGACACCCTGGTGACGGGTGACCGGGTGCTGGTCAACAAGCTCGTCTACCACTTCCGGGAGCCGGCACGAGGCGAGATCGTGGTCTTCCGCGGCACTGACGCCTGGGCGCCGGCCGAGGCCGAGGAAGAGGTCGGAGTCTTGACCCGTTTCGGGCGGACGCTCGGAGACTTGGTGGGGATCAGCCATCCAGGCAAGAAGGACTACATCAAGCGGATCATCGGACTACCCGGTGACCGGGTGTCCTGCTGTGACGAGCAGGGCCGGGTGCTGGTGAACGGGCAACCGCTGGACGAGCCGTACGTGCTGCGTGACTCCCCTCTGGATGTGCCGCCCGCCTACAACTGCCATGCCCGACAGTTCGACGAGGTGGTGGTGGCTCCCGGAAACATGTTCGTCATGGGCGATCACCGGCTGGTGTCGCAGGACTCCCGGTGCCAGGGGCAGGTACCCATCGAGAACATCATCGGCCGAGCCTTCGTCATCGTGTGGCCGAGCGACCGGTGGGCCAGTCTGTCGGCGCCGGACACCTTCGCGAGGCTGGAGTCGACGCATGACGCTGCCCCCGGGGATGTGGCGCCTATCACGCAACCAGTGGGACAGCTCCCATTCCTGCTGGTGCTCGCCCCATTTCCCCCTGACTTTTCCCGCGGTCACCGCGCGTTCCCGACAGCCGGTGCCGCCCGCACCCCTTAGGCTCGCGGCGTGACCGAGGAGAAGCAGTCGGCGCGCCGTGGCTCGTTCTGGCGTGAGCTACCCATCCTGCTCGGCGTCGCCATCCTGGTGGCCGTCATCGTTCGGGCGTTCCTGGTCCAGACCTTCTGGATCCCGTCCGCGTCGATGCAGAACACCCTCGACATAGACGACCGGGTGCTGGTGAACAAGCTGATCTACCATCTGCGTTCGCCGCAGCGCGGAGAGATCATCGTCTTCCGAGCACCGGAGTCGTGGCGCAGTTCGCCGGAGGACGAAGACTTCATCAAACGAGTGATCGGGGTCGGCGGCGACCACATCGTCTGCTGCGACGAGCACCACCGGTTGATCCTCAACGGGGAACCGTTGGACGAGCCGTACCTTTTCTCCTCGGGAGGGATCACCGACCCGGCAGCCACCAGTGAGTTTGAGGTCACTGTGCCGGCTGGGCGGTTGTGGGTGATGGGGGATCACCGCACTTTCTCCGGAGACTCCGCGGAACAGTACCTGCGCACCGACGGCGATGTCATGGCCTCGACCATCAGCGAAGACGCCGTTATCGGGCGGGCCTTCCTGCTGTTCTGGCCGCTGAGCCGGGCTACGTGGCTGTCGGTGCCCGAAACCCTGGAACGGGTGCCCGAACCGCCGGCCGTACCGGCCGATCCTTCCCCGTCCGGCCCGGGTTAGGCTGGGCTCGGTCGCACTTGCGCGCGACACACCGACGGGAGGAGTGATGCTGTCCCCGCCACGGACCGTGGTGCGCACCGAGGCCGGCATCTACGCGTTGGAACGGGCGCTGCGCCGGCGGGGGTTCTCTCAGGTGGCCGGCGCCGACGAGGCAGGCCGGGGCGCGTGCGCGGGACCGCTGGTCGCGGCGGCGGTGGTGCTCCCGCCTGGGCGTCGGGGCGAGATCGACGGCCTCGCCGACTCCAAACGGCTGACGGCGGCGGCGAGGGAACGCGTGTACGAGCAGGTGGTGTCGCGCGCGGCGGCGTACGCGGTGATCGTGGTGCCGCCCGGGGAGGTGGACCGGCGTGGGTTGCACGTGAGCAACGTGGTGGCGTTGCGCCGGGCGCTCGCGGCGTTGTCGGTGCGGCCCGACTACGTCCTCACCGACGGGTTTCCCGTCGACGGATTGGAGGTACCGGGCCTTGCAGTCTGGAAGGGCGACCAAGTGGCGGCGTGCGTCGCTGCGGCCAGCGTGGTCGCCAAGGTGACTCGAGACCGCCTCATGGTCGAGCTGCACGGACGGTACCCGCAGTACGGGTTCGCGGAGCACAAGGGTTATGTGACGGCTGAGCACAGTGCGGCACTCAGTAGGCACGGTCCGTGTCCGGAGCACCGCTTTTCCTACGTGAATGTCGCTTCAGTGGCCACCGCCCGAGCCCCGAAGTAACCTCGGCGTGGCGCCCGGCGACCTGCCCAGGACTTGGAGAAGGTAAGGGATGATGGCTGCGACGGGGGTGCCGCGACGGCGTGACCGCGGGCGGGACGGTCGACGGCGGGACAATGTGCCGGAGGGTGGAGAACGATGAGCGCCGAAGATCTCGAAAAGTACGAGACCGACATGGAGTTGCAGCTCTACCGCGAGTACCGGGACATCGTTCGCCAGTTCTCGTACGTGGTAGAGACGGAGCGCCGGTTCTACCTGGCCAACCGGGTGGACCTCCACGTTCGCAACTCTGACGGCGAGGTCTACTTCGAGGTCGAGATGCACGACGCCTGGGTTTGGGACATGTACCGTCCCGCCCGGTTCGTCAAGACCGTCCGGGTCATGACCTTCAAGGACGTCAACGTGGAGGAGCTAGAGAAGACGGACATCTCCCTGCCCGACACCACGTTCGGTCCCTGACGCTGTTCCGGGACGCTGAACGCGAGCGGAGTCGTCTCAGCGGGGGAGCTGGCGACGGTTGCTGCCGCCGACCGAGCGGCGTGCGGCTCGGATCACCAGAGCCCTCACGCCCACGATCACGCCAACGACGATCGCGTACCAGATGAGCGAGAAGACGGCGCTGAGGAGCCACTTGAGGAGTTGCACGGCGATCACCAGGCCGATGATGCCCAGCACCACATAGAGAACGACTTTGCCGGTACCGCCGCTAGCCATCTCTTTTCTCCCATCGTCTCGGTCTCGCCCCCATGCTGCCATCTCCGCCGCTTGAGGCACGAGCGTGCGAGTGCTGCCATCTCCGCCGCTTGAGGCACGAGCGTGCGAGGAAGAATCAGGGAGACTTCAGGGGCAGAGTGACGAGAACTGGCCGAAGGCCTGTCCACACTGGGGTGTTGTCCACAGCGGCGTCGCCGGACGAGTGGTACGTCCGCCACGGCCGCGTAAGGCTGCGGCGCATGAGATTGACGCGCCTCCCAAGCGCACTGCTGGTGCTGTGTGGCCTGGCCTTGCTGGTGGCGGAGCCGGTTGCCCCGCCTGCCGACGCCCTGCGGCCAGCCTCCGCTGGTGTGGGCTACCAGTCCCCGGTGGCCGGCACGTTGCAGGTGACCCGGGCGTTCCGCCCGCCCGCTCGCCGTTGGCTGCCTGGCCACCGCGGGGTGGACCTAGCCGCTCCTGATGGAGCGCTGATCGTCACAGCGGGCCCAGGCGTGGTGCGGTTCGCCGGGCTCGTGGCGGGCCGTCCGGTGGTGAGCGTCGACCATCCTGACGGGCTGCGCACCACGTACGAACCGGTCCGCCCGCTGGTGAACGCCGGTGACCAGCTGGCCGCCGGCGATCCGATCGGCATCTTGGAGGCCACCCACGCCGGCTGCCCCGTCACCGCCTGTCTGCACTGGGGACTGCGGCATGGCGCGCACTACCTGGATCCGCTGAGCCTGCTCGGCGTGGGGCGGGTGCGGTTGTTGCCCGACTGAGAAGACCGTCGGTGCGTCATCCACAGTCGGTGGTTGTCCACACGTCGATCGTTGGCAGTCTTGGCCATCGGCGGAACGGACTGGAACCGTACCGGCATGACGTACGCGAGTCAGGCCGTAGGGGCCTATGGTGAGCGATTGGCCGTGCGACATCTGGTCCAGGCCGGCTTGGTGGTGCTCGATCGCAACTGGCGGACCGACGCCGGTGAAATCGACATCATCGCCCGAGATGGCGATGTACTCGTCTTCTGCGAGGTCAAGACGAGGCGTGGGGTCGGTTTTGGGACCCCCGCGGAGGCGGTCGTACCCAGCAAGGTAGCCCGGTTGCGGCGGCTGGCGGCCGAGTGGCTCGGCAAGGCGCGCGTACGCCCGCGAGAGGTCCGCTTCGACGTGGTGGAGGTCGTGTCACCGAGGCGCGGCGCACCCCGCATTACTCATATCCGTGGCGCCTTCTGAGGACCTTCCGGTGTGCTTGTCGTTGTCCTTTTGAAGCGGGGCCGGCGTCTTGCTGTGGTACCACTGCGGCCTGTGGCTCCCATCAGGGCGCCACATACCACATCAAGACTGGGGGCCGAGGGCCGTCCACAACCCGGTCGTCTATCCACAGCGGCGGTCGTCCACGGTTCATGTCGGCCGTTTCCACTGCCAGCGTGACCGGCATGAGTTACGCAAAGGTGCTCTCGGTAGGGCTAATCGGCGTGCGTGGGCACGTCGTCGAGGTAGAAGCGGATATCGCCAACGGTCTACCCCTGGTGGTGCTCTCCGGCCTGCCCGACACCGCCCTCCACGAGGCTCGCGAACGGGTGCGGGCCGCCATCGTCAACTCCGGCGAGGCGTGGCCCAACCGGCGTATCACCGTCAACCTCCTGCCTGCCGGCTTGCCGAAACATGGTTCTAGTTTCGACATGGCGATCGCATGCGCGCTGCTGGCAGGAGCGGGACGGCTTCCCGTCGATCCGCTGCAGCGAGTCGTCCTCATCGGTGAGCTGGGACTGGACGGCATGGTGCGTCCGGTACGGGGAGTCCTGCCCATGGTGCTCGCGGCCGCACGGGCTGGAGTCCGTGCGGTGGTGGTACCGTCCGCCAACGCCGCTGAGGCGGGCCTCATCCCTGGAGTGACGGTCCGGGCCACGGATACGCTATGGCGCCTGGTCGCCTTCCTCCGCGGCGAGGGGGCGCTGCTGGAGCCGACCCCACCAGCTACTGCGGCTCCTACACCCGGTCCTGACCTGGCCGACGTGGTCGGGCAGCCCTTGGGTCGCTGGGCACTGGAAGTGGCCGCGGCAGGTGGTCACCACCTGGCGATGATCGGGCCACCGGGCGCCGGCAAGACGATGCTGGCGCGGCGGCTGCCATCGATACTTCCTCCACTCGACGATGACGCCGCGATGGAGGTCACCGCCCTGCACTCGGTCGCTGGCCTGCTCCCGGCGGGTGCCGGGTTGCTGCGTCGACCGCCCTTCCAGGCCCTCCATCACACCGCCAGTCCGGCGGCGCTGGTTGGGGGCGGCTCAGGGCTGGCCCGCCCGGGAGCGTTGAGCCTCGCGCACCACGGAGTCCTCTTCTTGGACGAGGCGCCGGAGTTCAGCGCGCGGTCGTTGGAGGCGCTACGCCAACCCTTGGAGGAGGGTGTGGTGCGGCTTCGTCGGGCTCGCGGCGAGACTGACTTCCCGGCGCGAGTGCAGCTGGTCATCGCTGCCAACCCGTGTCCGTGCGCGCGGCCAGCCGGTGACCTCGCCTGTCAGTGCACTCCGCTGATGCGTCGCCGCTACCTGGGACGGCTCTCCGGCCCACTGCTGGATCGTGTCGACATGCGGATCACTCTCGACCCGCTGTCGTCAGCCCAGCTGTTCGACGAGGAGGACACGGGGGAGGCGTCGGCTGTGGTGGCCGAGCGGGTGATGAAGGCACGGGCAGCCGCGGCAGCGCGCTGGGCGGCCCACGGCTGGCGCACCAACGCCGAGGTTCCAGGTGCGGTCCTGCGCTCGCCGCAGTGGAGGTTGCCAGCGACGGCACTCGCCGGGCTTCGTCGGGATCTCGACGCCGGCCTCCTCTCGGCGCGCGGCTATGACCGGGTCCTGCGGCTCGCGTGGACCGTCAGCGACCTGGACGGCCGTGAGCGCCCTACGGCTGAGGACGTGTACGAGGCGAGCAATCTGCGGCTGGGCGACGCCTGCCAGGAAGCGTAGGAGGCGTCATGACCGACGAGATCGGATTGGCCCGGGTAGCGCTGAGCCTGCTAG
>CAYTMR010000087.1:0-14932 GCA_964438855.1 uncultured Micromonosporaceae bacterium
GATCAGCGCCGATCTGGGCGGTCTCGCCCCTGCGCAAGTGGTGGACATCACTTAGGGAAGGAACCTGCGCCGTCGCGCGCTAGATTTCTTGCGGCCCCACTTCGCAGAATGCGATGGATGACCGAATCATACCGGAGGATGACCGCGGTGTCGACGGACGAGCTGGCACACGAGCAGCGCTACGTCTCGGCTCTCTACCAGCGGGTGGACGATCTTCGAGGCCGGGCGGCCCAGCGGCTGTCCCGGGTGCTGCGGGAGCACGCCGAGACCCCCCAGGCGCTCACCGAGCGCGAGGCGGAGGTCGCTCGATGCCAGGAGCAACTGGCTCGCCTTGACGCGGCCGGGCCTGGGCTCTGTTTCGGCCGGTTGGACCTGCACGACGGCGAGCGCCGTTACATCGGCCGGATCGGCCTGTTCGACGAAGAGCGGGATTACCAACCGTTGCTGATCGACTGGCGGGCACCGGCGGCCCGACCGTTCTACTTGGCCACTGCGGCGGCGCCACAGGGCGTGCGACGGCGCCGGCACATCCGCACGCGGGACCGGATCGTGGTCGGTCTCGACGATGAGGTGCTCGACCTCGCCGAAGGCGCGGTGGCATCGGGGCACAAGGGCCTGGTCAACGAGGCGGCGTTGTTGGCAGCGGTCAGCGCGGGTCGTACCGGCCGGATGGCGGACATCGTCGCGACGATCCAGGCTGAACAGGACCGCGTCATCCGGGCCGACCACCGCGGTGTGTTGGTGGTGGAGGGAGGACCCGGTACTGGTAAGACGGCGGTGGCGCTGCATCGGGCGGCGTACCTGCTCTACACCCACCGTCGGGAGCTGACCACGCGGGGCGTGCTGATCGTCGGCCCCAACCGGACGTTCCTGCGCTACATCGATCAGGTGCTGCCGTCGCTGGGGGAGACCGCGGTGGTGCTGCGGACCATCGGAGATCTGTACCCCGGTGTGAGGGCGGAGCGCCCGGAGCCGGTGGAGGTAGCGGCGTTGAAGGGTAGCGCCGTGATGGCGGAGGTGTTGGCCGCGGCAGTGCGTGATCGGCAGGAGGTGCCGTCGGAGGTGCGGGAGATCGTGACGTCGGACGTGCATCCCGGCCTCGGGTATCAGCGGGAGGTGTTGCGGTTGCACCCGGCGGCGTGCCGCCGGGCCCGGGATCGGGCGCGCGCCTCGAGGCTGCCGCACAACCATGCCCGGCGCATCTTCGCCGAGGTGTTGGTGGACGCTCTCGCGCGGCAGTTGGCCGATCGGCTAGGCGAGGATCCGTATGCGGACATGGAGTTGCCGGGCGGTGGGGGCTTCGCCGGTTTCGAGCCGGATCCGGAGGCGCCGGTGAACCTGCTGGGGGAAGGGGACGTGGCCCGCATCGCCGCGGAGTTGTCGGCTGATCCTCACGTGCAGGCGGCGATCGATGAACTGTGGCCGGTGTTGACACCGCAGCAGCTGTTGGCGGATCTGTTCGCCAGTGAGGAGCGGCTGGCCGCGGCGGCGGGGATGTTGAGTGCTCACCAGCGCAGGCTGCTGCGTCGGGAACCGGGTGGTGGTTGGAGCGTGGCTGACGTGCCGTTGCTGGACGAAGCGGCGGAGCTGTTGGGGGAGCTCGATGATCCGGACGCGGGGCAGCAGGATGAGCAGGAGGAACGAGAGCGGCTGGAGTACGCCCTGGGCGTCTTGGAGATCGCGTACGGCTCTCGGTCGATCGACGTGGAGGATGAGGCAGAGCCGGACATCCTGGCGGCGCACGACCTGCTCGACGCGAGTGGGTTGGCGCGGCGGCAGGAGGTGCGTGACCATCGGCCGGTGGCGGAGCGGGCGGCGGCTGATCGGACCTGGTTGTACGGCCACGTGATCGTCGATGAGGCGCAGGAGTTGTCGCCGATGGCGTGGCGGGCGTTGATGCGCCGGTGTCCGGCCCGGTCGATGACGATCGTCGGGGATATGGCGCAGACCGGGGATCTGGCGGGCATCACGTCGTGGGCGGAGGTCTTGGATGTCCACGCGCCTGGGCGGTGGCGTCAGGAGCGGCTGAGCGTCAACTACCGCACGCCGGCGGAGATCATGGAGGTGGCGGCGCCGGTGTTGGCGGCGATCGATCCGCTGTCGGAGGCGCCGCAGTCGGTGCGGTCCAGTGGTGCGCGGCCGTGGCAGGTTCAGGTGGATGCGGCTGGGTTGGCTGAAGAGGTGGCTCGGTTGGTGGCCGAGGAGACCGCGGCGTGGGAGGAGGGCCGACTGGCGGTGATCGCACCGCCGGCGTGGCTGGACGCGTTGGGGGCGGCGTTGCCGGACGCGTCGGTTGGTACCGCGGCTGATCTGGAGCGGCCGGTGGTGGTGTTGACGGTCCGGCAGGCCAAGGGGTTGGAGTTCGACACGGTGCTGGTGGTGGAGCCTGAGGAGATCGTGTCTGATTCGCCGCGAGGGCTGCGGGATCTGTACGTGGCGCTGACTCGTGCCACGCAGCGGTTGGGGGTGGTGCACACGGGTGTGCTGCCCTCGGTCCTGGGCGGTCTGGCCTCACGGCAGGTGGTGGCCGCCGGCTGAGTGCCGCTCAGCGGTTGGCGTTGGCGACCAGGTCGGTGAGGTAGGCGAGGTCGACTTCGGTGAGGCTGGTGGCCAGTCGCAGTCCGGGTCGTGGTGGCAGGTCGGTGCTGTGGGGGACGGCGAGCACGACGGCGCCGGCGGCGAGGGCGCTGGCGGAGCCGGTGGCGGAGTCTTCGATGGCGACGCACCGGTGGATGGGGACACCGAGTCGTTCGGCGGCGGTGAGGTAGGACTCGGGGTGGGGTTTGGGGTGGGTGACTTCGTCGCCGCAGATGACGGTGTCGAAGTTGTCAGCGCCGAGGGTGCGCAGGGCTACGTCGGTCAGCGGGCGGGCGGTGGAGGTGACCAGTGCGGTGGGTAGTCCGGCGGCGCGGATTTCGGCGAGGAGGGCGGCGGCTCCGGGGCGCCAGGTCAGGTCGGTGGTGAATAGGTCGGCGACGCGTCGGGCGAGGAAGGCGCGGTCGGCGGCGGCTTGCTGGGGGTTGGTGAGGCGGTGCTCCATTCCCAGGTCGCGGTAGAAGATTTGCATGGAGGTGTCGGCGTCACGGCCGGTGATGTCGCGCCGGGCTGTGTCGGATAGGTGCCCGCCGAGGTGGTGGGCGAGTTCGGCGAGCGCGATGTCCCAGAGCTTCTCGCTGTCGAGCAGGGTGCCGTCCATGTCGAAGAGCACGGCGGCTAGTCCGTTGCGTCTCACGCCCGGGAGTGTGCCCGATGCGGGGTGCCGTGGGGAGCGCCACCCCCCGTGCTGGCGCTCCCCACGGGGGCTATTCGTGGGCGATGGCCCGTAGCGTGTCGGTTCGGGCGGCGCGGATGGCGGGTAGGACGGCGGCGACGACGCCGATCAGCGCGGCCAGGAGCAGGTAGGTGAGCATCTGGCTCCAGGGCAGGGTGAGGTGGTCGATGCCTTCGGATTGCAGGGCGCGTGCGGTGGCGGTGCCTAGTCCGGTTCCGACGGCGAGGCCGAGTAGTGCTCCGAAGACGGAGATGACTACTGATTCGACGGTGACCATGCGCATGGTGGCGGCCCGGCTGAGGCCGACGGCGCGGAGCAGGCCCAGTTCGCGGGTGCGTTCGAGGACGGACAGGGCGAGGGTGTTGATGATGCCGAGGACGGCGATGATGATCGCCAATGCCAGCAGGATTTGGATCATGACGAGGATCGTGTCGAGCCCGTCGAGCTGGGAGTCGATGAAGGCGGTGAGGTCGGTGACGGAGACCTCGGGGCTGTCGGCGAGCATGGTGGCGATGTGGTCGCGGACCTGCGCGGCGGCGGCTGGGTCGGAGAGTTGCACGAACCCGAGCACGGGTTGGGGAATGGCGAAGTCGGCGGTGGCTTCGACGGGGAGGATGAACCCGGCGAGCAGGGCCGATTGTTCGTAGATTCCCGCGACCTGGTAGGTGGTTAGTGATCCGCCGGAGGGTTGCAGTTCGACTTGGTCGCCGACGGTGAGGCTTAGGTCGTGGGCGGTCTGGTCGTCGACGGCGACCTGGTCGGGGGCGAGCCGGTCGAGGGTGCCGGCGGTGGCGGTGAGGTTGAGGACTTGTCGTAGGGCTGCGAGGTCGTTGCTGGCGCCCAGGTGGGTGGGTTCGCCGGCGGCCAGGCCGAAGTCACGGTAGAAGCCGGCGGCGGCGGTGACGGCGGGTAGGGCCGCGGCGTCGTCGAGCACGGTGGTGTCGAAGGTCGGCGGCCATGGGCCGGTGGGTTCGCCGGCGATGATGATGTCGGCGGTGATGGTGTTCTCGGCCAGTTCGCTGAGGCTGGTCTTGGTGGAGGCGATGAGGACTCCGGTGCCGGTGACCAGTGCCACACCGATCATGAGGGCGGAGGCGGTGATGGCGGTGCGTCGGGGGTTGCGTATGGAGTTGAGCCGGCCGAGTTTGCCCGGTATCGACCAGGAGAAGACGCGGCCGAGGAGACCCACGACGGGATGGGCGATCAAGGGGGTGAGCAGGGCGACGCCGACGAGGGCGGCGAGGACTCCGCCGAGGATGGCCGGCAGGGTCTGGTCGCCGGCGGTGCCGGTGAGTCCGGCGGCGAGGAGGGCGGCGCCGGTGGCGAGGACGACCGCACCGGTGACTGACAGGCGGGTCAATGGCCGGTCGGGGGTGGCGGCGTCGCGCATCGCCGCGAGCGGTGGGATGCGGGAGGCGCGGACGGCTGGTAGGAGGCTCGCCGTGACGGTGACGAGGACGCCGACGCTGAAGGCGGTGGCGATGGTGCTGGGGGGCACGGCGAGTCCGGCAAGGGTCAGGGAGGAGAAGGTTGCGGCGGCGCTAGCGAGGAGGGCACCGATGCCGATGCCGGCGGCTAGTCCGCATGCGGAGGCGACGAGTCCGGTCGTGGTGGCTTCCAGCAGTACCGAGCCGATGATCTGGGGGCGGCTGGCGCCTAGTGCCCTGGTCAGCGCGAGTTCGCGGATTCGCTGGGCGACGACGATGGAGAAGGTGTTGAGGATCAGGAAGGTTGCCACGAGGAGGGACACCGCGGCGAAGCCGAGCAGGATGCGGTTGAAGAAGGAGAGTCCTTCTTTGAGTTCGGAGGCTTCTTGGGCGGCCAGTTCGTCACCGGTGTACACGTGGTAGTCGTCGCCGATGGCGGCGGCGATGGCGTCGCGGAGGTGCTCGGGTGATACGCCGTCGGCGGCGGTGACGTCGATGGCGGTCCATACTCCTTGTTCGCCGAGCATGAGCTGTTGGGCGACGTCGTCGGTGAAGGCGACGAACTGGACGCCGGCGAAGGAGTCTCGTCCGCCGGCGAAGCCGAAGATGCCCACGAGGGTGAAGTCGCGCCGGGGTTCGCGGGTGAGGACGCCGACGGTGTCGCCGATTTGCAGTTTCGCGGTCTGGGCGAGGGCGGCGTCGATGGCGATCTCGTTGGGGGCCTCCGGGCCGCGACCTTCGCGTAGTTCGATCAACTGGTCGTGGGGGTTCCAGTTGATGCCGAAGCGGGGTGGGCCGAAGGAGGCGACGACTTTGCCGTCGGAGCCGATGATCCGTGCGCCGTCGACTTCGACGAGACCGGTGGCGTGGGCTACCCCGGGTACGGCGGCGACGCGGTCCACGATGTCGGCGGGGACGGTGGGGGGTGCCGCTGGGGCGTCGAATTCGGAGACGGTGAAGGCGGGTTGGCCGGTGACCCGGACGTCGACGAAGGCGTAGGCGTCGGCGAACAGGCGGTCGAAGGACCGGCTGAGGGTGTCGGTGAGGACGAGGCTGCCGGTGACGAAGGCGACGCCGAGGACGACGGCGAGTCCGGAGAGGACGAGGCGCAGCTTGCGCTGGGCCATGCTCTTGAGGGTGGCGCGCAGCATCAGGCCACCACCTCGACGTTCGCGGCGGCCCGGTCGAGTTGCTTGATGGTGTCTAGGACCGTCTCCGGGGTGGGGTCGGTGAGTTCGTCGACGATCTGGCCGTCGGCGAGGAACACGACCCGGTCGGCGTAGGAGGCGGCTACGGGGTCGTGGGTGACCATGACGATGGTTTGCCCGAATTCGTGGACTGAGCGGCGTAGGAAGTGGAGTACCTCCGCGCCGGCGCGGGAGTCGAGGTTTCCGGTGGGTTCGTCGGCGAAGATCACCTCGGGGCGGCTGACCAGGGCGCGGGCGCAGGCCACCCGCTGCTGCTGGCCGCCGGACAGCTGGATGGGGCGGTGGTTGAGGCGGTCGCGGAGGCCGACGACGTCCACGACGGTGTCGAACCAGGCCTGGTCCGGTTTGCGTCCGGCGATCGACAGCGGGAGCAGGATGTTCTCCCGTGCGGTGAGGGTAGGCAGGAGGTTGAATTGTTGGAACACGAAGCCGACCTGGTCGCGGCGTAGGCGGGTCAGTCCTTTGTCGTTCAGGCCGGTGACGCGGGTGGTGCCGATGAACACCTCTCCGCGGGTGACGGTGTCCAGCCCGGCCAGGCAGTGCATCAAGGTGGACTTGCCGGAGCCGGATGGGCCCATGATCGCGGTGAAGGCGCCGCGGGTGAACTCCACACTCACCCCTCGCAGCGCCACCACGCGCGCTTCCCCTGTTCCGTACACCTTCCACACTTCGCTGGCACGGGCGGCCACCGCGGCGCCGTCGTGTGCCTGCATGCTCATGCGTCACTCCCGTCTCATCGGTGGACCGGCCGGAGGTCGGCCCCGGCCGGCGTTCTCATCCTGCGGTCTGCCAGGGCCGGGCGCGTCTACCTGGAGCAGGATGAGAACGCGGATTTTTCGCTGCGGGTGGTCCCGGATGTCGGCTCAGGGATGACCCTGGGTGAGGCCGAGGCGGGTGTCAGCGCCGCGGCGGCGGAGGGCGTGGATCAGGATCGGTCACGACGGTCGGCTCAGCGGTCATGGCTTGAGGATGCGACGGTGCGGGCGGGGGTGCTTCTGCTGGCTGACCAGCACCGGTGGCCGGTCGGCCACCGGTGTGTGGCCGATGGTCAAGGGCTGGCCGGCGGGACGGCTCGTACGCTGGGCAGGTATGGGTGACGTCGGCGGGCCGGCCGGGTACCGGGTGCCACGGTGGGCGTTACCTGGGGAATTGGCGGCGCTGGATGGGCAGCCGCGGCGGCGCACTGCCCGTGACTGGGCAGTCGACGTGGCATTGTTCGGTTTTGCGGTGGTGATGTGGCTGTGGGCGTGGGCTGACCTCAATCCGGTCGATCCGGATTTCGCCGCTGTCGTGTCCGGTTGGATGATCGTGGTGGATCCGTGGGTGGGCGCGGCAGCGTGTGTGGCGTTGTGGTGGCGGCGACGGTTCCCACTGGCGTTGGCGATCGGGATGATCCCCGGGTTGTCACTGTCCAGTACGGCCACGGGTGCGGCTCTGGTGACGTTGCTGACCGTCGCAGTGCACCGCGGCCCGTTGGCCGCCACGCTGGTGACCGTCCCGCAGGTGGTGCAGGCGGCCTGGTTCAGCGCGCTCTACCAGCACGACGACCAGGTGGGGCCGGTGGGAGCGGCACTGGTGGCGGTGGTGATGTTCACGGCACCGCTGGGGTGGGGGATCGCGGTGCGGGCCCGCCGCCAATTGATGACGAATCTGCGTCGGGAGGCCGAGCGGCAACATCGCGAGCACGAACTTCGGCTGGCGCAGACGCGCCGGGCTGAACGGGCGCGTATCGCCCGGGAAATGCATGACGTGCTCGCCCATCGGATTTCTCTCCTGTCGGTGCACGCCGGTGCGCTGGCCTACCGGACTCGTCAGGCCGAGGCGGGCTCGGGTCCGGCGTTGACCGCCGCGGAGACCGCCGAGGCGGTCTCGGTGATCCGTGACAACGCCCACCAGGCGCTGGTGGAACTGAAGGAAGTGTTGACAGTGTTGCGTGCGGACGAGGACGCTGACGAGCGCGCCGCACCGCCACCGCGCCTGGACGACGTGGGTCGTCTCATCGAGGAGGCGCGTGCGGCCGGGCAGCGGGTGGAGTGGCGCGTCGATGCGGCGTTGACCGAACGCCCACCTCGCCCGCAGGAGCAACGCACGGTCTACCGGGTGGTGCAGGAGGGTTTGACCAACGCTCGTAAACACGCCCCGGGCGCGCCGGTCACCGTGCAGGTGCGTCCGGATGGTGACGGTCTGGAGGTGATGGTGAGCAATCCGCTGCCTGCGCACGTGTACGCCGCGGGTATCCCTGGGGCCGGGGCCGGGTTGACTGGGCTGGCTGAACGGGTGGCCCTCGACGGTGGGCAGCTGAGCCACGGTCTGCGTGACGGCACCTTCCAACTGCGGGCGAGGCTGCCGTGGCGCAGGTGAACGGGCCGCCGGTGCGGGTGTTGCTGGTCGACGACGACCCCTGGTGCGCACGGGGCTGCGGTTGATGTTCGGCGGCGCGCCGGATCTGGACGTGGTCGGTGAGGTCGGTGACGGCGCCGAGGTGGTCGACGCCGTGCGCCGGCTGGATCCCGATGTGGTGTTGATGGACATCCGCATGCCGGTGCGCGACGGTATCGCCGCGACGCGGGCGTTGACGGCCCGTGGCGGGCGACGCCCGGCGGTGGTGGTGTTGACCACTTTCGACGGTGATGAGACGGTCTTGGAGGCGGTCCGGGCCGGGGCGGCCGGCTACCTGCTCAAGCACACCCCGCCGGAGGAGCTGGTGGCGGCGGTGCGTCGGGCGGCGGCCGGCGAACCGGTGTTGTCTGCGGCTGCGGCCCGGTTCCTGCTGTCGCATGCCGCCGCCGGCGCCGGCGATGAGCGTGCCCGGGCCGCGCGGGCCCGGCTGGACGTGCTGTCCCCGCGGGAGCGGGAGGTCGCCGTGGCCGTGGCCAAGGGCTGGTCGAACGGGGAGATCGCCCGGCGGTTGTACCTGTCGGTGGGATCGGTGAAAGCGCACATTTCTAGTGCGTTGGCGAAGTTGGGGCTGGACAACCGGGTGCAGTTGGCGTTGTTGGCCCACGACGCCGCCGACGGTCAGGAACCGGGGCGGACCAGCCCGGTTTCGTAGGCCAACACCACCGCCTGCACCCGGTCCCGCAGGCCGAGCTTGGTCAGCACGTGTCCAACATGGGTCTTGACGGTGGTCTCGCTCACCGACAGCGCGGCGGCGATCTCGGCGTTGGACCGGCCGCGGGCGATGTGGGTGAGCACTTCCCGTTCCCGCTCGGTGAGCACCTCCAGCCGTTGGTGTGGTTTGGCGGTGGGGTCGGGCAGGACGGAGGCGAACTGGTCCAGCAGTCGGCGCAGGATGCGTGGGGCGACCACCGCGTCGCCGGCGGCGACGGTGCGGATGGCAGCCACGAGTTCTTCGGCCGGTACGTCCTTGGCGAGGAAGCCGCTGGCTCCGGCCCGTAGCGCTCCCACGATGTACTCGTCCAGGTCGAAGGTGGTCAAGATGAGCACGCGTACGGGCAGTTTGGCGGCGACGATGGCCTGGGTGGCGGCCACCCCGTCGAGCCTGGGCATGCGGATGTCCATCAGCACCACGTCGGGTAGCAGCCGGCGGGCCTTGTCGACCGCCTCCGCGCCGTCTCCGGCCTCGCCGACGATGTCGAGGTCCTCTTCGCTGCCGAGCACCATGCGAAAGCCGGTGCGTAGCAGCGGCTGGTCGTCGGCGAGCAGCACCCGGATCGGGGATGAGGGTGGGGAGGTCATACCTGCTCCGGTAGGGCGTCGGTGTCACTGAGTTGGTCCACGGGCATCTTGGCGTACACCCGGAATCCCCCGCCGGGGCGGGCACCGGTGCGTAGTTCACCGCCGTAGAGGGCGACTCGCTCCCGCATGCTGATCAGGCCGTGGCCGACCGCGCCAGGGCTGGGGTGAGGCCCGTAGCCGGTGTCGGTGACTTCCACCTCCAGCCACCGGGTGCCGTAGCGCAGGTCGACGGTGGCGGTCGCCGGGCCGGCGTGTTTGAGGACGTTGGTCAGTGCCTCCTGCACGATGCGGTAGACGGTCAGTGCCACGCCAGGGTCGAGGGTGCCGGGCTGGCCGTCCACGGTCAGTGCCACGGGCAGGCCGGCCTCGCGGACCTGTTCGACGAGCGCTTCGATGTCGGCCAGGTCGGGTTGGGGGGTCAGTTCGCCGGCTGGTTCGGTGTCGGTCCGCAACACGTCCAACAAGCGGCGCAGTTCCCGTAACGCGGTGCGGCCGGTCTCTTCGATGGTGGCCAGGGCTTGTGTGACGGCATGCGGGTCGCGGGCGGCTGCCCTCCTGGCGCCGGTGGCCAGCACGCCCATCACCGCCACGTGGTGGGCGACGACGTCGTGCAGTTCTCGGGCTATGCGCCGCCGCTCCTCGGCGACTGCTTGTTGGGCCAAGGCCTGCTGGTTGGCTTCGGCGGCGCGGGCGCGGCTTTCCAACGCGGCGGTGACCAGTCGGCGGGAGCGGACCACCCGACCGAAGAAGAACCAGGCCAACGCGAACAGTGTCGTCCAGGCCACCAGGTACCACGCTGGCACGTCGGGTAGGTAGTCGGGGTGGTTGTCAGCGAGTGTGATGGTCGCCGCCAGGCTCGGGGCCCACAGCAGCCCGGTGGCGACTAGCGCCGACCCCAGCGGCATCGACGCCGCGGCCGTGTAAGACACCACCAGCAGGCTCAACCCGCCTGCGCCGACCCAGCCGAACAGCAACAGGGCCAGGATGTGGTAACCGGCCAGGCCCAGCACCGCCAGCCACGGCCACCGGCGGCGGATCGCCACGAAGGTCATCTCGCCGGTGGTGAGCGCGGCGGCAGCCACCATCCCACGCGGTTCGGGGGACAACGGCAGGATCGTCAGCTGCAGAGCTGTCAGAGCGGCAGCCAGCAGCCCATCGGCGGCCAGAGGGCGCCGCCGCAGCCATGCCTGAGCCTGTCGCCAACTCACACGCGTGACGGTAGCCAGGTGCTCTCAGCCGGCGGTGGACGGCAGCCGCGGCGGGGGTGGGGTCGCCGACGGAAACGGCGGCGGAGCACCACCGAAGGCGGGGCAGTGGGCCTGAAAGCTGCACCAACCGCACAACCGGCTCGGTGTGGGCCGGAAGTCACCGGTGGCGGTGGCGGCCTCGATGGCCCGCCACAACGCCAGCACGGTGCGTTCGAAGCGGCACAGCTCGTCGGCGTCAGGGCTGTAGTCGCAGATCTCTCCGTCGCGCAGGTAGAGCAGGCGCAACACCCGGGGCACCACGCCGCGGGTGCGCCACAGGACCAGCGCGTAGAACTTAAGTTGGAACAGCGCCTGGGCCTCGAACGCTTGCCGGGGTGCGCTTCCGGTCTTGTAGTCGACCACCCGCAGGTCACCGGTGGGTGCGGTGTCCAGCCGGTCGACGTAGCCGCGTAGCCGCAGCTGGTCGTGCACCACCGCCTCGATGAGGACCTCCCGCTCTCCTGCCGGCAGCCGGGTGGGGTCTTCCAGGGCGAAGTAGCCGGCCAGCAAGTGCCGGGCCGAGGCGAAGAACTCGTCGCTGCGTTCGGGTGGCACCACCTCGGCCAGCTCCGGCGATTCCTGGGACAGGCGCTCCCACTGAGGGCCGAGCAGTGCCTGCGCCGCCTGCAACGTCCGCCCGTGGGCCGGCAGGTCGAACAGTCGCTCCAGCACCGCGTGGACCACGGTGCCGCGGACCTGGTCGATCGACGGCTCTTCAGGGAGCCGGTCGATGCTGCGTAGCCGGTACAGCAGCGGACAGGTCTTGAAGTCGGCTGCCCGCGACGGTGACAGCGACGGCAGCTCGTCGGGCGGGTTGGTCGACGGGTCGGCCACGCCCGGCGCGGTCAGAGTCATGGCGTAGAGGTTAGAGGGAGGGTGGGACGGATGCCCCGTAGCATTGCCGCAATGGAAGCCGCCGCACCTTCACCGCATGTCCGCCGCACCGGCATTCCGCTAGGGCGGCTGTTCGGTTTCCCTGTCCAGCTCAACTGGTCGGTGCTGGTGCTGGCCGGGTTGGTCACGCTGCTGTACGGGCAGACCGCCGGATACCTGGTGGGTTTTGGGTTCGTCGTACTGCTGCTGGTGTCGGTGCTGCTGCACGAGCTGGGCCACGCGTTGATCGCCCGCAGGTTCGGCATCGGGGTGCGGGGCATCACCTTGGAGATCGTGGGCGGCTACACCGAGATGGAGCGGGACACCCCCTCGCCCCAGGTGGAGTTGCTGGTCTCGCTGGCCGGCCCCGCGGTGTCGCTGGCGCTGGGCGTCGCCGCGGCGACGATCTCCGGGGTCCTGCCGTCGGGCACGTCGGTACGGCAGGTGTTCTTCCTCGCCGCGGCGGCCAACCTCATCGTCGCGTTCTTCAATCTGCTGCCTGGGTTGCCGCTGGACGGGGGCCGGGCGTTGCGGGCGGTGGTGTGGGCGGTCAGCGGCGACCAGGCACGCGGCACGCTAGTCGCAGCCCGCTGCGGTCAGGTGGTCGGCGTGGCCACCGCGGTGGGAGCGTCGCTGCTGTACTTGGCGGAGCGCCTGAGCATGTTCGGGCTGATGTTCATGCTGTTGGTGGCGCTCACCTTGTGGCAGGGGGCGGCCGGTAGCGTCCGGATGGCGCGGATGGCCCGACGGGTGCCTCTGATCGACGTCGATCAGCTAGCCCGGCCGTTGTTGTCGGTGCCGACCGGCACTCCGCTGGCAGAGGCCGAGCGGCGGGTGGCCGAGTCGGGCACGCCGCAGGCGACGGTGGCGGTCACCGACTCGTCCGGGCAACTGATCGCGTTGGTGCACGAGCAGGCCGCCGCGGCGGTGCCGCCCGAGCGTCGCCCGTGGGTGACGGTGGATGCCGTGGCCCGGCAGGCTACGCAGTGGCGTACGGTGCCGGCTGGGCTGCGTGGCGCTGAGGCGTTGGCGGCCCTGCAGGCTGATCCGGCCGGCGAGTATCTGGTGACGGCCGGCGCGACGGTGGTGGGAGTGTTGCACGCTGCCGACGTGGCGGCGTTGTTGCGGCGTGGGGAGGCGCGGTGAGGCGGGGGCCGTTGCGGGCGGGAGAGCGGGTTCAGCTCACCGACCCAAAGGGACGTCATCACACGATCGTGCTGCAGCCCGGCGGTGCCCACCACACTCACCGCGGCGCCATCGAACATGACAAGTTGATCGGTGCGCCGGACGGCACGGTGGTGACCTCCAGCGCGGGCACGCCGTACCTGGCGCTGCGTCCGCTGCTGCCGGACTGGGTCCTGGCCATGCCCCGCGGCGCCCAGGTGATCTACCCCAAGGACAGTGCTCAGATCCTCACCATGGGGGACGTGTTCCCTGGTGCGAAGGTGTTGGAGGCCGGTGCCGGCAGCGGCGCGTTGAGCTGTGCCCTGCTGCGGGCCGTCGGCGAGACCGGGCAGGTGCACTCCTTCGAACTGCGGGAGGATTTCGCCGAGATCGCCCGCCGCAACGTCGAGGCGTACTTCGGTGGCCCTCATCCGGCGTGGCGGTTGTGGGTCGGTGACGTGGCCGACGTCGACGAGGGCGGCTTCGACCGGGTCATCCTCGACCTGCTCACCCCGTGGGAGGTGCTGCCGCGCGTCGCCGACGTGCTGGAGCCCGGCGGGGTGTTCGTCGGGTACGTGGCGACCACTCCCCAGTTGTCCGAACTGGTGGAGGCGCTGCGGGCCCATGGCGGGTTCACTGAGCCGCGGGCGTGGGAGACGCTGGTGCGTGACTGGCACGTCGACGGTCTGGCGGTCCGCCCGGACCACCGCATGGTGGCCCACACGGCGTTCTTGGTCTCCGCCCGGCGCCTGGCCCCGGGAGTGACCGCGCCACCCCGACGGCGTAAGCCGAGCAAAGGCGCGGCCGCCTACGCCGCGCGCAAAGCCCAGCTAGCCGGCGAGGACACACCGGGCGACGAGGACTGAGTCAGTCGCGTGGCTCGACGTGGATGCACTCGCCGGGGCATTCACGAGCAGCGTCGACCACGTCCAAGCGCAAGTGCTCGGGCACGTCGATGCGGGCGCCTGGTTCGGTCAACAGGGTGCCTTCGGCATCTTTGACGTAAGCCAGGCCGTCGACGTCGAACTCGAACACCTCAGGCGCGTACTGCACGCACAACCCGTCGCCGGTGCACAGATCCTGGTCCACCCAGACCCGTAGCGGCCCTGACACCCGTACCCCCTTCGGTCATCTCCTCCTTGACGGTAGCGCGTCGCCACTGAGGACCTGCCAGGCGCCATAGAGATCAAGTTTTGATGACAGCCGCGTCGGGTAACGCCGAAGCAGCTCGTGACCGGCTAGGGTTGAGAGACGACATTTGACCCCCGGGGAGGTGGGACGTGGCACGCAGCGACGATGCGGACTCCCGCGCAGCACGGTGGGAACGAGAGGCCCAAGACCTAGCCTCGCAAGTCGCCTTCCTGCAAGAAGAATTGGCCCTGGCTCGGCGCAAGGCGAGCGAGGGTCCTCGACATGTGCGCCAGCTGGAGGAGCGGCTCGCCGCCGCCTCCGCCCAGATCGCCCGCCTGACCGAAAACAACGAGCGGCTCGTGGCCACCTTGAAGGAGGCCCGCGCCCAGATCGTCACCCTCAAGGAAGAGATCGACCGCCTCGCCCAACCCCCCAACGGATACGGGGTCTTCCTCGGCCGTAACGAGGACGACACCGTCGACGTGTTCACCGGTGGCCGCAAGCTGCGGGTGGCGGTGGCACCGTCGGTGGACGTCAACGAACTCCGCCGAGGCCAGGAAGTCCTACTCAACGACGCCCTCAACGTGGTCGCAGCGCGCGGCTTCGAGCGCACCGGCGAAGTGGCGATGCTCAAGGAGGTCCTCGACGGCGGCGACCGGGCACTGGTCGTCTCCCACGCCGACGAGGAACGGATCGTCCACCTTGCCGACACCCTGCAGGGCACGCCGCTACGCGCCGGTGACTCGCTCATGATCGAACCCCGGTCGGCGTACGCCTACGAGCGGATCCCCAAGAGCGAAGTCGAGGAGCTGATCCTCGAAGAGGTGCCCGACGTCGACTACTACGACATCGGTGGTCTGGACCGGCAGATCGAGCAGATCCGCGACGCGGTGGAGCTGCCGTTCCTGCACG
>CAYTMR010000088.1:0-6136 GCA_964438855.1 uncultured Micromonosporaceae bacterium
GAACATGCGGTTCGAGCCGGCCGGCATGACCGACGACCCGGACATCCGCATGGCGTCCTCGGTGATGGACTACATCTTCCGGCGGTTGGCGCTGGACTTCCTGCCCTACGAGAAGCGGGCCGAGCTCGGCATCTTCACCGCCGAGGAACGGGCCGCCCAGGCGCGGGCCGAGGCCGGGGACGACGGCGTCGACCTAGCCGCGATGGCGGCCTCCGCGCCGATCTCCGCCAAGCCGGCGATGTCGGCGGAGATGCCCGCCCCGCCGGCGCCGCCGAGCGCGTCCGGAGCCCGCTCGTCCACGGAGCTGGTCGAGTCGGTGACCGGCAAGGCAGCCGACGCGCCGCTGTGCCTCACCTGCGGCACGAAGATGCGCCCCGCGGGCAGCTGCTACGTCTGTGAGGGCTGCGGCTCCACCTCCGGCTGTAGCTGAGTCGTCGTCGAGTGCCCCGGTCAGCCTGACCGGGGCACTCGCATGGCGGATCCGGCGGCGCACGCCGTGGCGGCGACGTAGCGTGGATGCCGAGCAGGTGCCGCAGGATGGGATCGCCGTGTCGGAATCACGGATACAGCAGACGGCGGCGCGGCCATCCACCCCAAAGGGGATGGTGTGGCTGCCGGGTGGCACCTTCCGCATGGGTGCGGAGGGGTTCTACCCAGAGGAGCGGCCGGTGCGCGAGGTGAGCGTGGCCGGGTTCTGGATCGACGCGTATCCGGTGACGGTCGCCGAGTTCAGTCGGTTCGCCGCCGCCACCGGCTACGTGACCGTGGCGGAGCGCCCACTGGACCCGGCGGCGTACCCCGGGGTGCCGCCGGAGGCGTTGGTGCCGTCCTCGCTGGTGTTCGTCGGCGCCCCCGGCCCGGTGCCGTTGGACGACTTCCGCCGATGGTGGCGGTTGGTACCGGGCGCGTCGTGGCGACGCCCCGAAGGGCCGGGCAGTAGCGTGGCCGGGCGGCGGCGCCACCCGGTGACCCACGTGGCGTTCGAGGACGCGTTGGCGTACGCCCGCTGGGCGGGCAAGGACCTGCCGACCGAGGCGGAGTGGGAGTACGCGGCCCGGGGTGGTCTGGACGGGGCGGTGTACGCCTGGGGTGACGAGTTCGCGCCGGGCGGGCGGTTGATGGCGAACACGTGGCAGGGCGCCTTTCCGTGGCAGAACCTGGGATGCCAGGGGTATCGGGGGACGTCGCCGGTGGGTGCGTTCCCGCCGAACGGGTTCGGACTGTTCGACATGATCGGCAACGTGTGGGAGTGGACCACCACCGACTGGACCCCACACTCGGCGCGGGCCTGCTGCGGCCCGGCCGCGGGGACGCCGGCCCAACCGGTCCGGGTGATCAAGGGTGGGTCGCACCTGTGCGCGCCGAACTACTGCCGTCGGTACCGCCCGGCGGCCCGGCAGCCAGAGCCGGTGGACACCTCCACCAGCCATCTCGGCTTCCGCTGTGTGCGTCGCCCGGGCTGACTCCCCAAGTTTCCGTGCCGGTAGCGGAGGGTAGACACCGAAGGCCGGTGGTGCAGCGCCGGGTAGGGCAGCTCATGGGGGTGGCGCATGGCTGGTCGTTCCGAGCGAGAGATTCTGCCAGTTCCGGACCGGCCCTACGTGGGCCCGACGATGTTCGACGCCGGCCACGAGGACGTGACCTACGCGCCGTTGCGGCCGTTGTGCCCGCCAGCGGGCGCGCCCAACGTGCTCATCGTGCTGCTGGACGACGTCGGATTCGGGGCGTGCAGCGCGTTCGGCGGCCCGTGCCGCACACCCACCTTCGAGCGGCTGGCCGAAGCGGGCCTGCGGTACACCCGCTTCCACACCACCGCCATCTGTTCCCCGACCCGGTTGGCGCTGCTGACCGGTCGTAACCACCATTCGGTAGGGATGGGCACGGTGGCGGACATGGCCACCTCAGCGCCGGGCTACACGTCGCAGCGGCCCAACACCGCCGCCACGATCGCGGAGGTGTTGCGGCTCAACGGCTACTCCACCGCCCAGTTCGGTAAGTGCCACGAGGTGCCGACCTGGGAGATGAGCCCGATGGGCCCGTTCGACCGGTGGCCGACGGGTAATGGGTTTGAGTACTTCTACGGCTTCCTCGGCGGGGAGACCAACCAGTTCTACCCCAGTCTCGTCGAGGGCACCACGCCGGTGCGCCCGGACCGCACCCCGCAAGAGGGCTACCACTTCACTGAGGACATCGCCGAACGGGCATGCCGCTGGTTGGGGCAGCAGCGTTCACTGGCACACGACAAGCCGTTCCTGCTCTACTTCGCACCAGGCGCCACTCACGCCCCGATCCACGTGCCCGAAGGGTGGCGTGACCGTTACCGGGGTGAGTTCGACCAGGGGTGGGACGTCGTACGGGAGCAGACCTTCGCCCGTCAGAAGGAGCTCGGCATCGTGCCACGCGACTGTGAGTTGACGCCCCGCCCCGAGGGGATCCCGGCGTGGTCGGAGATCCCCGAGGATCTCAAACCGGTGCTGGCCCGTCAGATGGAGCTGTACGCGGCGTTCCTCGAACATACCGACCACTGCGTCGGCCGGGTCGTCGACACGCTCGAGGAGCTGGGCGTGCTCGACGACACGCTCATCTATGTCATCACTGGAGACAACGGGGCCTCCGGTGAGGGAACCATCAACGGCACCTGGAACGAGGCGCTGACCATGACCGGTATGACGGACGTGGAGACGCCGCAGTTCCTGCGGGAACGCCTCGACACGTTCGGCACCCCGGACTCGTATCCCCAGTATTCGCTGGGGTGGGCCCATGCGATGGACACGCCGTACCAGTGGACCAAGCGGATCGCGTCGCACTGGGGCGGCACCCGCAACGGATTGATCGTGCACTGGCCGGCCGGTATCGGCGCCCGTGGGGAGCTGCGTCATCAGTTCCACCACGTCATCGACGTCGCTCCGACGCTGCTGGAGGCGGCGAACCTGCCAGAGCCGGTGCAGGTCAACGGGGTGGACCAGCAGCCGATCGAGGGTGTCAGCATGGCGTACAGCTTCCACGACGCCGATGCGCCCGAGCGGCACCACACCCAGTACTTCGAAATCATGGGTAACCGCGGCATCTACCACAAGGGATGGACGGCTGTGACGGCGCACCAGCCGCCGGTGCCCGGCTGGCCTAGGCGCCACTTCGACGAGGACGTGTGGGAACTCTACGACACCACCACCGACTGGACCCAGGCGCACGATCTGGCCGCGCACCATCCGGAGAAGCTGGCTGAGCTACAGCGGCTGTTCCTCATCGAAGCGGCCAGGCACAACGTGTTGCCGCTGGACGACCGGTTGGCGCAGCGGGCCGACCCCGACCGCGCCGGTCGGCCGGTGCTGGCCCGCGGTCCGCGCCAGCGCCTCTATCCGGGAATCGGGCGGCTCAACGCCTTCTCGGTGCTCAGCATCAAGAACAAGTCGCATGAGATCAGCGCCGACATCGTGGTGCCACCCGGCGGATGCCAGGGGGTGATCGTGGCCCAAGGCGGGCTTCCCGGTGGGTGGGCCCTCTACGTCAAGGACGGCCGTCTGGCCTACTGCTACAACTTCTACGGCATCGACCGCTTCCACATATACGCCGATCGGACGCTACCGGCAGGCGCCCATCGGGTACGCATGGCGTTCGCCTACGACGGTGGTGGGGTCGCCAAGGGAGGAACCGCCACCCTGTTCGTCGACGACGAACAGGTCGGTCAAGGCCGGGTCGGGCGCACACAGCCGTTGCCGTTCGCGAGTGACGAGCCACTGGAGATTGGCCGAGACGACGGCTCCCCGGTCACGCCGGACTATCCGGTGCACGTGTTCACCGGTGAGGTGAAGTGGGCGGAGATCGCCATTCCCGAGGGGGCCACGGACCACGACGCCGACATCACCGCCGAGGAGCGGGTGCACGCGGCGTTGGTCGTGGAATGAGCCATGGGCGGATTCTTCGCAACGATCGCCGACGTCGCCATCGCGGTGTTCGCCATCTCCTCGATGCTGTCGGTCGGGCTGGCCAACCGGCTGCGTGACGTGTTCAGTCCACTGCGCCGGGTCCGGATCGTGGTGCGGGTGCTGGTGGTCAACTTCGTCATGGTGCCGGCGTTGGCGCTGCTCGTGACCCAAGCCATCCCCATGGACACACCCCTGGGGTACGGGTTGATCCTGGTGTCGACGGGTGCCGGTGCTCCGTTCTTGATCAAATTGAGCAGTACGGCCGGGGGCGATCTGCGAATCACCGCCACCATGCTGGTGCTGTTGTTGCCGATCACCATTGTGTACATGCCGTTGGTGGTGCCGCTGCTGTTGCCTGGTGCCCGCGTGTCGCCGCTGGCGATCGCCGCTCCCTTGGTCACCACGATGCTCTTGCCGCTGGCGGTGGGTTTGGTCCTCCGAGAACGATGGGTCAGGCTCGCCGGGTGGCTGCGGCCGATGATGAGCGAGCTGTCCTCGGTAGCGCTGATCCTGGTGGTGGTCGCAGCGTCGTTGGCCAACTTCGATTCCATCGTGGCGATCGGATGGCTGCCGATCCTCGCGTCGTTGCTCATCGTCGGTGGCGCCTTCCTCATGGGTTACTTCATCGGTGGGGTCGACCCGGACAACCGTGAGGTGATCGGGCTCGGCACCGGCCAGCGCAACATCGCCGCTGCCACCGTGGTGGCGTCCCAGAGCATCGGCAACCAGCAGACCGTCGTCATGGTCATCATCACGTCGCTGATCGGACTCGCGTTGCTGTTCCCCATCGCCCGGTTGCTGTGGCGTCGAGAGCGCCAGCGCCATCCCGATCCGGCGTCCACTCTCCATTGACCGCTCCGCATGCGTGGCGTAGCCTGACGAGCGAGCGACGAAAGCCACCGCGGGCTGCCGCGGTGGTGTCCGGGCAGTCGCGGTAGGGCGGCCGGTCGTCCCCGGTCGAGTTCAGGTGGTCTGTTGCCGTGCTCCATTCGACGTGCGCGCCGTCACCCCGGCGGTGCGGTGTCTAGCCGCACCGCCGCCGGGTGCGGGCTTCGAACGAGAGGCCGACCATGACCAGTCTTTCTCGTGCCGCCCGGCGGCTGGCGGCGGCGACCGCCGCGCTCCTGCTCAGCGGCGGTGTCGCGGTAGCGGCATCCACTCCCGCGGCGGCCCAGACGGTCGATCCCCACGGGTGGTACCAGATCGTCTCGGTGCACAGCGGAAAGGCGATCGACGTGGAGGGTGCGTCCACGTCCGCTGGTGCCCGGGTGGTCCAGTACACCCCGCACGACCGGCACAACCAACAGTTCCGGTTCATCTCCTCCGATTCCGGCTACTACCGGATCGCCGCCCGCCACAGCGGGATGGTGCTCGACGTGTTCGAGTGGAACCCGGCCAACGGGGCCGAGATCCGGCAGTGGCACGACCTCAACGGCTACAACCAGCAGTGGCAGATCGTCGACGCCGGTGGTGGTGCGGTGACCTTCGTCAACCGGTTCAGCGGCAAGGCGCTGGACGTGTGGCAGTGGTCGACCGCCGACGGGGCCCGCATCTCCCAGTACGACCGCACCGGTGGCGCGAACCAGCAGTGGCGCCTGGTCCCAATCGGAAGTGGCGGTCAACCACCGCCGACCACGCCACCCCCGGGACAGGGCAACTGTGGCACCGGCTCCTACCACGCGGACGTGACCCAGTCCGGAGGTTCGTGGGTCTCCCGCAACGGCGGCCGGACCGTCTACAGTGGATCGGACTTCCGGGCCGCCGTGCAGGCCGCTGTCGACAGCCTGACCCCTGGACGGACCAGCAAGCAGCGTGTGGTGGTGTGGGGGTCCGGCACCATCAGCGCCAATTCCCGGATCTCGTTGCCCAGTTACACCTCCCTGGCGGTGTGCGGGACCATCAACGTGACCGGCTCCGGCTCGGGTGACCAGGCCCCGGTCTACGCGCGGGGAGTGCGCGACATCGAAGTGGAGCATCTGTCCCTGACCGGATCCCCGCTGTACGGGATCTTCATGCGCAACGTCGAGAACGTCGTCCTGGGTCAGATCGACATGCGCCTGTCGCGTGGGCTGGGGATCCGGATCGACAACCACGGTGACCGGAGCCGACGCAGCCGCAACATCCGGATCGACAACGTCTACGTGCAGGGCACCAGCGCCCACGGGGTGGAAACCTACGGCGTGGACGGCCTGACGATCGGCACGGTCACC
>CAYTMR010000088.1:6236-14811 GCA_964438855.1 uncultured Micromonosporaceae bacterium
GACCGGATCGACATCGCCCAGACCGGCAACAACGCCATTTTGATCGAGAACTGCTACAACGTAACCATCGCCGCCCAGTCCGGGACGGTGAATGGCGGAGGTGACATCCGGATCGCCGCCCGCTCGGAGTTCCCCAACACCGCCGACGTCACCTTGCAGAACCTCACCGTCACCAACTCGAGGCTGGTCGAAAGTCCGTGCGCCATCCGGACCGTCATCCGTAACGTCACACTGATCAACAGCTCTCGGAACACCTGCGTCTGAGTCACCACGCGACAGAGACTGCGCCCCTCGTCTCGGCGAAAGGGCGCAGTCTCTCTGTTTCGGGCGATAACGGCTCGCCTGATCTGGTGTCGGTCGGCACAGCGTGACCCCGCGGCTGTCACCGAGATGAGCCGTTTCTCATGCTGGTCTCATGGGCAGGCCATGGAGCACCGGCACGCTGGCGGACATGAGTGGGCAACGCGTGGCGACGTGGGTCGGCTTGGCCGCGCTCGCCGTGCTGCTGCTCAGTGTCGGAGCGCCGGCGCTCCTCCCGCCCGAGCCGGTGCCGGTGATCGAGATCGTCACTCCGACGGACGGCCCGGCTGCCGAGCCACCCGAAACCGCCCCCGATCCGCCCGACGACGATGACGATGACGACGACTGAGCAGCCTCGCCGCTGGCGGCCCCGGCTCACCCTGCGGGTGCGCATGCTGGGCTGGGCACTGCTGCTCGTCGCGGTCGCCAGCCTCGCCTCCGTCGTGGTAGTGCGGCAGGTGCTCATCAACCAGTTGGAGAACCGGGTCACTATGGACCTGGCCCAAGCGGTGGCCGAGTTTCGGCTGCTCGCCGGGGGCGTCGACCCGGCCACTGGTGCACCGTTCGGGGCCGACGTCGCCGCCGTCGCCGACACTACCTGAGCCGCAACGAGCCGCAAGACGGCGAAATCGTCATGATTTTCGTCGACGGTGAGCTCTACGGCGTGAGTGCCGATCCTCCCTACGACCTGTCGCAGGACGACGCGTTGCGCACGACCTGGACCACGGTCACCGAGAGTCGGTACGGGGCGGTCGCCTCGACCCCGGCTGGTCCGGCCCGCTGGCTCGCCGTCCCCGTCACCGTCGATGGCGAGGCCCGGGGCCACGTGGTGGTGGCCCAGTTCACCGAAGCCCGGCGTGCGGAGATCGCCCGGGCGGTGCGGCTGATGGTGCTGGCCTGCCTGCTGGTACTCGTGGTGGTGGGTGCCGGAGGCTACCTGGCGATGGGGCGGGCGTTGCGGCCCCTGCGGGTGATGACCGAGACCGCCCGTTCGATCCAGGAGACCGACCTGTCCCGGCGGATCGATGTCACGGGATCGGACGAGGTAGCGGACCTGGCACACACCTTCAACGGGATGGTGGCTCGCCTGGAGCGGGCCTTCGCCACCCAGCAGCGGTTCCTCAGCGACGTCGGTCACGAGCTGCGGACACCCATCACGATCGTGCGCGGTCACCTGGAGGTGATGGGAGACGACCCGCAGGAGCGGCGGGAGACGGTGGCGCTCGTTACCGATGAGCTGGACCGTATGAACCGCATGGTCAACGATCTACTCGTGCTGGCCAAGGCGGAGCAACCCGACTTCCTGCGCCCCGAACGGGTCGACGTGGCGGCCATGATGGCGGAGGTGTACGCCAAGGCCAGCGCGCTGGGCCGGCGGGAGTGGGTGCAGGGCCGGACCGACGCGGTTTGGGTGTGGGGCGACCCGCAGCGCCTGACCCAGGCGCTGACCCAGCTGCTCCAGAACGCCGTGCAGTTCACCAGCGAAGGGGACCGGATCACACTGTCCGCCGAGGTGCACGGCGACCGGGCCCATCTCTCGGTCCGCGACACCGGGGTGGGAATCGCGCCGGAAGACCGGGAGCGGATCTTCGAACGGTTCGTCCGCGCGGCTCCGGGACGGGAACGGCCGGACGGCACCGGGTTGGGATTGGCGATCGTCGCCGCGATCGCGCACGCCCACCGAGGCGAGATGACGGTGGAGAGCGTGCCCGGCGCGGGGGCCACGTTCACGCTGGTGCTGCCGCGGGAGGAGGGCCATGAACCGGGTGCTGATCGCTGAGGACGAGGCACGCATCGCGTCCTTTCTGGAGAAAGGGTTGCGTGCCGCCGGTTACGTAACCACCGTCGTCTCCAACGGGGTCGACGCCGCCGCGTTCGCCCGCAGCGACGACTTCGACCTGATGATCCTCGACCTGGGGCTACCGGGGCAGGACGGCCTGGCCGCGCTGGCGCAGATCCGAGCCCGGGGCGAGCGGCTTCCGGTGATCGTGCTGACGGCGCGTGACGCGGTACCCGACCGGGTCGTGGGCCTGGACCTCGGCGCCGACGACTACCTGACCAAACCGTTCAGCTTCGAAGAGCTACTGGCCAGGGTACGGGCCCGGCTGCGCTCGCACGGCCGCGAGACCTCCACCACTCTGCGGGCCGGGACGGTGGAAATCGATCTGGTGCGCCGAACCGCCACCGTGGACGGTCGGCCGGTGGAGCTGACCGCTCGGGAGTTCCGGTTGGCCGAGACCCTCTTTCGGCATCCCGGTCAGGTCCTCAGCCGGGAACAGTTGCTCGACCGGGTCTGGGGACTGGCGCACGATCCGGGCAGCAACGTCGTGGACGTCTACATCGGGTATCTGCGACGCAAGCTCGGGGCGGATGTGATCCAGACGGTGCGCAGCATGGGGTACCGGCTCGTCGCCTGACGGGTAAGACGATTCTCATGGAGGACTCACCCTGCCCTCACCGCGGCGCGGGAGGGTGGTGGCATGCCCACCTCAGACCTGGCGCTCCTCACCGGCCCACGAGCCGGTGAGCTGCTGCGCGTGGCACTGTCCGACACGGGCGGCGAGGTGCTCTCCTGGCAGGCGAGCCAGGTCGACCACCAGCCGCGCCGGTCCACCACCGCCGCCTACCACGTGCGGGTTCGTTGGCCCGGCGGCGCGGTCACACAGGAACGGTTCGCGGCGCGTGCCGGCCGTACACCGTACGGAGCGCTCGTGCTCGACGACGGCGCTCACCGGGTGGCGGTATGGCGGTTCCCGCACGATCCGTTCCTGCCCGCGTTGCCGGTCGCCTACGATCCACGCGCCGTCGCCGGTCTGCTGCGCGACCTCGGTCTGGACTCCGGTCCGGTGACCTTGCGGGTGCGCGCCTACCGGCCGGGGCGACGGGCGGTGGTCGAAGCGGTGGGCCAGCGTCGTCGACTCTTCCTCAAGATCGTTCGTCCGAAGCGGGTGGAGTCGTTGCACCGGCGGCATCGGCTGTTGACCGACGCCGGTGTGCCGGCACCGCACAGCTACGGCTACACCCCCGAGGGCCTGCTGGTGCTCGCTGCGCTACCCGGACGCAGTCTTCGCGACGTACTGGTCACAGGCGGAAAGGTGCCGTCAGGGCGTCAGATCCTGGCTCTGCTCGACCGGCTGCCCGCCGAGCTGGCCGTGGGACCACCGCGTCAGACCTGGGCACAGCGGGCATACCACTACGCCACCGTGCTGGCCGACGCGCTTCCGGACCAGGCAGAGACGGTCACCGCGCTCGGCGAGGCGATCGTGGCGGAGGCCCGCAGCGGTCCCACCGTCCCCGTCCACGGTGACCTCTACGAGAGCCAGTTGCACGTGCGTGACGGCCGGATCAGCGGTGTGCTCGACGTGGACACCGCGGGGCCCGGTGACCGGATCGACGATGTGGCGTGCCTGCTGGGACACCTTTCGGTGCTGGCCACGCTGAACCCGGCTCGCGCCGCGGCGATCAACCAGGTGGGAGCCGCCTACCTGGCGGCGTTCGAGCCGGTGGTGGACGCTGCCGACCTGAGGTACCGGGTCGCCGCGGTGGTGTTGTCCCTGGCGACCGGCCCGCACCGGGTGCAGGAGTCGGACTGGCCGTGGCACACCCGGACCCGCATCACGCTGGCCCAGCAGTGGTGCGACAGCGCCCGCCGGGCCCGGCGGCGGGCATGAACCGGGCATGAAACGGTTCTCATCCCGTCCACATGAGCAGTTCATCAGGTCGCAGAAAGCTTGGAGACAAGCCCGCCACCAGTGGCGGGAGAACGAAGGAGGAAAAGATGGCTCTCTCACGACCGTGGCGGATCGTCGCCGGAGCTGGTGCCGCGGCGGTGATCGCAGGTGTCGGTGGGGTGGCGTACGCCACTGACCGGATCAACCTCACCGACCGCCGAGACCCCGCCCCGGTGGAGACAGTGGAGCTGGTCGACGACGGCCTCGAGATCAACGAATCGGTCGGCGACTCCCCGTTCGACTCGGCAGACACCGTCACCAGTCCCACGACTCCCGCCAGCCCCGCGAGCGCGGCGAGCGTCGCCAGTCCGAACTCGCCGGCCTCTCCGCAGTCACCGGCTAGCCCGGCGTCGGCAGCCTCGGCGGACTCGGCTGACTGAGCGCCGCGGAGGTGGCCGGCCTAGCGTACGGCCACCTCCACACCCCGCGACTCTGACGACTCGTGCAGGCGCAGCCGGCTAAGGTGAGCACCGGCGGGCAAGTGAAACACCATCACGCCCGCCACACGGTCACCAGGGTCCACCCTGACCGACCGCAGCGCGGTACCACGCGCGACAAGCCCGCTGGCGGCGCTGTCGACCCCGTACTCGGCCCCGTCGGAACTCACGGCGCGCTGATCGGTGTCGCGGAACACCACCGACCGCTCGTCGGCGTTGATGACTGTCAGGTGGACGAGGCAGAACTGCCCGTCGGTGGTGCGCACCTCGCGACCCCGCTCGAGGCGGTCGACCTCGCAGTCAGCGCGGTCGACGACGAAGGTGAGGTGTCCGTCGCGCACGGGCGTGCCAGGACCGGGAGTCGGCTCTGGCGCGACCTCGGGATCGCTGGGTGCCACCTCGTGCGGCGAGGTGTAGCCACCGGGGAACGAGATCACCACCATCGCCACGCTCCCGGCACAGCACAGTGCCACTCCACCGAACAACGCCGCGGCCAGGACCAGCCAGCGCGCTCCTCGCCGACCCCAACGCCCCAGCCTGGGCCCAGGCGGCGGACTGTCGGACGGGTGCATCGGGGTGCCGGGAAACACCGGACCCCCGGGCGGTGTGGAGCCGCTGTTACCGCCGAACCTGAAAACGCCCACGGCGGGAGCTCTACCCGCGCGAAGGGCTCACCTACCGCGCCGCGGGGGACCGGGTCACGCCGGAAGCGCTCCCATGCGCTGCAGGTAGAGCAGCGCTAGCCCGTATGCCTCGGCGGCGGTGTCGGCGAAGAACTCCCTTCGCTCCCCAGCGCGGAGGGTCACGACCTGGTATCCGTCACCGATCCGGTCCAGCCGGTAGAACGCGGAGCCCAGCCGCTCGCGCAGCTGGTCCTCCCGAGGAAGCCAGATCGCCTCGTCCTGTTCGATGTCGTCGAGGGCCCACTGGGTCGTGCCATTGAACCCGATCACCGGCCCTTTGGGGAGGTCGTAGACCTGGATCGTCATGTTGCTGAGGACGAAAACCTCATCGATACCCCGGTCCGGCACCACGAACTGGTCACCCGGTGCGGGACGCCAGGTCAGACCCGCCTCGCGGAGCCGGACGGCCAACTCGAGCGGAATCATGACTCCATACTGACGTGAGATCGCCTCCGTGGCCAGGGGCACGGAAGGTCCGATCGGTGAGCTCTTCACCTGGGCCGTCCCGCCCGGTACGATCGAACCTCCACAGCTTCGCTGGAGGGCGCGATGACGACCACATCGCACGGTCCACGAGTCAGCCGTCGCGCGGTGCTGGGGATGGGGGCGGGCGTCGTCGCCGCACCGGCCCTGGCCAGCTGTGCCGGTGCGTCCACTACCGGAGGTGGCGGCGAGGATGTGGTCACGTTCCTGTCCACCCAGTTCGAACCGGTCGAGGAGCAAGCGCGGTTCGAGCAGATCCTCGCCGAGTACGTGAGCGCCGAGGTGGCCTTCAACCCGGTGGCCGCCGGAGTGTTCGCCACACAAATCCAGTCCCAAGTGGATTCGGGTCGGGTCGAGGTCAGCCTGGCGGGTGGCCTCCACGGAGACCTGGCTCCGCACACCGAGCGTCTGAACCCGCTGGATGACCTCGCCACCACCGCCGACGAGCGTGGGGTCGCCGCCGACCTGATGGAGTTGGGTCGACTGGGAGGCGACACGCTTCAGTACGTGCCGTGGATGCAGGCCACCTACGTGTTGGCGGTGCACCGGCGGGCGTTGGAGTGGTTGCCCGCTGGTGTGGACCCGGAACAGCTGACCTACGACGACCTTCTGGATTGGATGGTGGCGGCGCGACAGGCCAACGGTGAGCCGGTGTTCGGACTGCCGGCCGGTCCGGACGGCATCTACCACCGCTTCCTGCAGGGCTACTTGTTACCCAGCTTCACCGGCGGGCAGATCACCACCTTCCGTAGCACGGAGGCGGTGACGGCATGGGAGTACCTCGCCGAGCTCTGGGCCAACACCGCTCCGGCCTCCACCAACTACGATCGGATGCAGGAACCGTTGCAGCGCGGCGAGGTACTGGTCGCCTTCGACCACGTCGCGCGGCTCATCGACGCCCCGGCTGACAACCCTGACGACTGGCTGATGGTGCCCGCGCCGCGTGGCCCCCGTGGACTGGGGCTACATGCTCGTGGTCGCCGGACTGGCGATCCCGCGCGGGGCGCCGCAAGAGGCTGCCGCCCGCGAGGTGATCGAGGCCCTGCTGCGCCCTGAGACACAGGTGGAGGTGCTGCGGCGCAACGCCTTCTTCCCCGTGGTCGACGCCGAGCTGCCCGCCGATCTGCCGCCGGCGATCAGGTTGGAGGCAGCCGCGGTGCGGGCTCAGCAGCAGGCACCGGACGCGCTGGTGTCGGTGCCGCCGGTGGGGCTGGGGGAGCGGGACGGCGAGGTATCGCAGATCTTCAAGGACTGCTTCGTGGAGATCTGCCTCGACGGCCGCTCTCCGGCAGAGGTGGTCGAGCGCCAGGGCGCGTTGCTGGACGACATCCTCGCCCAGGTGGACGTGCCCTGCTGGCAACCAGATCCGCCTAGCGACCACTGTCGGGTCGCCTGAGCCCGGCGGCGCGGCGTGGCCACCACCGATTCGCTCGAGCGTCGGGCCCCGGTGGCCGGTCGGCCGCCGCGGCGGCGCCGGGTGCCCACGCCCGTGCTGCTGATCGCGCCGTCGATCGTCTTCATGACCCTGCTGTTCGTGTGGCCCCTGGTCGTCGGTGTCGGTCAGGCGATGTGGGACGACGGGTTCACCACCGCTCACCTGCGGCGGATGCTGGAGAACCGGTACTTCTGGCAGGCGGCCCGCAACACCGGCCTGCTCGTGCTGGTGTTGATACCGGCGCAGTTCGTCCTCGCGGTGGGCATGGCGCTGCTGGTGCGGGCCCGGCCTCGCTGGCTCGGATTCCACCTCTACGTGTGGGTGGTGCCGCTGGCCGTCAGCGACCTCGCCGCTGGACTGGTCTGGCTGTCCATCTTCACGGATCGGGGATACCTGAACTCCACACTGGAGCATCTAGGGCTGCCGACCTACGCGTGGCTGTCCTACCAGCACCCGACCACGGTCTTCCTCGCCGTGGTGGTCGCCGAGCTGTGGCGCTCCACGTCCCTGGTGTTCGTCATCGTCGTCGCTGGCATGCAGCAGATTCCCCGCGACTACGACGAGGCGGCGGCGGTGTTCGGGGCCTCCTACTGGCAACGGTTGCGCC
Source organism: uncultured Micromonosporaceae bacterium (assembly GCA_964438855.1). GTDB lineage: Bacteria > Actinomycetota > Actinomycetes > Mycobacteriales > Micromonosporaceae > Natronosporangium. The sequence goes on from CAYTMR010000088.1 coordinate 13,913, forward strand.
ACGTCATCCTGCCGCAGCTGCTGCCGAGCCTACAGGTGGCGCTGGTGCTGCGTACCATCCTGGCGCTCGAGACCTTCGCCGTGGCCCGGGCGTTGACCGGGCGGGAGTTTCCCCTGCTGGTGGGCGAGGCCTACGAGTGGTACGACAACCTGCGCAACCCACCGGTGGCGGCGGCGATCGCGCTGGTCGTCCTGACGTTGTCGCTGTTGGCCGCGATGGGCTATTTCCGACTGCTGCGGGTGCGTGAGTGGAGAGCGCCCGATGAGACGGTGGAGCCGACGGCGCCGGCAGGCGATCTTGGTCCAGCTGGCGTGCGTGGCGATCACCCTGTTCATGGGGGCACCGCTCTACCTGATCGCGCTCGCCACCTTGACGAGTCGGGAGGCGCTCAACCAGTTCCCCCTGCCGCTGGTGCCCACCGACCTGTCGGTGGAGACGATGTCCGGGTTCCTTTCGTCCACCGGTGTGGTGCCGGCGTTCCTCAACTCGGTCCAGGTCGGTCTGGGAACGGTGCTGCTGGTGCTCCTCATCGGGCTCCCGGGCGGCTACGCGCTAGCACGGTATGCCTTCCGAGGGCGCGAGGTGTACCAGCTGTTCCTGCTGTTGACGCGGGCGTTACCGATCGTGGTGATGTCGGTGCCGTTGGCGCAGGTCTTCCTGCGCACCGGACTGTACGACACCACCTACGCGGTGATCCTTCTGCACACGGTGCTGTCGCTGCCGACCACTGTCCTGATCACCGCGGCGGTGTTCCTCGCGGTGCCGCGTGAACACGAGGAGGCGGCGATGGTGTTCGGCGCCAGCCCTCCGAAGGCATTCCTTCACGTCGTGGCACCGCAGGCGTTGCCGGGCATCGTCGCGGCCGCCATCTTCGCGTTCGTCCTGTCGTGGAACGAGGT
>CAYTMR010000089.1:0-14771 GCA_964438855.1 uncultured Micromonosporaceae bacterium
GTCGTAGGCCGCCGCCAGCTCCACCGGGTCACCAGCGTCGCGCAGGTTCAGGAAGTTGACGCCCTTGACGACCCGGCCAGCGTCCACGTCCAGACACGGGATCACCCGCACCGCCACCGTCACGAGGCCCCCTCGCCGCTGTCCGCCCCCGCCTGCTGACCGGCCTCGGCCAGTACCGCGAGTGCTTCTTCGACGGTGAACGCGCCGGCATAGAGGGCCTTGCCGGTGATGACCCCTTCCACGCCCAACGGCTCCAGGGTCGCCAAGGCGCGCAGGTCGTCGAGGGTGGAGACGCCACCGGAGGCGATCACCGGCGCGTCGGTGGCGGCGCACACCTCACGCAACAGGTCCAGGTTGGGGCCGGTCATGGTGCCGTCGCGGCGGATATCGGTGACCACGTACCGGGCGCAGCCCGCCGCGTCCAGTCGGGCCAGCACCTCGAACAGGTCGCCGCCGTCGCGGGTCCAGCCTCGGGCCGACAGGGTGCGGCCACGTACGTCAAGCCCGACCGCGACTCGGTCGCCGTACGTGGCGACCACCGCATCGCACCAGGCCGGATTCTCCAGCGCGGCGGTGCCGATGTTCACCCGAGCCGCCCCGGTGGCCAAAGCCCTGGTCAAGGATTCGTCGTCGCGGATCCCGCCGGACAGCTCGACCTTCACGTCGAGACGGCGCACCACGTCGGCGAGCAGCTCGGCGTTGGAACCACGCCCGAACGCCGCGTCCAGATCCACCAGGTGGATCCACTCGGCGCCGGCCCGTTGCCAGGCGAGAGCCGCTTCGAGCGGGTCGCCGTACGCGGTCTCGGTGCCGGCAGCGCCCTGCACCAGGCGGACCGCCGTACCGTCGGCCACGTCGACCGCGGGAAGCAGGGTCAGGGTCATCAGATGCTCCTCTCAGCTCCGGGCAGCCCGCCGACCCAGGCCCGCAACAACGCGGCGCCGGCGTCGCCGGACTTCTCCGGGTGAAACTGGGTGGCTGACAGCGGTCCCGACTCCACCGCGGCGACGAACGGCCCGCCGTGGTCGGTCACCGCCACCAGGGCACCAATCTCGGCCAGCGCCGGGTGGGGTCGGGCCGCGTACGAGTGGACGAAGTAGAACCGGGTGTCGGGGCGGACACCGGCGAACAGGCGCGACCCCGCCGGCGCGACGACGGTGTTCCACCCCATGTGAGGCAAGCGGGCCGCGGCGAGCCGGCTCACCCCGCCGGGCAGCAGCCCCAGGCCCTTGGTGTGAGTGCCGTGCTCGTCGCCGTACTCGAACAGGATCTGCGCGCCGACGCAGATGCCGAGCACCGGGCGTCCCGCGGCGACCCGGGCGGTGATCACCTCTCGCGCGCCCAAGGCTTCCAGCGCAGCCATGCAGGCGGCGAAGGCACCCACTCCCGGTACCACCAACCCGTCCGCCTCGGCCGCCACCGCGAGGTCGGCGCTGACCACGACGTCGGCGCCGGCTCGGGTGAGTGCGCGTTGGGCAGAGTGCAGGTTGCCGGAGCCGTAGTCGAGCACCACGACTCGTGGGCTCACCGCACCCACCATCGTTCGCCGCTCGGCGCAGCGGGTCGGTCGCTCACAACGCTTCCTTGGTGCTGGGCACGGTGCCGGCGTTACGCGGGTCGAGCGCGACCGCCTCGCGCAAGGCCCGGGCGACCGCCTTGAACTGCGCCTCCACCACGTGGTGGGCGTCGGGCGCGGCGCCGGGTCGACCGGCGCGCAGCACCGACACGTGCAGGGTGAGCGCGGCGGCGTGGCCGAACGACTCCCACACGTGACGCGTCAGGCTCGTCGGATAGGTCGCGCCGGTGCCGCCGTTTTACGGCGCGAGGTTGGGCGGCTCCTCGGCCACCCCGCACGGTCCACCTGACTGGACCCCCGCGGCCCGAACCAGCACCTCGTCCATGGGGACGACCGCGTGACCGTACCGGGTGATGCCGACCTTGTCCCCCAGCGCCTCCTTCAGGGCCTGACCGAGGGCCAGAGTGGTGTCCTCCACCGTGTGGTGGGCGTCGATGTGCAGGTCGCCGACGGTGGAGACGGTGAGGTCGAACCCACCGTGGCGGGCGATCTGGTGCAGCATGTGGTCGAAGAACCCGACCCCGGTGGAGATGTCGGCCCGGCCGGTACCGTCCAACCCCAACTCCACCGTGACCTTCGTCTCCGCCGTGGACCGCTCCACGCGGGCGGTGCGGGTCATGATCCTCCCTCCAGGACAGCCGCGAGAGCGGCCAGGAACGCGTCGGTCTCCTCCATGGTGCCGGCGGTGACCCGCAACCAGCCGGGGATGCCGACGTCACGCACCAGCACCCCACGCTCCAACAGCGCCTGCCACACCACGCGCTGGTCGCCGCCTACTCGGAACAGGACGAAGTTGGCGTCACTGTCGGCGACCGTCAGCCCTCGCTCCCGCAGCACTGTCACGATCCGGTCCCGCTGCTGTTTGATCCGGTCCACCGTGGCGAGCAGGGTGTCCGCGTGGGCCAGCGCGGCCCTGGCCGCGGCCTGGGTGAGGGCGGAGAGATGGTACGGCAGCCGCACCAACTGCACCGCCTCGACGATCTCAGGCGAGGCCGCCAGGTAGCCGAGCCGACCGCCGGCGAATCCGAACGCCTTGCTCATGGTGCGGGTGACCACCAGGCGTGGGTGCGCGTCGAGCAGGGTCAGCGCGCTGGGGGTGTCGGGGCGGGCGAACTCGGCGTACGCCTCGTCGACCACCACCAATCCGGGCGCGGCGGCCAGGACCGCTTCGGTGACCGCCGGGTCTAGGGCCGTGCCGGTGGGGTTGTTGGGCGAGCACAGAAAGACGACGTGTGGCTGGTGCTCACGCACCTGCGCGGCGGCGTCCGCGGGTGACAGGTCGAAGTCGGCTCCTCGCCGGCCGTCCACCCACCCCGTGCCGGTGCCGGCGGCTAGCAACGGGTGCATGGAGTAACCCGGGGTGAAGCCGAGCGCGACCCGTCCGGGTCCACCGAACGCCTGGAGGAGTTGCTGCTGGATCTCGTTGGAGCCGTTGGCCGCCCACACCTGCTCGACGGTGAGTCCGTGGCCGAGGTAGGAGGCCAGGTCGGCGCGCAGCGCCACCGCGTCCCGGTCCGGGTAGCGGTTGAGCCCTGCCAGTTCGGCGCCGACGGCCTTGGCGATCGCCTCGGTGACCTCAGCCGGCAGCGGGTACGAGTTTTCGTTGGTGTTGAGCCGCACGGGCACGTCCAGCTGCGGAGCCCCGTACGGGCGGCGCCCACGCAGCTCCGGACGCAGCAACTGCTCCACACTGCTCACGGGAACCTCACACTGACCGCCTGACCGTGCGCGGGCAGATCCTCGGCGTCGGCCAGAGCGGTGACGTGGTGGGCGACCTGGCGCAGAGCCGCCTCGTCGTACTCGATGACCTGCACCGAACGCAGGAAGGTGTGGACCGACAAGCCGGCCTGACGCCGGGCACAGCCACCGGTCGGCAGCACGTGGTTGGAACCGGCGCAGTAGTCGCCCAGCGACACCGGCGAGTGCGGACCGACGAAGATCGCACCGGCGTGGCGGACCCGCCCGGCGAGCTCCCGTGCGTTGACGGTCTGGATCTCCAAGTGCTCGGCCGCGTACGCGTCCACCACCCGCAGCCCGGCTTCGAGGTCGTCCACCAGCACCGCACCGGACTGCGACCCGGTGAGCGCGGCCGTGATCCGCTCCTGGTGCTTGGTCTCGGCGACCTGTCGGGCGAGCTCGGCCTCCACGGCCGCCAGTAGTGACTCCGACGGGGTGATCAGCACGCTCGCCGACAGTTCGCCGTGCTCGGCCTGGCTGATCAGGTCGGCGGCCACGTGCGCCGGGTCGGCGGTGTCGTCGGCGAGGATCGCGACCTCGCTCGGCCCGGCCTCGGAGTCCACCCCGGTCACGTCCCGCACCAGTCGCTTGGCCGCGTTGGTGTAGATGCTGCCCGGCCCCGTGATCAGATCCACCGGCTCGCACTCACCGGGCAGGCCGTAGGCGAGCATCGCCACGGCCTGGGCGCCGCCGACCGCGTACACCTCGTCGACCCCCAGCAGAGCGCAGGCAGCCAGGATGGTGGCCTCCGGCAGACCGGTACGCCGCTGCGGCGGGCTCGCCAGCGCGATCGACTCCACCCCGGCGACCTGTGCCGGCACGACGTTCATGACCACGCTGGAGGGCAGCACGTTGCCACCGCCGGGCACGTAGAGCCCGACCCGCTGCACCGGGCGCCACGTCTGGGTGACCGTGCCGCCAGGCGCCAAGGTGGTGGTCGCCTCCCGCGGCATCTGGTCGGTATGCACCCTGCGGGCCCGCTCGATCGCCTCGGTCAGCGCCACCCGCACCGTGGGATCGAGAGCGGCCAACGCGTCGGAGATAGCGGAGGCCGGCACCCGCAGCTCGGTCAGGGCCACCCCGTCATGTCGCTGCGTGGCCTCCCGGACCGCGTCGGCGCCGCGGGTACGGACGCCCTCCACAATCGGGCGGACCATCTCCACCGCGGCGGTCACATCGAGTTCGGCACGCGGAAGCAGCGGGCGGGGGTCCGCGTCGCTGCCGCGCAGGTCGATCCGGTTCAGCACTTGGGTAAGTCTAGGCCGCCGGGACCGGCACCCCGACATCGTGTCGCCCACGCGCCGGCGACATCACCCCGCCCTGGCCCGAGTCAGGGGCGGAGGGTGGGGTGCGGTGACCAGGCCGCGAGCAGGGTGTAGGTCGCCGCGGCCGCGAGAGCCGGCACCACCAGCACCCCGGCGACCATCGGGGGCCACCACTCGACCTCCAGCACCCGTAGATCGGCCGGGCGGCCCAGCTGCGTACCGGGCGGAGCCTGCGCGGCCGCCGCCTCGAACGCACCCAGCCCCACCCGACGCCCCAGTCCCCACGCGACGGGTCCCGCCGCTAGCCCACCGACGGTGAGAGCCAACAGTCCGACCGGACCCCGGATGCGCGGCAGCACCACCCATGCGGCGATCGCGACCAGGGCCCCGAACGGCACCGACAGCAGGACGAACCAGGCGTCGGCGGCAACCGGCTGCTCTGGCTGGGGCTGCGCGAACGTCAGCCCGCCCGCGGTGACCTCCACCGGCACGTCCGGGGCGATCAGCGACCAGAGCAGGCCGAGCGGGGCGCCTAGCACGGCGACGGCGAACGCCGCGACCACCGCGAGGGCCGCGGCGAGTCCGGGCCGGGCCGGCTCCGACGGCGGTACCGACGACGACTCCCACGGCAGATCGGTGTGGTCTGGCGGCTCCCCCGGTGTGGTCACTGGCAGATCTTCTCAAACCCGGTCAGACCACGGCGGCGGGGCCGAGCAGCTCCTTCAGGTCAGCCATCAGTGCGGTGCTCGGATCGACGCGGGTCGGGCCCAACCGCAGCAGCGTCGCCTTGGAGCCAGAGAGCAGCTTCACGTGGACCTCAGCCGAGCCGGGGTGACTGGTGAGCACCTCGCGCAGCTTCTCGACCATAGGCGGGGTGCAACGGTTGGCCTGCAGCGCCAGCACCACCGGTCGCACGCTGTCCACCGCGGTCAGGTCGGGTATCTCGAGATCCATCGCCATCAGCCGTGGCTGGTCGTCGCGGCGGTCCACCCGACCGCGGACCACCACGATGGCGTCCTCAGCGACGTACTGGCCTACCAGCTCGTAGGTGTTGGGGAAGAACAGCACCTCCACCTCGCCGGCGAGGTCCTCCAGGGTGGCTGACGCCCACGCCTTCCCCTGCTTGGTGATCCGCCGCTGTACCCCCGACAGGATGCCGGCCAGGCTCACCACCGACCCGTCGGGCACCGTTCCCTCCTCGTGCAGGGCCGAGATCGGGTGGTCGGCGCTGTTGGCGAGCACGTGCTCCAGGCCGCGCAACGGGTGGTCGGAGACGTAGAGGCCGAGCATCTCCCGCTCGAAGGCCAACTTCTCCGCCTTGTCCCACTCGTGCTCCGGAATCGGTGGTGTGGGGATCGTGCCGGTCGAATCGCCCAGCGCGGCGCCGAACAGGTCGAACTGGCCGATGGCCTCGTTGCGCTTGACGTCGAGGATGTTGTCGATGGCTTCGGAGTGCCTTTCGAACAGGCCCCGGCGCGAGTGCCCCAACGAGTCGAAGGCGCCAGCCTTGATCAAGGACTCGATGGTGCGCTTGTTGCAGACCACAGCGTCCACTTTGCGCAAAAAGTCGTAGAAGTCGGTGAAGACGCCCTTCTCTCGGCGGGCCCGCAGGATCGACTCGACCACGTTGGCGCCGACGTTGCGTACCGCCGCCAGTCCGAACCGGATGTCGTTGCCGACCGCGGTGAACCGGGCACCGGACTCGTTGACGTCGGGAGGCAGTACCCGGATCCCCATTCGCCGGCACTCCGCCAGGTAGACGGCGGATTTGTCCTTGTCGTCGGCGACGCTGGTGAGCAGGGCCGCCATGTACTCGGTGGGATAGTTGGCCTTCAGGTATGCGGTCCAGTACGACACCAGCCCGTAGCCGGCGGTGTGGGCCTTGTTGAAGGCGTAGTCGGAGAACGGGACCAGGATGTCCCACAACGTCTTGATCGCGTCGTCGGAGTAACCGTTGGCGCGCATGCCCTCCGAGAAGGGCACGTACTCCTGGTCGAGGATCTCCTTCTTCTTCTTGCCCATGGCCCGGCGCAGAAGGTCGGCCTTGCCCAGGGAGTAGCCGGCCAGCTTCTGCGCGATCGCCATCACCTGCTCCTGATAGACGATCAACCCGTAGGTGTCGTCGAGGATGTCGGCGAGCGGTTCGGCCAGCTCCGGGTGGATGGGCACCACCGGCTTACGACCGTTCTTGCGGTCGGCGTACTCGATGTGGGCGTTGGCGCCCATCGGGCCTGGGCGGTAGAGCGCCAGTACCGCGGAGATGTCCTCGAAGTTGTCGGGCACCATGGCCCGCAGCAAGGCACGCATCGGATCACCATCGAGCTGGAAGACCCCCAACGTGTCACCGCGGGCCAACAACTCGTAGGTCTTGCGGTCGTCCAACTCCAGCGTGTTGAGGTCCAGCTCGATACCGCGGTTCTGCTTGATCAAGGCGAGGCAGTCGTCCAGCACCGTGAGGTTACGTAGGCCCAAGAAGTCCATCTTGAGCAATCCGATGGACTCACAGGCACCCATGTCCCAGCCGGTGATGATGGCCCCGTCGGTGTCCCGTCGCCAGATCGGCAGCACGTCGAGCAACGGCTTGTCGGAGAGGATGACTCCGGCGGCGTGCACCCCGACCTGCCGGATCAGCCCTTCCAGGCCGCGGGCGGTTTCAACCACCTTCGCCGCGTCCGGTTCGGACTCACACAACGCCCGGAACTCGGCCGCCTCCGGGTACCGGGGGTGGGACGGGTCGAAGATGCCGGACAGCGGAATGTCCTTGCCCATCACCGCCGGCGGCATCGCCTTGGTCATCCGGTCACCCAGCGCGTACGGGTAGCCGAGCACGCGGGCCGCGTCCTTGATGGCCGCCTTCGCCTTGATGGTGCCGAAGGTGACGATCTGAGCCACCCGCTCGGCGCCGTACTTCTCCGTGGCGTACCGGATCATGTCCCCGCGCCGACGCTCGTCGAAGTCCAGGTCGATGTCGGGCATGGTGACCCGGTCGGGGTTGAGGAAGCGTTCGAAGATCAGACCGTGCCGCAGCGGGTCGAGCTCCGTGATGCGCAGCGCGTACGCGATCAGAGCACCCGCGGCCGACCCACGACCAGGGCCGACCCGGATACCCTCGCGTCGAGCGTGCTCGCACAGGTCGGCCACGACCAGGAAGTAGCCGGGGAAGCCCATCTGGCAGACCACGTCCAGCTCGTACTCGGCCTGCCGACGGTGACTCTCCGGCACCCCGTCGGGGAACCGCTCCTCCAACCCGCGGTGGACCTTCTTCCGCAGCCAGGACTCCTCGGTCTCACCCTCGGGCACCGGGAATCGCGGCATCAGGTTGCGGTAGGCGAACATCGCGCTGTAGTCGCCGACCCGCTCGGCGATCTCCAACGTGGTGTCGCACGCACCCGGTAGTTCGGTGTCGAACAGTGCCCGCATCTCCGCCGGCGACTTGATGTAGTAGCCGCCACCCTCCAGCCGGAACCGGTTGGGATCGGCCAGCGTGGTGCCGGTCTGGACGCAGAGCAGCGCCTCGTGGGCCGCCGCGTCGTCGCGGGTCACGTAGTGGGAGTCGTTGGTGACCACCGGGCGCAGGTTCAGCTCCTTGCCCAGCCGCAGCAGGTCGTCACGGACCCGACGTTCGATGTCGAGGCCGTGCTCCATGATCTCCAGAAAGAAGTTCTCCGGTCCGAAGATGTCGCGAAGCTCCGCGGCGGCGGCCAGCGCCTGCTCGTACTGGCCGAGCCGCAGCCGGGTCTGAATCTCCCCCGACGGGCACCCAGTGGTGGCCACGATGCCCTTGGCGTAACGCGCCATCAACTCCTTGTCCATCCGCGGCCACTTGCGGTAGTGGCCTTCCAGACTGGCCAGGGAGGCGCAGCGGAACAGGTTCGCCAGCCCTTCGGCATCCATCGCCAGCATGGTCAAGTGGGTGTACGAGCCGGAGGCCGAGACGTCGTCGGCCTTCTGGTGCGGCTCGCCCCAGAAGACGGGCCGCTTCTCGAACCGGGAGGCCGGCGCCACGTACGCCTCGATGCCGATGATCGGCTTCACGCCGGCCGCCTTGGCCTGCTGGTAGAAGTCGTAGGCGCCGTAGAGGTTGCCGTGGTCGGTCATCGCCACCGCCGTCATCCCGTGCCGGGTGACCTCGGCGAACAACGGCTTGAGCCGGGCCGCCCCGTCCAACATCGAGTACTCGGTGTGGACGTGCAGGTGCACGAACGAACGATCCACGCCCCGTCTCCCTCCGCCACCGGACGACTACACCGGCTCGCGACCAAAATCCGGGCGTCTACTCGCTCGATGCGCCCGGCTCGGCGAGCCGCTCCTTGCGCTGCGCTGAGCCTAGTCGGCCGAGTGTGGCGGTGGGGGTGCGGGCGGCCGGCGTGGCGGCTACCTGGTCGAAGGATCCAGGACGACCGCGGAAGCGAACAGCCAGGCCTGCTTGGTCTCCGGCTGCAGCGCGGCGTGTTCGATGTTGGAGCCGCTCTCCAGAGCGGGGTCGTAGGGCACGACCACGACGGCACGGGTGCGGGAGGCGAAGTGCTGGGTCAGCTCCTCCAGCATCGGCTGCGGGCCGGGCGTAGCGCACGACAGCAGGGTCACCGCCTCGGAGGCGAGGTCCCCCAGACCGGTCTCGTACAGCAGGTCGAGCATCCAGTCGGCGGTGAAGGCGGCGTCCTCACGCGGCACGGTGGTGACCACCAACTGGTCCGCCGCCTGCATCACCGTCTGCCAGTTGGGGCTCTCGACGTTGTTACCGGTGTCGACGCAGATCACATCGTGGGTGCGGCGTAGCAACTCCAGCACCCGACGGACGGTGAACTGGTCCAGCCGCTGGGCGAAGCGGGGGTTCTCCTCGCCGGCGAGCACGTCGTCGGTGCCGTCGGAGGCGTGGCGCAGGTAGTCGTCGAGCCGCTCGCGCAACTCGTACCCGTGAGCCGCCTCCACCTCGGCCAGATCCGCGATCAGGTGGCGGATGGTGCGGGCATGGCGGGCACTACCGGCCCGCAGTCCCAGGGTGCCGCGCAGCTCGTTGTCGTCCCACGCCAACACCCCACGGCCCCGGACGCTACCGATGGTGGCGGCGGCGAGCACGGTGGCCGTGGTCTTGTGTACGCCCCCCTTGGGATTGGCGAACGCCAGCACTTTGGACCCGCCCAGGTCCCGCCTGATGGTGGCGATCGCACGCTGCACCGCGTCGTTCTGCCGGCTCTGCCGCCACTCGATCTGCGTCGGGTAGGGCGGGCTGACCGGCCCGGGCGCGTAACCGGCCGCGGCGTAACCCGGCGACGAGACCGGCGCGCTGTATCCGGCCGGGGAAGCCGTGCCGGCGTAGGGTGACGCCGGGGAAGCGTACCCGCGCGCGGGCGTCGACGTCGCCGGCGCGGAGTAGCTCGGCGGGGCCGATCCCGGATAGCCGGGTGAGACCGGCGCATGCGGGCCGACATCCGAATCCACCCGAACCGCTCCTCGCTGGTTCACCGGCGGAGGAGCGCTACTGGGGGACTGCCGATGCTCTCCCGTACGACCGAGCAATGCCCGCAGAGCGCGCCAGCGAGGGGTCGGCTCGGTCGGCTCGCCCCAGCCGTAATCACGCTCCGCCACGCCACTCCTCCTTCGCCGCCCCACACCTCTCGTTCGCTTGACAGGCTACGAGGGTTACACGCTATTCACCACTTGCCGACAAGCATCCACGCCGGGCCGCCTCGTCGCCGCAGGACACGTGAGGGTTGGACCGAAGTTCTAACGCGCGGCACCGGCCGAGGATGCGCCCGCTCTTCACCTTCCGGCCCGCAGCACCTCCAACGCGTGCGCCAGGTCCGGTGGGTATTCGCTCACGTAGGTTACTGGCCTGCCGGTACCTGGATGGACGAAGCCCAACGCGCGAGCGTGCAGCCACTGCCGGCGCAGGCCCAACCGCGCCGCCAGCACCGGGTCGGCTCCGTAGAGCAGGTCGCCCACGCAGGGATGGCGCATGGCCGACATGTGGACCCGGATCTGGTGGGTACGGCCGGTTTCCAACCTGATGTCGACCAGGCTGGCCGCCGGGAACGCCTCCAGCGTCTCGTAGTGGGTGATGCTCGGCTTGCCACCACTCACCACGGCCCACTTGTAGTCGTGGTGGGGGTGACGGTCGATCGGAGCGTCGATCGTGCCGCGCAGCGGATCCAACCGCCCTTGGACCACCGCGTGGTAACGCTTGTCGACCTCCCGTTCCCGGAATGCGCGCTTGAGCACCGAGTACGCGTGTTCGCTCTTGGCTACCACCATGACGCCGGTGGTGTTCGCGTCCAGCCGGTGCACGACCCCCTGGCGCTCCGCCGCGCCACTGGTGGCGATGGTGTGGCCCATCGCCGCGAGCGCGCCGACGACGGTCGGACCGGTCCAGCCAGGGCTGGGGTGAGCCGCCACGCCCACCGGCTTGTCCACCACGACCAGATCCGCGTCACTGTGGATGATCCGTAGACCCGCCACCGGGGTGGGTGTCACCGACGGCGGTGTGGGCGGGGCCGGTAACGCCACCTCGAGCCAGGCACCACCGCGCACGGGTTCGGACTTCGGCCGCGTGGTGCCGTCCACCGTCACGTCGCCGGCTTCCACGAGGTTCGCTGCCGTGGTCCGGCTGAGTCCGAATAGACGGGCGACGGCTTGGTCCAGACGCAGCCCATCGAGACCCTCGGGCACCGGCAGGGCCCGCCTCTGCCGCACCGCTACCTGGCTATCCATCGCCGCCTTTGACCTCCTCCGCCGCGGGGACACCAGTGCGGCTGTCGCCATCGTCCCGGTCGGCGTCGGGTCGCTGACGACCGGACCGATCCCGGGTGCCGTCGCGGCGCCGACCTGTCAGCTCCAGCCACACCGCCAACGCCACCCCGACGACCAGAGCAGAGTCGGCCACGTTGAAGACGGGGAACACCCGACCGTACGGGTCGAACACGCTGATCATGTCGACCACCTCGCCGCGGAGCGGGCCAGGCGGACGGAAGAGCCGGTCGATCAGGTTGCCGACCGCACCGCCGAGCACCAACGCCAGCGACGTCGCCCACGGCAACGAGCGCAGCCGCAGCGCCATCCATGCGATCCAGCCGGCCACGGCGACCGCCACGATCGGAAAGACGAACGTGTAGGACTTGCCGATGCCGAACGCGGCCCCACTGTTGGTGGTGTGGACGAGGTAGACCGCCCCACCCAAGAGCCGAACCGGCTCGGCATCGGCCAGGTGCGCCACGGTGAGCTGTTTGGTGGCCAGATCGACGAGGACGGTGACCGCGGCCACCACGGCGAGCACCGAGACCGCCCGGCGGCGCGATCCCGTCTGAGTCGCTGCGGGCGCCTCGTCGGGGTTCAGCGTCGCTCCTCCAGTTGTTTGCAGGTCACGCACAGGGTAGCGGACGGGAAGGCGGCGAGCCGCTCGACCGGGATCGCGTTGCCGCACCGTTCGCACCAGCCGTAGGTGCCCTCGTCGAGCCGTTCCATCGCGCGGTCGACCTGGTTGATCCGCTCCAGGATGCTGTTGGCCAGCGAGATTCCCTGCTCCCGCTCGAAGGTCTTGCTGCCGGTGTCGACCTGGTCGTCGCCGGCCGAGTCGGTGAGGCTGTCGCGCTGCAGTTCGTCGATCTCCGCGCGATGCAGCCGGTACTCCTCGTACAACTCCTCCCGACGGGCGGCGAGCGCAGCACGAATCCGCTCGGTCTCGGCCGCCGTCCGAGTGGAGGTGGGAGTGGCCTTGCCCGCCCGCTTGGCCGAAGTCGCCTTCGAGGCAGGCGGCTGCTTGGCGTCGGCGTTCTTGGCGCCGCGCACGGAGGTGGTCCTGGTATCGGCTGTCTTCGCCATCATCGCTCCCTTGGCCGCGGTCACCGCGGCGGTCTGCCGTGCCGGGACAGAGGTCGCCGTCTTCTTCCCCGCGCTGTACCTACTAATCGCCCTGACCGCTTCTCCATCCCCGGCCAGCGGTGGCTTCCCCTTCGGTGACGCCTGATCGGCCATTGATCCCCCCGATGGAAAAGCGGACGCGCGGCGGGGGCGCCGCGCACTCCTTGAGGATGGCAAGGATACGGAACGTATCGGCCTCCGACAACCTGCCACACATGTCCCTCGAGCCTCACCGTCCCCACACTCCCCCCGGGAACGGCAAAGTGGCTCAAATGCTACCAATGACGGCGCGTACCGTCCGGCGATTCGCCGATGCTGTCAACCGTCGCGCAACTCGTCGATCCACGCCACGAGCGTGTCCCGCTGCGCCGGCGCCACCTCGACCTGGAACAGCTTGTCGCGGCTGGTCTGGCCCGTGCGGAGAGACACCGCGGCCGGGCGTAGTCCCAGCGCCTTGGCCAACGCTCGGCGGGTGGCTTCTGTGGCACGCCCCGACACCGCTGGCGCGGTCACCGCCACCACCAGCGCCGGGCCGTGCACCCCGTCGTACCGACCACCCACCCGGGTACGGGAGGCCCCTGGCTTCACCCGCACCGGGATCGTCACGGAGTCGTTCGCCACGCCACCATTAAACCCGGCAGCGGCCGCTAGACCCGGCGGGCGTCGGCGAGCAGCGCGCTGTCCGGCTCGCACAAACTGCAGGGAGTGAATCCGAGGCTGATCGCCTCCGACACGGGGATTGGTTCGTGGTCGCGCCCGAGCAGGTGCACGCAGCCGGCCAAGTGGTAGCGCGGCCGACCGTCGACGACGAGCACCTCCGTGGACATCTGCCCGACCCGGGCCGCGTCGGCCGCCGACACCTGCTGTGGCGCCGGTTCGTCCGGCGGATCCTGGTCGGCCGTGTCGTCGGGCCGTTCGACGCCCGGTCGGGATGCGCCGCCTTGGGTAGGAATAGTCACTGTCGACAACCCGTCTGCTGCGGATGCGAGCGGGTTGTCGACGGTCCCCGACCGCTCCAACTCCTCCGGCTCTGGGTAATCCGCCAGGTGGCGAGGAGCCGCAGCCGGCGGTCGTCGACGAGGAGCAGCCGGTGACGTGAGACCGTCGACTCCCGGGGTCATCGCCAACCGCCGGGCACCGGCCACCAACGCGATCGCCGCGAGAAGGCTCGCCGCGATCGAGGCACTGAGCAGCACGGCTGACGGTTGCCACAACCCCGCGGCCAGCAGCACCACCGCCACCACGATCAACACAACGCTGAGGACCATCACCGCAGGCTCACCCCTGACCGGTTTGTGGGGGTGGTGGTGTCGGTTACGCGGGGGCCGGGTCTACCGGGAGGGGTCCCGGAGGTGGGCGGAGGCGAGAGGGCTCAGCGCCCACCCTCCATTCCCGAACGGGAGTAGGAGCCGGCACCGGCGAGCGAGCCGCGCGCGTTGTCGGCCCGGTTCATCTCGACCTCGAGGCCCTGCCCGCGGCCCTCCAGGTCGCGCAGCTGGCTCTCGAGGTAGGCCTTCAGGCGGGTCCGGTACTCCCGCTCGAACTGCTTGAGTTCCTCGATGTGCTTCTGGAGGGCGGTGCGCTTGGCGTCCAGGCCACCCATCGCCTCCTGGTGGCGCTGGCGGGCGTCCCGCTCCAGCGCCTCGGCCTTGGCCCGGGCCTCCCGGGTGAGCTCCTCGGCCTTCGCGCGAGCCTCGGAGAGCAGCTTGTCTGCCTCCCGACGGGCGTCTGACACGTGGTCGTCGGCGGTCCGCTGCGCCATCATGAGCACCCGCAGGGCCTGCTGCTCACCGTCACCGGCCATGTCGCCACCGGAGGCCCGAAGCTGCTCCAGCTCCGCCTGCATCGACCGGGCAGCCTGCTCCGCGGCGGCCTTCTCCCGCTGAAGACGGTCCAGCTGCGCCTTCAGCTCCGCGTTCTCCGCAGCGACCCGCGGGTCAGCACCGGACATGCCGCGGCCACCGCCGCGCTCAAGCGCCGCCCGGAGCTCGTTATTCTCCTCGATGAGACGCGCGAGTTCTCGCTCTACCTCGTCAAGGAACGCGTCGACCTCTTCCTCGTCGTACCCCCGCTTACCGATCGGGGGCTTCTTGAAGGCGACATTGTGAACGTCAGCCGGGGTCAGCGGCATCGAAACTCCTCCGGTCAGTGCGGGCAGCACGCGGGCCACTGTCACTGCAAGATATTGATCAGTGGCCCAACCACCACGTACATCAGCACGAACAGCATAACCAGCAGCACAATGGCGGCGAGGTCGATGCTCACCGTACCAATGCGCAACGGTGGGATCACTCGCCTCAACGCCTTGAGCGGCGGATCAGTGACGGTCCACACCG
>CAYTMR010000090.1:0-14092 GCA_964438855.1 uncultured Micromonosporaceae bacterium
GGTCTGGTCACCTGTCTGGCCACACATGGCGGTAGCTCCGCCGCCGCGGCTCTCGCCTGACGCCGGTAGGCACTCGGCGACATGCCGACCAGCTCCTTGAAGCGGGTACTGAACGTACCCAGCGATGAACATCCCACCGCAAAGCAGACGTCGGTGACGCTCAGCTCGCTGAGGCGCAGGAGCGCCATGGCACGCTCGATCCGGCGGGTCATCAGATAGCTGTAGGGGGATTCACCGTAGGCGCGGCGGAACTCGCGGCTGAGATGTCCCGCGGACAGGTTTACCCCGCGGGCGAGCGCCACGACATCCCATGGCCGGGCGTACTCGCGGTCGATCCGGTCCCTGACCCGGCGCAGCAGCACCAGGGTGCGTAGGTGCGGCGAGGCTGGCTGGCTCACCTGCGTGATGGTGCCAGGCTGGCCCGACATCGCCAATGGGGCCCTGATCGCCGTCGCCGACGGATCACCCGCTGGCCTTGGCGGCCGGCTTGGCGTCCACCCCAGCCTCGGCCCGCTGCTGCGCCGTGATCGGCGTCGGAGCACCGGTAAGCGGATCGAGCCCACCGCGGGTCTTCGGGAACGCGATCACCTCGCGGATCGAGTCCGCACCGGCGAGCAATGCGCACACCCGGTCCCAGCCGAACGCGATCCCACCGTGCGGCGGTGGGCCGTAACGGAAGGCCTCCAGCAGGAACCCGAACTTGTCGGCTGCCTCCTCCGGGGTGATGCCGAGCACTCGGAACACACGCTGCTGCACATCGGCGCGGTGGATACGGATCGATCCGCCGCCGATCTCGTTGCCGTTGCAGACGATGTCGTACGCCCGAGCGCGGGCCTGCTCCGGGTCCTCCTCCAGCCGGTCCATCCATTCCTCGGTGGGCGAGGTGAACGGGTGGTGCACCGAGGTCCAGCCGCCGGCGTCGTCCGGCTCGAACAGCGGCGCGTCCACCACCCAGCAGAAGGCCCAGGCGTCCTCGTCCACCAACCCACAACGGGTGGCGATCTCCACCCGGGCTGCGCCGAGCAGCTCCTGAGCCTCGCGGCGTTGCGGGGCGGCGGCGAAGAAGATGGCGTCCCCCGGCTTGGCGCTGACCGCCTCCGGCAGGCCGGCGAGATGCTCAGCCGACAGGTTCTTCGCCACCGGGCCCCGGGCCTCCCCCGTCTGCGGGTCGAGCAACACGTACGCCAGCCCTTTGGCGCCGCGGGCGCGGGCCCACTCCTGCCAACCGTCCAGCTCCTTGCGGGTCTGGGACGCCCCACCGGGCATCACCACCGCGCCGACGTAACCGCCAGCCATGATCGCTGTGGAGAAGACCCGGAACTCGGTGCCTCGCAGGTAGTCGGTGAGGTCGGCGAGCTCCACACCAAAGCGCAGGTCAGGCTTGTCGGAGCCGTACCGCTCCATCGCCTCGTGCCAGGTGAGGCGCGGCAGCGGGGTGGTGATCTCGTATCCGGCCAGCTCCCGCCACAGCGAAGCGACGATCTCCTCTGCCAACGCGATGACGTCCTCCTGAGACACGAAGGACATCTCGATGTCGAGCTGGGTGAACTCCGGCTGCCGGTCGGCGCGGAAGTCCTCGTCGCGATAGCAGCGGGCGATCTGGTAGTAGCGCTCCATGCCGGCCACCATCAGCAGCTGTTTGAACAGCTGCGGGGACTGCGGCAGGGCGTACCAGGTACCCGGCTGCAACCGCACCGGCACCAGAAAGTCACGGGCGCCCTCGGGGGTGGAGCGGGTCAGCGTAGGCGTCTCGATCTCGACGAAGCCATGCCGGTGCAGCACCTCCCGGGCGATGCGGTTGGCCTCCGAACGCAGCCGTAGGGCTCGGGCGGGGGCAGCCCGGCGCAGGTCGAGGTAGCGGTAGCGCAGGCGCACGTCGTCACCCACGTCGAGGTGCTCGTCGATCGGCAACGGTAGCGGCGCGCTCTCGGACAACACCTCCACCTGGGAACCCTCCAGCTCCACCTCCCCGGTGGGCAGGTCCGGATTCTCGTTGCCGGCCGGCCGGCGTCGTACCGTCCCCGTGACGCGGATGCAGTACTCACTGCGCAGCGCGTGGGCCTCCGGGATGTCACGCAACACCACCTGGGCGACGCCCGAGGCGTCACGCAGGTCGATGAAGATGACTCCACCATGGTCACGACGGCGGGCCACCCAGCCGGCCAGCGTCACCGTTTCGCCGACGTGCGAGGTGCGCAGGCTGCCGGCGTCATGGGTACGCATCACGGGTTCTCCCTCTCGAGCGATGGGCTGCCCGCATTGTCTCAACGCGGCCTGGCCGGCTGTACGCCACCCTGGCGATCCGCGCGGACGACGGACGCTGCGGCGCTACCAAGACGTCGGTGACGTGTAGCAGCACCGAAACTCTCCGGAAACGTGCCTCCGCCACGATATCGACAGTCGATGCGATGGAGGTTCGATGCTGCTGACCCAGCACGAACAGGAGAAACTGCTGATCCACGTGGCGGCCGAGGTCGCATGGCGACGCCGGGAACGTGGCCTGCGCCTCAACTACCCCGAGGCAGTCGCCGTCATCACCGCCTTCGTGCTCGAAGGTGCCCGCGACGGTCGCGACGTCTCGGAGCTTATGGAAACCGGCCGGCGGGTACTCGGACGGGAGGACGTCATGGAGGGAGTCTCCGAAATGCTCTCCCAGGTTCAAGTCGAGGCGACGTTCCCGGATGGGAAGTTGGTCACCATGCACGACCCCATCTGCTGATCGAGGACAGGAGACCGCATGATCCCCGGTGAGCTGCTGCTCGCCCCTACCCCGGTGCCGCTGCACGACGGTCGCCACGTACTACGCTCACCGTGACCAACACCGGCGACCGGCCGGTGCAGGTCGGTTCCCACTACCACTTCGCCGAAGCCAACCCCGCACTGGAGTTCGACCGGACGGCGGCCTTGGGGGCGCCGGTTGGCGATCCCGGCCGGCACCTCGGTCCGCTTCGAACCCGGTGTGGTGCGCCGGGTCGACCTCGTGCCGTTGGGCGGTGCCCGGATCGTGGCGGGCCTGCGCGGCCGCTGTGCCGGTCCACTCGACCAGGCGGCGTCATGACTGCGCTACGGCGAGACCACTACGCCGCCCTTTACGGACCCACCACCGGCGACCGCCTACGCCTGGCCGACACCAACCTGTGGATCGAAGTGGAGACGGACCACTGCGGCTACGGTGACGAGGCGGTCTTCGGCGGCGGCAAGGTGATCCGGGAGTCGATGGGGCAGTCCGCGGCGACCCGCTCCCAGGGTGTCGCGGACACCATCATCACCGGCGCCGTGGTACTCGACCACTGGGGCGTGGTCAAGGCCGACGTCGGGATCCGGAACGGCCGCATCACGGCTCTCGGCAAGGCAGGCAACCCGGAGACGATGGACGGAGTGCATCCGCACCTCGTCGTTGGGCCGAGCACCGAGATCATCGCGGGCAACGGAAAAATCCTCACCGCTGGGGCGATCGACTCTCACGTGCATCTCATCTGCCCACAGCTGCTATCCGAGGCGCTCGCCTCGGGCATCACCACGGTCATCGGCGGAGGGACCGGACCGGCAGAGGGTAGCAAGGCCACCACCGTCACTCCAGGAGACTGGCACCTCGCACGGATGCTCGAGGCTCTCGATCCGTGGCCGCTCAACGTCCTGCTGCTCGGCAAGGGGAACACCGTCTCGCCTGAGGCATTGTGGGAACAGTTGCGCGCCGGCGCGGGCGGTTTCAAACTCCATGAGGACTGGGGCAGCACCCCGGCAGCGATCGACGCCTGCCTCACCGTCGCGGACGCCTCTGGAGTGCAGGTGGCCATCCACACCGACACCCTCAACGAGGCGGGGTACGTGGAGAGCACGCTCGCGGCGATCAACGGACGAGTCGTCCACGCCTACCACACTGAGGGGGCAGGCGGCGGGCACGCACCCGACATCATTACGGTCGCCGCCCACCCCAATGTGCTGCCGTCTTCCACCAACCCGACTCGGCCGCACACCCGTAACACCCTCGACGAACACCTAGACATGCTGATGGTCTGCCACCATCTCAACCCGAACGTGCCCGAAGACCTCGCCTTCGCCGAGAGCCGAATCCGCCCGACCACCATGGCGGCCGAAGATGTCCTGCACGACCTCGGCGCCATCTCGATCATCGGATCGGACTCGCAGGCCATGGGACGCGTCGGGGAAGTCGTACTGCGCACCTGGCAGACCGCCCACGTGATGAAGCAGCGGCGGGGTGCCCTGCCCGGTGACGGCCCCGCCGACAACCGGCGGGCCCGCCGCTACGTCGCCAAGTACACCATCTGCCCCGCGGTGGCCCACGGTATCGACGATCACGTGGGCTCCGTCGAGCCGGGAAAACTCGCCGACCTCGTGTTGTGGGAGCCGGCGTTCTTCGGAGTGCGCCCTCACGTCGTCATCAAAGGCGGCGCGATCGTCTGGGCGGCGATGGGTGACGCCAATGCCTCGGTCCCCACCCCGCAGCCGGTGCTGCCCCGCCCGATGTTCGGTGCTTACGGCATCGTGCCCGGCCGGACCAGCCTCGCCTTCGTCGCCCCCGCCGCGATCGAGGCGGGCCTAGCCGACCGGTTGACGCTCACCCGCCCTCTGGTGCCGGTCGCGGACGTACGCCGACGTAGCAAGGCGGACCTGCCGGAGAACGACGCCACTCCCCACATCGAGGTGGAACCGGACACCTTCACCGTCCGAATCGACGGCGAACGTGTGGAGCCAGCCCCAGCTCAGAACCTACCCATGGCCCAGCGCTACTTCCTCTTCTAGCCCGATGTCCGACACCGTCGCCACGCTGTTGCTCCTCACCGACGCGCGTCTACCGGCGGGTGGGCACGCCCACTCCGGCGGCCTGGAGGCCGCAGTGGTGGCCGGTCGGGTTCGCGACCTCGACGACCTCGCCAGTTTCCTGCGGGGGCGCCTGGCCACGGCGGGTCGAGTCGCGGCTGCCTTCGCGGCAGCGGCCTGCGCCCGCCCCGACGAGACACCCATCCTCGACATCGGGTTGGACGCCCGGACCCCCTCGTCCGCGCAGCGCCGCACCTCGCGGGCCCAGGGTCGGGCCCTCCTGCGGGTCGGCCGCGCGATGTGGCCTCAGCTGGTGCTGACGGCCCACCTGCGACACGAAGGACCGCACCAGCCGGTGGCGCTCGGGATCGTCGGCGCGGCCGCAGGCGCCACGCCCTGCCAGGTCGGCACCGCCGCCGCGTACGGTGCCGTCGCTGGCCCGGCCAGCGCCGCGACCCGGTTGCTCGGCGTGGACCCGTACCAGGTGCACGCCGTCCTCGCCACGTTGGCGCCCGCGTGTGACGCCCTGGGAGCAGCGGCGGCCGACCGTGCCCACGACCCGGTCGAGGAGCTGCCGGCGGCGAGCGCCCCGCTCCTCGATCTGTACGCCGAAAGCCACGCCGACTGGGAGGTGCGTCTCTTTGCGTCCTGACACCCATCCACATCCGCAACCGCACACCGACCCTCACCGTGGCCTGGCCACCCGCGCCGGACGCGCATTGCGTATCGGGGTCGGCGGGCCGGTGGGGTCTGGAAAGACCGCGTTGGTGGCGGCGCTGTGCCGGCAGCTGCGCGACGAACTGTCGGTGGCGGTGGTGACCAACGACATCTACACCACCGAGGACGCCGACTATCTACGGCGCCACGCGGTGCTCCCGGACGAGCGGGTCATCGCGGTCGAGACGGGTTGCTGCCCCCACACCGCGATCCGCGACGACATCTTCTCCAACCTGGACGCGATTGAACGGCTGGTCACCAGGCTCCCGACACTCGACCTGATCCTGGTGGAGAGCGGCGGTGACAACCTCACGGCGACGTTCAGCAAAGGTCTGGTGGACCGACAGATCTTCGTCATCGACGTCGCGGGTGGTGACAAGGTGCCCTGCAAGGGCGGTCCCGGGTGACCACCGCAGACCTGCTCGTGATCAACAAGACGGACCTGGCGCCGCTGGTCGGCGCCGATCTGTCGGTGATGGCCCGCAACGCGGCCGCGCGCCGGGGCGCGGCCCCGACGGTGTTCCTGTCGCTGGTGGAAGATCCGGCCGCCGCCAAGGTCGTCGACTGGGTGCGTAGCTGCCTGGTCGCCTGATGCGTGCCAGCGCGCGGGTGGTCGCCGTACACACCGATGGGACGACGAGACTGCCGGTCCTGTGCGGACAACCACCGTTGCTGCTCCGTCGCACCGGCCCGCACGGCGCCGTGGCGGTGGTGTACCTGGTCGGTGGCGCCGCTGGTCCGTTGGGAGGCGACGACCTGCGACTGACGGTGGACGTCGGCCCGGGCGCCCGGTTGGTGCTGCGGAGCGTAGCGGCAGCGGTGGCCCTGCCGGGTCCCGGCAACGACGCTTCGCAGATCGTGGTCGAGGCCACCGTGGCAGCCGGCGGCCGGCTCGACTGGCGTCCCGAGCCGTTGGTGGCGGCGGCGGGCTGCCGCCACCGCGCCCGCTCCCAGGTGACGCTGGCTGAAGGCGCCGAGTTGACCTGGCAGGAGGCACTGGTATGCGGACGGCACGGCGAACAGCCCGGTGAGGCGACGGTCGCGCTCACGGTCACCTACGCCGGACGCCCGCTCTACCAGCAGGAGTCGACCGTGGGCACGCACGCTCCGGGCTGGGCTGGCCCTGCCGTGTTGGATGGAGCGCGGGCCGTCGGCTCGACGCTGTACGTACGCCCGGCCTGGGCGAAGCGACCACCGGAGCCGGTGGTGCTCTCCCCCACCGCAGCGGTGACGCCGCTGGCTGGCCCAGGCGCGCTCGCCACGGCGCTCGGGCCGGACACCGCCACGGTCGGCGATGCCTTGGCGAACGCCGCACGTCACCTCGGGGAGAGGGATCCGCTCGGCGAGTGCCTGAACTCACATGCGGGATGATCTAGTGATCGTTGTACGCAGAGACCGAGTTGAGGAGGCGCCGTGACTTCCGTGCCACGGACCGCTCACGCCGTGCTTGACCCCCGTTTTCCCGTCGCCGAGGTCAACCCCCGGCTGTTCGGCTCCTTCCTGGAGCACCTTGGCCGCGCCGTCTACACCGGCGTGTTCGAGCCGGACCACCCGACCGCGGACGCTGATGGCCTGCGCACCGACGTCCTCGCGCTGATCCGCGAACTCGGGGTCACCGTCGTCCGCTATCCCGGCGGCAACTTCGTATCCGGCTACCGCTGGGAGGACGGGGTGGGCCCGGTCGAGCAGAGGCCACGCCGACTGGACCTGGCGTGGCGTTCGATCGAGACCAACCGGTTCGGCCTCGGCGAGTTCATGCGTTTCGCCCGGGCCACCGGCGTGGAACCGATGCTCGCGGTCAACCTCGGCACCCGCGGGATGGCCGAGGCGTGCGAGCTGCTCGAGTACGCCAATCACCCCGGCGGCACCGCCTGGTCGGACCTGCGCCACTCCCACGGAGATCGGCAGCCGTACGGCGTGCGGCTGTGGTGTCTGGGCAACGAGATGGACGGGGACTGGCAAATCGGCCACCTCACCGCCGACGAGTACGGACGGCTGGCCGCTCGCACCGCTCGGGCGATGCGGATGATCGACCCCGATCTGGAGCTGGTCGCTTGCGGTAGCTCAGGCCATGGCATGCCGACGTTCGGGCAGTGGGAGGCCACCGTGCTCGAACACGCCTACGACGCGGTGGACTACATCTCCTGTCACGCCTACTACCAGGAGCGCGACGGGGACGTCGACAGTTTCCTCGCCTCTGCTCAGGACATGGAGGAGTTCATCGACGGGGTGGTGGCGACCTGCGACTACGTGCGCGCCAAGCGCCGAGCGAGCAAGCGCATCGCCATCTCCTTCGACGAGTGGAACGTGTGGTACATGGACGACCCGGCACGGCACGAGCAACCGCCGTGGCAGGAGGCGCCTCGGCTGCTCGAGGACGTGTACACGGTCACCGACGCGGTGGTGGTTGGCAGCCTGCTCATCACTCTGCTGCGCCACTGCGACCGGGTCACCGTCGCCTGCCTCGCCCAGTTGGTGAACGTGATCGCACCGATCATGACCGAACCGGGTGGGCCGGCGTGGCGACAGACGACCTTCTACCCGTTCGCTGACACCGCCCGTCACGGGCGAGGTCAGGTGCTGCAGCTGCCGCTGACCTGCCCGTCGCACGACACCGCCCAGTACGGGACGGTGCCGCTGCTGCACGCCACCGCGGTCGCCGGGGACGATGGCGCCACCACCGTGTTCGCGGTGAACCGGGACACCGCTACCCCGATGGCGCTCACCCTCGACGTGCGGGCTCTGGGTCAGGTCACCCAGGTGTCGCACCGAGTGCTAGCCGACCCGGACCGCCACGCCCGCAACACGCTCGCCGAGCCGGAGCGAGTGAAGCCGTACTCGGTGGACGACGTGATCGTGGACGGCGGTGAGGTCCGGGCGGTGCTGCCCCCGCTGTCGTGGAACGTGATCCGACTGGCCTGAGCGGTACCGCCACCTCACACCGCCAGCAACGCCCGGACGCTCTCGTCACGCAGGTCATCCTGGACGCCGGTACGCACGACCGCCCCGGCGTCCAGGATGACGAACTCGTCGGCCAGCCGCAGCGCCAGGTCCACGTACTGCTCGACGAGCAGGATCGCCAACCCGGCCTCGCGGTGTAGCCGTTCGATCGCCTCCTCGATCTCCGCGATGACCGACGGCTGGATGCCTTCGGTAGGTTCGTCGAGCAGCAACATGCGCGGCCGAGTGAGCAGCGCCCGCGCGATGGCGAGTTGCTGCTGTTGGCCACCGGAGAGGAAGCCGGCGCGGCGGTGCAGCAACGGGCGCAACGCGGGAAACAGGTCGAGGGCCTCGTCCATCGCCGTGGGATCGGCCTCTGGCTGAGCCTCCAGCACCACCCTGAGGTTCTCCCACACGGTCAGCTGCGCAAAGGTGTCGTGCCCCTGGGGCACGTAGCCGATCCCGGCCCGGATCCGCTCGTGGGTCCTTGCCCGGGTGATGTCGCGACCGGCGAAGGTCACCGTCCCGACCCGCGCCGGTAGTAGCCCTACCACCGCCTTGAGCAAGGTGGTCTTGCCGACACCGTTGCGCCCCATGACGCAGACCAGCGACCCGGCACGCACGTGCAAATCCACTTCGAACAGGACCTGCGCCCGCCCGTAGGCCACGTCAAGGCCGGTAATCGACAGCATCTAACCCTCCTCCGCGGCGGTGCCGGCCAGCACCGCTCCTGTACCGCGAGGTCGCCCCAGGTAGACCTCGCGTACTCGGGCGTCGGAGCGGATCTCGTCGACCGTGCCTTCGCACAGGACTCGCCCCTCGTGCAGGACCGTCACCGTGCTGGCGAAGCGACGCAGGAAGTCCATGTCGTGCTCCACGACGACGACGGTGTGGTCGACAGCGACCTGGGTCAACAACTCGCCGGTGCGCTCACGCTCAGCACGACTCATGCCCGCCACCGGCTCGTCGAGCAGCAGCAGTCGCGGCTGCTGGACGATCAACATGCCGATCTCGAGCCACTGGCGCTGGCCATGTGAGAGCACACCGGCGGGATGCTCGGCGAGCGGGGCGAGACCGGTGGTCTCGAGCGCGGCCGCTACCTGGTCACTCATCCCGCGCCGCCGACGGAGTAGCGCCGGCAGGCGGCGACGGAAGCTCGCCGCCAGGTCGAGGTTTTCCGCTACGGTGAGCTGCTCGAACACCACCGCGGTCTGAAAGGTGCGGCCCACCCCGCGGCGCACGATCTGGTGTTCGGGTTTGCCGGTCAGTTCTTCACCCTCGAAGCGGACCGAGCCAGCGCTCGGCCGGGTGCGGCCTGTGATGACGTCGATCAACGTCGTCTTGCCGGCACCGTTGGGTCCGATCAGGAAGCGCAGCTCCCCGGCGCTGACGGAGAAGTCGAGGTCGCTAAGCGCCCGGTAGCCGTCGAAGACGACGGTGAGGCCACGCACCTCGAGCAAGGGGGCGCTCATGCCGACCTCCTTGCCCGCAGCACCCGTACCAGCGCGTCTCGACCGTCGGCGGCCAGGCCAGCGAGCCCACGCGGGGCCCACAGGATCACCGCCACCAGCAGTGCGCCGAACAGGTACAACCACCGGTCCGCCAGCGCCTCGCTGAGCATGCTGCTGGCGACGTTGACCAGTAGTGCTCCCGCGACCGCGCCGACCAGCGAGTACCGTCCGCCGATGGCGACTGCGAGCAGCATCATGATCGATGAGACGACATCGATGTCGGCTGGCCCGAGGATGCCGACCACCGGCACGAACAGTGCGCCGGCGATGCCTGCCACCCCAGCGGAGAACGCGAACGCGATGGTCTTGACCGTCGCCGGGTCGTAGCCGAGGAACCGGACTCGGTCCTCGCCGTCACGGACCGCGACCAACAACTTGCCCAGCCGGCTGTGGGTCAGCTGCCAGGCCAATAGGAACACCACCCCGAGCACCAGCACCACCACCAGGTACAGGACCAGTTGGTGTTCCCGCTGGTACCGATTGAGGCCGAAGACGTTGGCGATGTTGGTCAACCCGTTGGTGCCGCCGGTGAGACCCTGCTGCCCCACCAGCAGGATGACGAACGCGGCGGCGAGCGCCTGAGTGAGGATGGCGAAGTAGGCGCCTCGCACTCGCCGCCGGAAGACGAACGCACCCAACAGGATCGCGACCGTCACCGGTAGCACGACCACCATCGCCAGAGCGAAGATGGGGTTGGCGAACGGACGCCACACGAGTGGCAGGGTCTCCACCCCGCTCCACACCATGAAGTCGGGCAGGTTCCCATCCCAGCCGCCTTCAGCTTGAGGTGCATGCCGAAGGAGTAGCCACCGAGGCCGAAGAACACCCCTTGCCCGAGGGTGAGCATGCCGCCACGTCCCCAGGCGACCGCGATGCCCACCGCCACGATGGCGAAGCAGAGGTACTTGGCGAGCAGCTCCAGCCGGAACTGGCTCAGCGTCGCCGGTGCCACGACCAGCAGCGCCACCGCCGCGGCGGCGAAGCCCGCCGGGTCGAGCCAGCGCGGGTAAACGTGTCCCTGCTCACGTCGATGAGCTGGCGTGAAGCGTGACGATGACCGGGCCGCGGTGCCGCGTACGTCGGCGGTCACGTCAGCGCCCTCGTCCGCAACGCCATCAGGCCCTGCGGGCGGATTTGGAGGAACAAGACGATCACGACGAACACCACCAGCTTGGCGAAGCTGGTGCCGGACACGGATTCCACGAGACTGTTGAGCATTCCCAGGCCGAAGGCGACCGCTACCGCACCGCGGAGTTGACCGAGGCCGCCGGCGATGACCACGAGGAAGGCGTCGACGATGTACGCCGCGCCCAGGGTCGGCCCGAAATAGGGCCGACCAGCGTGATCGCAACCCCGGCGACACCGGCGAGGCCCGATCCGATGAAGAACGTCAGCTGGTCGACCCGGGCGGTGTCGACCCCGCTGACCGCGGCGAGCTGCCGGTTCTGCACCACCGCACGCATCCGCCGGCCGTAAGGGCTGCGGGTGAGGTAGGTCAGCACCGCCAGGACGCATCCGAGCGCAAGCCCGATCATGAAAAGCCGGCTGTAGGGAAGCCGTACGCTGCCCAGCGCGAGAACGCCATCGAGCCAGCTCGGCCGTGCCACGTTGACGTTCGGAGCGCCGAACAGGTCTCGGGCCACCTGCTGCAACAGCAGACTGACTCCAAACGTGAGCAGCAGGGTGTCCAGCGGCCGCCCATAGAACCGCCGGATCGCCGACACCTCCAGCAGCCAGCCGAGCACCCCGGCGACCAGGAACGCCACCGGCAGCGCGACCGGCACCGCCAGGTCGCCGACCACGCCCTGCAGCACGAAGGCGGTGTAGGCGCCCGCCATGATGAACTCACCGTGGGCCATGTTGATCACGCCCATCTGACCGAAGGTGAAGGTCAATCCCAATGCGATCAGCAGAAGCACCGCGCCGATACTCGCGCCGGCGACCATCTGGTTGAGGAGTGTCATGGCGGGCACCCCGCGTCAGGAGGCGGCGAGATCTTCGGCCCAGGCGTACCCCTCGAGGTACGGGTCCGGCTTGATCGGCTCGCCAGAGTTCCAGACTTCTTCGATCAGGCCGTCGGGGCGGATCACACCGACTCGGGCCGTCTTGTAGACGTGTTGGTTGTCAGCGTCGATGGTGACCGTCCTTTCCGGGGCGTCGATGCTGATGCCCCCAGCGGCGGCCTTGACCGCCTCCACGTCCGTGGTCCCCGCCGCCTCCACTGCGGCGGCCCACAGGTAGACCGAGTTGTAACCCGCCTCCATCGGGTCGGAGGTGACCCGTTCTTCGCCGTACCTCGTCTTGTACGCCTCGACAAACGCCTCGTTGCGTGCGCCTGGCGTGGTCTGGAAGTAGTTCCAGGCCACGTAGTGCCCGGCGATGTTCTCGGGGCCGATACCGGCCACCTCTTCTTCGGCGACGCTGACCGAGATGGTGGGGATGTCGTCGGCGGTCACCCCGGCGTCACGCAGTTGCTTGAAGAAGACGACGTTGCTGTCACCGTTGAGGGTGTTGAACACCGCGTCCGGTTGGGAATCGATGATCTTGTTGACTACGGTGCTGAACTCGGTGTGCCCCAGCGGGGCATACTCCTCGGCGAGCACCTCGATCCCGTACTCCTCCGCATACGCACGGATGATCAAGTTGGCGGTGCGTGGGAAGACATAGTCGCTGCCGACCAAGAACAGCGACGTCACACCCTGCTCCTCGCGCAAGTAGTCGAGGCCCGGCACGATCTGTTGGTTGGTGGTAGCACCGGTGTAGACGATGTACGGCGAGGCTTCCAGTCCTTCGTACTGCACGGGATAGAACAGAAGGGCCCGATTGCCCTCGAACACCGGCAGCACCGCCTTGCGGCTGGCGGACGTCCATCCACCAAACACCACCGCGACCTGATCCTGCGAAATCAGCTTCTGCGCCTTCTCCGCGAAGGTTGGCCAGTCCGAAGCCCCGTCCTCGACGACGGGTACGAGCCGCTTTCCGAGCACACCACCGGCGGCGTTGATCTCGTCGATGGCCAGCAGGGTCGAGTCTTGACACTGACCTCGCTGATCGCCATCGTGCCGCTCAGTGAGTGCAGGATGCCGACTTTGATCGTGTCGTCACTGTCGCCCGAAGTCGCGCTGTTCTCGGCGCAACCGGCGATCGCCAGCGTCGTGCTCGCCACCGCGACGAGCAGCCGGTGGGGACGTACGGTCATGCGAACCCTCTCTCGGTATAGGACAGATGCCTGGACGCTAGAGAGGGCTCGTTACGGCAATCGCTACCGGCGGATGTCCAGTGTGTTAAGTCCTCAGCCGTCGCCCGACACCACAACACGCGCACACATCGATATCATGCCCGACTATGCGCGTCCGCTCAGGCCGAAACGAGCACCGGGTGGAGGTCCGACTCCGGCGGTGCCCACGTGCCGGCATCGGCCGGGAGCTGCTCCCCGCTGCGGATGTCCTTCACCTCGTCGGTGGCACCCTCGCCTCCGGGGAACCAGACGTACGGGATACCACGCCGTTGCGCGTATCGGATCTGCTTTCCGTACTTGGCCGCGCTCGGGGAGACCTCCGTGGGGATGCCACGGCGACGCAGTTCGGCCGCGATACGCATGCAGGCCCCCCTGGAGGGCTCGTCGGGCAACGCCACCAACACGCAGGTCGGTACCGAGCGGGACGCCGACAGGGTCTTCTGCCCGAACAGGCGGCCCAGCAGGCGGCTCACCCCGATCGAGAGCCCAACCCCTGGGAAGCGGTCGGTGCCCGAGCTGGCGAGGTTGTCGTAGCGGCCACCGGAGCAGATCGAACCGAGCCGTTCCTGTCCCACCAGGAAGGTTTCGTAGACGGTCCCGGTGTAGTAGTCGAGACCACGCGCGATCTTCAGGTCGACGACGAGGAAGCCGGGCGCGTACTCGGCAGCGGCTTCCACCACCGCCACCAGCTCCGCAAGCCCTTCGTCGAGCAGCGGGTCGTTCACCCCGAGCGCACGGACGGCATCGGCGAAGGAGGCATCCTCGGCCCGGATGTCCGCCAGCGCCAGACAGGCCTTGGCCTGGGCGTCGGTCGCCCCGGTGGCCACCAGGGCCTCCGCCACGGCCGCAGGGCCGATCTTGTCCAGCTTGTCGACGATCCGCAGCGCCTCGGCCGGGTCGGGCA
>CAYTMR010000091.1:0-13944 GCA_964438855.1 uncultured Micromonosporaceae bacterium
GATCCACAGCGCCGGCACCGACCTGCTGACGCTGATCAACGACATCCTCGACCTGTCGAAGATCGAAGCCGGACGTACCGAGATCGAGCCCGGCGAGGTGGCCTACGACGAGATCCGCGGCTACGTGGAGCAGGGCTTCGCACCGCAGGCCGCCGAGAAAGGGCTCGAGCTCAGGGTCGAGGTGGCTCCGGAGCTGGCCGGCGGGACGCTGATCACGGACGGTCAGCGGCTGCAGCAGATCCTGCGCAACATGGTGTCGAACGCGGTGAAGTTCACCGACACCGGCTCGGTGACACTCAAGATCGCACCCGCCCCGCCGGACCTGGAATTCGAGATACCCACGCTTGCGTCGGCCCGGCAGGTGATCGCCTTCTCGGTGGTGGACACCGGGATCGGCATTCCCGAAGACAAGCTGGGCATCATCTTCGAAGCCTTCCAGCAGGCGGATGGCACCACCAGTCGGCGCTACGGCGGGACCGGGCTCGGCCTGTCGATCAGCCGGGATCTCGCTGCCCTGCTCGGCGGGACGATCATGGTTCGGTCCACTCCCAGCGCGGGATCCACGTTCACGCTGTTCGTACCGGATGTGCTCGTGCCGGATTCGGTGCCACGGCCGGGGACGGTGACCACTCCGGTACCGACCGCTCCGTCGACACCCATCGTGCGGGAGGCCGAGTCGACCGAACCACGCGATACCTCGGCAGCTCGCAGCTTGGAGGGGGTTACGGTCCTCATCGTCGACGACGACGCCAGGAACGTGTACGCGCTGGCGAGCGCGCTGGAGTTGCATGGCATGACGGTCCTCTACACCGACAATGGAGCGGGCGGCATCCGTCTCCTGGAGGAACACCCCGAGGTCGGCGTGGTGTTGATGGACGCGATGATGCCGGATCAAGACGGTTACCAGACCACCAGGGAGATCCGGCGCAACCGCCGGTTCGCGGATCTGCCGATCATCTTCCTCACCGCCAAGGCGATGCCGGGCGACCGCGAGCAGGCTGCCGCGGCGGGCGCGAGCGACTACATCACCAAGCCGGTGGACCTCGACGAGCTGCTGGAGATGATGGCCCGCTGGGTCGGCAACTCGGGGCAGGATTCCGGTGGAGGTGGCGAGTGAGTACGGTTTCGGGCACTGCCAAGGCGCTGCTGGTAGACGATCGACGGGACAACCTCACCGCGCTCGCCGCGCTGCTGCAGGGCCTTCAGGTGGAGACGGTGGCGGTGACCAGTGGCGAGGACGCCCTCAAGCAGCTGTTGATCGACGACTTCGCTGTGATCTTGCTTGACGCCCAAATGCCCGGAATGGACGGTTTCGAGACGGCGTCCCACATCAAACGTCGGGAACGGACGAGGCACATCCCGATCATCTTCCTGACCGCTGCCGACCGCGACTCACAACTGGCGTTGCGCGGCTACGCCGCGGGCGCGGTGGACTACCTCACCAAACCACTCGACCCCTGGGTGTTACGCACCAAAGTGTCGGTATTTGTCGATCTATGGAACAAAAGCCGCCAGCTGGAGACCCAGGCGGCGATCGTACGGGAGCGGGAAGAACAGCGGCAGGCACTGACCGACGCGGTCGACCAGGCGCTCGCCGCTCTTCGCGGTACCAACGGGGTCCGTGACGTGGGGGCGGCGATCGAGATCCTGGAACGGGCGCGCTACGGGTGAGCCTCAGCGGGGAGCGGCCTCGTTACGGATCATCAGGGCCGAGCGCAATCCTGTGATATCGAGCACACGGAGCAGGAAGTCACCCACGTTGGTCAGGACGAGCACGCTCTGCGCGGTGCTCGCCTTGCGGGACAGCACCACCAACGTACCCAGGCCCTGGGAGTCGCAGAAGGTCACACCGCCGAGGTTCAGCACGATCCTGGGGGGCGGATCGCTGAGGATGTCGTTGACCGTGTTCGACAGCCTGGTCGCGGTGAGCATGTCGATCTCGCCCGCCAGGTTGACCACCGCCTCGCTGGGGGTGCGGTGCACTGAGATGGTCAGCTCCGGGCGCTCCACGACCGCCAGCCTAGCGCGTGTCGCCCTACCCGCCGACCACGGCGGGTAGAGCCGCTGACAGAATGGGGTGCGCCGTGACCGACATCGACTCGACCGGCGCCGCCGCGCCGGTCTCCGCTGATCTTCTTCACCGCGCCCGGTCCGTCATCCCGGGCGGGGTCAACTCCCCGGTGCGCGCGTTCCGGGCGGTGGGCGGCACTCCCCGCTTCATGGTGCGGGGAGAGGGGCCCTACCTGTTCGACGCCGACGGGCGCCGCTACGTCGACCTCGTCGCCTCCTGGGGCCCGCTGATCCACGGGCACGCCCACCCGGAGGTGGTGGCCGCGGTACGGGCCGCCGTCGCGCGTGGCACCAGCTTCGGCGCCCCCACCGAGGCGGAGATCGCACTCGCCGAGGAGATCGTGGCGCGTACCGCAGCCGAGCAGGTGCGACTGGTCAACTCCGGTACCGAGGCGACCATGTCCGCCATCCGGTTGGCGCGAGCCGCCACCGGTCGATCAAAGATCGTCAAGTTCGCCGGCTGCTACCACGGCCACGTCGACGCCCTGCTCGCGGCCGCCGGATCGGGGGTCGCGACGTTCGGGTTGCCCGACTCTCCGGGAGTGACCGGCGCCGCAGCCGGCGACACCATCGTGCTGCCCTACAACGACGTGTCCGCGGTGGAGACGGCCTTCGCCGCCGCCGGGGACGAGATCGCCGCGGTGATCACCGAGGCAGCGGCCGGGAACATGGGCGTCGTGGCACCCCGCGACGGCTTCAACGCCACACTCGCGCGGATCGCTCACGCACACGGCGCTCTGTTGATCGTCGACGAGGTGATGACGGGATTCCGGGTGTCCCGGTCGGGCTGGCACGGGCTGGATCCGGTCGACGCCGACCTGTGGACCTTCGGCAAGGTGATGGGTGGCGGTCTGCCAGCGGCCGCGTTCGGCGGGCGTGCCGACCTCATGGCCAGGTTGGCTCCCGCCGGGCCCGTCTACCAGGCCGGCACCCTCTCGGGCAACCCGCTGGCGTGTGCGGCAGGGTTGGCGACGCTGCGGCTCGCCGACGACGAGGCGTACCGCCGGTTGGACCAGACCGCCACCGCCGTGGCCTCACTCGCCACCGAGGCGCTCACCGCCGCTGGCGTGCCCCACCGGCTCTCCACCGCCGGCAACCTGTTCTCGATCTTCTTCACCGACGCGGACGTCCGTGACTACGCCACGGCGCGGACCCAGAACACCGCGGCGTACGCCGCCTTCTTCCACGCCATGCTCGACCGCGGCGTCTACCTGCCGCCCAGCGCGTACGAGGCATGGTTCGTCTCGACCGCGCACGACTCGGCAGCCCTGGACCAGATCGCCGCCGCGCTCCCGGCGGCGGCCCGGGCGGCGGCCGAGGCCGGAGGGGAATCAGCGTGAAGACGGTGGTCCACCTGCTGCGCCACGGTGAGGTCCACAATCCCGAGGGCATCCTCTACGGCCGCCTTCCCGGCTACCACCTGTCCGACCTCGGTCGCCGGATGGCCGAGCGGGTAGCCGACACGCTCGCCGACCGCGATATCGTCCACCTCGTCTCCAGCCCGATGGAGCGGGCCCAGGAGACCGCTGCGCCACTGGCGGAGCGGCTGGGGTTGGAGGTCACGATCGATCCTGACCTCATCGAGGGCGCCAACTACTTCGAGGGCAAGAAGTTCGGGGTCGGTGACGGCGCGCTGCGCCACCCCCGGGTCTGGTGGGTGGTGCGCAACCCGTTCACGCCGTCGTGGGGAGAGCGGTACGCCGCGATAGCGCAACGGATGAGCGCCGCGCTGCACGCCGCCCGCCGAGCCGCCGCCGGGCACGAGGCGGTGTGCGTCTCCCACCAGCTGCCGATCTGGATCCTGCGTCGGCACCTGGAGGGCCGCCGGCTGTGGCACCACCCGGCGCGGCGACAGTGCGCGCTGGCGAGCCTCACGTCGTTCCACTTCGACGGTGAAGACCTGACGCGGATCGAGTACAGCGAACCGGCCGCCGACCTGTTGACGCTCTCTCCCGGCGCCAGGGACGCCAAGGGGGCCTAGATGACCGTCCAGGTCCGTAGCAAGATCCGACGCCGGCGTGTGCTCATCGTCGGCCTCGTGGTCGCGGTTCTCGCCGCGACCGCCGTAGCGGTGCTCGGCTTCGACCGCGGTGGCGCGGGAACCACACCGTCGGCCAGCCGTCTGGACTACGAGCTCGGGCAACGGCCCGCGGCACCTCCCCTCATGGGTGAGACGCTCGACGGTGGCCACCTCGACGTGACCGACCTGCACGGCCAGGTGGTCGTGGTCAACGTCTGGGCATCCTGGTGTCCGCCCTGCCGACAGGAGACCGCCGACTTCGAAGCGGTCTACCAGGCCACCCGGGACCAGGGGGTCGCTTTCGTCGGCATCAACACCGAGGACACCCGTGACAAGGCGGTCAGCTTCATCGAAGGTCGGGTGAGCTACCCGAGCATCTTCGATCCGGCGAGCGCCTACGCGCTCGGTTTCACCGACCCACCCGCGCCGATCGGATTGCCGATGACCATGGTGATCGACCGGTCCGGACACGTGGCCACGGCGATCTACCGGGCGGTCGGGCCGGCCGAGCTGAGAGACATCGTCACGCGAGTCGCCGCGGAGCCATGATGGGCGACCGGTTCGCGGAGATCGTCACCTCCGGCCCGTTGGTGCTCGGAGTCGTGGTCGCCGCGGTCGCCGGCCTCATCAGCTTCCTCTCTCCTTGCATCCTGCCACTGGTGCCCGGCTACGTCGCATACGTCACCGGGCTCTCCGGCGCCGACCTGGCCGACGCCCGCGCGGCCCGGGGTCGGGTGCTCGCCGGCGTCACCCTCTTCATCGCCGGGTTCGGGGCGGTCTTCGTCACCGTCGGCGTGGTCGCCGCGTCCGTGGGAAGCGTGCTGCGGCAGCATGAGCGGGTGCTGGAAGTAGTCGGCGGCGCCCTGATCGTGGCCTTCGGCCTGGCCCTGCTGGGCCTGGTGCCGGGGCTGCAGCGGGAGGTCCGACTGCGCCGACTACCGACGGCCGGGGTGGCCGGAGCACCGGTGTTCGGGGCGGTGTTCGCGCTGTCCTGGATTCCCTGCATCGGCCCCACCATCGGTGCGGTGCTGGCGTTGAGTACGGTCGGCGGGCAGAGTGGTCGAGCCGCGGTGCTCGCCGCGGCGTACACCGTTGGCCTGGGACTGCCC
Source organism: uncultured Micromonosporaceae bacterium (assembly GCA_964438855.1). Classification (GTDB taxonomy): domain Bacteria; phylum Actinomycetota; class Actinomycetes; order Mycobacteriales; family Micromonosporaceae; genus Natronosporangium. Next base: position 5,200 of record CAYTMR010000091.1, read on the forward strand.
TTCCTCCTGTTCGGGCTCGGATTCCGGCGGGTGATCGGCGCGGTGACGGTGATCCGGCGGCACTCCCGTTGGGTGACCTGGATCGGCGCGGCACTTCTGATCATGGTTGGCCTGGCGCTGTTGATCGGCGCCTGGGGCGACTTCGTGACCTGGCTGCGAGCCACGGTCGGGGTGGGGGAGGTGAGCGTGTGATCCGCGCCGATGCTCTCGTGCCCGCCCTGCGCAACGCTTGGCGCCAGCTCACCAGCATGCGCACCGCCCTCATCCTGCTGTTCCTGCTGGCGGTGGCCGCCGTCCCGGGCTCGCTGCTGCCGCAGCGGGGCGTGAACCTGGAGCGGGTCAACGCCTACTACACCGACCACCCCCAGTGGGCACCGCTGCTGGACCGGCTCGGCTTCTTCGACGTCTACGCCTCCCCCTGGTTCGCGGCGGTCTACCTGCTGCTGTTCACCTCGCTGATCGGGTGCATCGTGCCCCGACTGCGGGACCTCCTGCGCGCCGTGCGCCGCCCGCCGGTCGACGCTCCGCGCCGGCTGACCCGGCTGCCGCACCACGTCGAGGACCGGACCAGCCAGGACGATCCCGCGACGACCGCGGCCTCGCTGCAGGACGGGCTGCGCGCCCGGAGGTGGCGGGTGGTGTCGCGGCCGCAGCCCGACGGCGGCCTGACCGTGAGCGCCGAGAAGGGCTATCTCAAAGAGGCCGGCAACATCCTCATGCACTTCGCGATGGTCGCGGTGCTGGTCGGGCTGGCGATCAGCGCGATGTACGGCTGGCACGGCAACAAGCTCGTCGTGGCCGGGCCGGACACCCGGTTCTGCAACGTGCTCCAGCAGTACGACGAGTACGGCCTGGGAAGCCGGGTGGGTACCCTACCCAACTTCTGCTTCGAGTTCCGGGACTTCGAGGCGACCTACACCGAGTCCGGGATGCCCCTGTCCTTCCTCGCCCACGCCGAGGTGACCGAGGGCAACGGTGAGCCGCGCCCCGTCGACTTCACGGTGAACCGGCCGCTGAGACTGGACGGCACCAGTGTCTACCTGCTGGGGAACGGATACTCGCCGGTGCTGCGCTACACCGACCGCGACGGACGCGCCCAGACGGTGACCGTGCCGTTCCTGCCCAACGACCCGCTCGGGACCGCCGAGGGCGTCGCGTCGTTCCCGGATGTCAACCGCGGCGCCGCCAGCGGCGACGACGCGCCGAGCCAGGTGGTGTTCCAAGGGCTCTACCTGCCGACCGCGCCGGCGGACGGGGCGATGCTCACCCGATCGCTGCATCCGGAGGAGCGCCACCCGCTGCTATGGCTCTTCCCGTACCAGGGCGACGTGGAGGAGGCGGTCCCCGAGTCTCTGACCGTCGTCAACGATCTCATCACCGCGGGCGACCTGGAGCTCGCGGCCACCCCCGCGTTCCTCCGCCCTGGCGAGAGTCTGACCTTGGACGACGGGACCACCGTGGAGTTCCTGGGCACCGAGCGGTGGATCACCATCTCGGTCCGCTCCGATCCCGGCCAGCCGGTACTGCTGGTCAGCATGGTGGTCCTGTTGGGAGGGTTGATGCTCTCTCTGAGCGGCCGACGCCGGCGGGTCTGGTTCCGGATCACACCCACTACTACAGGGGGTAGTATGATCTCCGCCGGTGGCCTACCCAGGTCCGATCACCCCGGATTCGACGAAGAGTTCCAGCGGCTCGTCGATGCCCTGGCGACGACGCGGGCGGCGTCCGCCGACCCAGTTTCCACTTCGAGGAGCGCGTGATGGCCGTACCCTCCGACATGGCCGTACTTTCCGACGACCTTCTCATGGTCGCCATCCTGGCCTACTGCGCCGCGATGGTGTGCCACGCGGCAGAGTACGCCTTCGGCGCCCGGGCAGCAGCCCACGCCAATCGACACGGCGCTCAGACGCCCGTCGCCGCCGGCGCCACCACCGGTGGTGGCACAGCGGTCCTCACCGCCCCGCCGGTCGTCATATCCGAGCCGTCGGCACGGCGCGGCCCGTCCTGGCTTCCCCGCACCCGGCTCGGCCTGCTCGCCGTGGCCAGTCTGCTGTTCGCGGCGGTGGTGCACGTGGCGACCGTCGTCACTCGCGGGCTGGCCGCCGGTCGGCTGCCGTGGGGCAACATGTACGAGTTCATCCTCACCGCCACCCTCACCGGTGTCGTCGTCTGGTTGGTGGTCCTCTACCGGTTCCCGGCTGTGCGGCTGCTCGGACTGTTCCTCGCCTTGGTCAACATGGCGCTGCTCGGTGTCGCCGGCACGTGGGTCTACACCCCAGTCGGCCCACTGGTGCCCGCGCTCGACTCGTACTGGTTCATCATCCACATCTCCGCCGCGATCATCGCCACCGGCGCCTTCCTGGTCGGTTTCGTCACCGCCACCATGTACCTCATCCGCGCCGGCTACGACCGCGGCCGTCGCCACTTCCCATGCTCACTCGGCCGGCATCTGCCGACCGCGGAGACGCTGGACCGACTCACCTTCCGGCTGCACGCCTTCGGCTTCCCGATCTGGACCCTCGGTGCCTTGATCGCCGGGCCGATCTGGGCCGAGGCCGCCTGGGGCCGGTACTGGGGATGGGACCCGAAGGAAACCTGGGCGCTCATCTCCTGGGTCATCTACGCCGCGTTCCTGCATGCGCGGGTGACCCCCAGCGTCAAGCGCTCCGTGGCGGCGTGGCTCGCGATCATCGGCTGGCTCACCATGATGGCGAACCTGTTCGGCGTCAACCTGTTCGCCGAGGGTCTGCACTCCTACGCCTGATCGCCACGGCGCGACGGCGGGCTTTCCGCCACCGCTGAAACGGACTTCACCATACCGGGCACTTCACGTCGTGTTTCGCCATACCATCGCGTGAGGGGACAGACGACGTGAGGGGGCACCGGTGAAACGAGGCACGATAACCCGTGGCGAGCTACGCGAACAGTGGGAGACCAACGTAACGCCACTGATCACGGCGGTACGGGAAGGTGCCTCGCACGCCAACCACGTCGGCCAGCGGGAGTGGGCACGAGCCCGCCGGCGAGCCCGAATGCGCCGCTATATCCAGCGGTGGCGACTGCCGTGGGTGGCGGTGGCCGCCGCGCTGGCGGTCATCGGCGTGATGGGAGGGCTGCGTGCGGCGCGGGCCCGGCGTGCCGACCTCGACCCCGACCTCGCCGCCGTACGCGACGAGGCCAAGGCCGGGGTGCGGGAACGGATGGAAGCAGCCCGCGAACGGATCGGTACCGCCGCCGCCCGCGGCACGGCGAACCCGGAGCCCGAGCCGGTGTCGATCCGCCACGATCCGCCTCCACCCGTGACCGAGTGAGGCGTCGCGCCGGCTACAGCCGACTCAACGCCGCCCGCAACGGATCGAGCCCGAGACCACCAAGGTCGAGCGCGGCACGGTGGAAACTCTTGAGGTCGAACGCCGCACCGTGGCGCCGCTTGGCGTCCTCTCGCGCTTGCAGCCAGATCCGCTCACCGACCTTGTAGGACGGAGCCTGTCCGGGCCAGCCGAGGTACCGGTTGAGCTCGAACCGCAGATTCTCGTCCGGGACCCGACAGTGCGCGCGGAGGAACTCCCACCCCAGCTCCGGAGTCCAGCGCGTGCCCGGGTGGAACCCGAACGGATTGTCCGCCGGGATCGGTAGCTCCAGGTGCATACCGATGTCGACGATCACACGAGCCGCACGGAACGCCTGTCCGTCGAGCATTCCCAGCCGGTCTCCGGGGTCGCTGAGGTAACCCAGCTCATCCATCAACCGCTCGGCGTACAGCGCCCAGCCCTCGGCATGCCCCGAGCAGCCACTCATCAGCCGCTGCCACCGGTTGAGCAGATCGGACCGGTACACAGTCTGGCCGATCTGAAGGTGATGACCGGGCACACCCTCGTGGAAGACGGTGGTCACCTCACGCCAGGTGGAGAACGTGTCGATGCCCTGCGGCACCGCCCACCACATGCGCCCCGGACGGGAGAAATCCTCACTCGGGCCGGTGTAGTAGATGATGCCGTCGCTGGTCGGGGCGATACAGCACTCAATCCGGCGCACCGGCTCCGGGATGTCGAAGTGCGTGCCGTCCAAGTCGGCGATGGTGGTGTCGGCGAGCTGCTGCATCCACTCCCGGAAGGCGTCCTTGCCAGCGATGTTGCGGGCAGGGTCGGCGTCGAGCACCGCCACCGCCTCGTCGACGGTCGCGCCTGAGCCGGCGATCTCCGCGGCCACGGTGCGCATCTCCGTCTCCAAGCGGTGCAGCTCCTCGAAGCCCCAGCGGTACGTCTCCTCCAGGTCGATAGAGGCGCCCAGGAAGTATCGGGAGGCGAGCTGATAGCGCTCCCGCCCGACCGCCTGGTTCTCCCGACCTCGCGGGGCGAGCTCCTCTCGGAGGAAACGAGCGAAGTCGACGGTGGCCTCGCGGGCGGCCACCGCACCCGCCTGGAGCCGGGCCAGCAGCGACTCCGGCAGAGGGCCCGCCTCACGCACCCGGCGGGCGACGGACGGCCAGAAGTCGTCGCCGGCCGGGTCCGCCCACACGTCGCACTGTGTGGCGACCTCTTCGAGTTGGCGACGGGCCGCGACGTGGCCCCGCGCCGCCGCCTCCAGCAACGTGCGGCGGTAGTCGCGCAGCGCCGCGGGCACCGCCTCCAACCGCGCGGCGATGGTGCTCGCTGCCTCCTCACCCGTCAGCGGCATCAGGTCGAACACCATGCGGATCTCGTGGATGCCGCTCGTCACCACGCTGATCTCGGAGATGGTCTCGCCCGCCTCGTAGCGCTCGAGCTGCAGCCCCAACCGCTCCAGCATCGCCTCCTTGACGACCCGTTCCTGTTCGGTCGCCGGATGCGCGGCCGTCAGGGCCGTCACCGTTCGGCGGGCCAGCTCAGCCTTTGCCGCGAAGCCGTCGAGACTGAGGTCGTCCAACCGGTGGTCGTGACCGGGGATGCCCAGGTACGTCGCGTCGATCGGGTGGAGTGACGCGTACTCGTCGACATAGCGGTCGGCGATGTCGTTGATCGTTCCCACTCGCGCACCGTACCCCGACTCGATGGTGTTCGCACCCGCGCCATTCCCGCCCGCGGGCGCGGACGGATGCCAGGATGGGGTGTGGGTCGTTACGCCGCGGTGATCCTGGCCGGAGGACGCGCCCGGCGGATGGGCGGGGTCGACAAGCCCTCGATCACCGTCGATGGTGTGCCGCTACTGCACCGCGTGCTCGCCACCGTCGCCGACGCCGACCCTCGCATCGTGGTGGGCCCGCCCACACTCCGACTGCCCGAGGGAGTGCACCGCACCCAGGAAGCTCCCCCAGGCAGCGGGCCGGCCGCCGCGGCCGCCGCCGGGCTGACGTTGATTCCTCCCGGCGTGGCGCAGGTCGCCCTGCTCGCCGCCGACATGCCGTTCCTGACCGCCGCGGCGGTCGACACCCTGCGGCGGGTCGTCAACGACGCAGGAGTCGACGGCGCGGTGTGCGAAGACGATGCCGGACGACCACAGTGGCTGTGTGGCGTGTGGCGGGTCGAGTCACTGCGGGCGCGCCTCGCCGCCGCCTCGCCTCTCACCGGCGCCCGCCTGGGTGCCGTCCTTGGTGGCGCGATCAGGGTCCGCGTGTCGACTGACCCATCGGACCCTCCGGTGTGGTACGACTGCGACACCGCATCGGACCTGATCCGCGCGGCCGGCTGGGTCGGGCGCGGCCGACCCGGTCGAGATCCAGCATCCGGACGACCACGCACCGTATCGTGATCGCAGGACCCCCACCCGCATCGAGCGTCGTCGGGTGGTTCCGGCTCCGACGAAAGGTGCAACGGCATGCAACTGCTGGACGACTGGACGACCGCGGTCTGCGACGCGCTCAACCTCGGCCCGGTGACCGAACACGTCGACTCCGGACTGGTGTTGCAGCTGGCCCGCGACGTCGCCCACACCGTGTCGCGTCCAGCCGCCCCGGTCACGGCGTACCTGCTCGGTCTCGCGGTGGGACGGGGCGCGGATCCGACCTCGGCCGCCGACGAAATCACCAGGTTGGCCCAGCGCTGGCCGCCGGACGCGAGCTGACGCACACCCACCGAAGACGCGACCAAATCTTCGGTCCTCGCATGGTCGGTATCGTGTGATCCTGACCGAAGAGACGGAGGCGCTCGTGTGGCTGGATGACCCGGGGACCGCGGACCTGCGAGAAAAGGTGACCCAAGCGTGGCGGGACTTCGTCCAGTCGCTCGCCGCGCTGCTGCCGACGTTGCCGACCGGCGCCCACCTTGATCTCACGCTGGACCCCACCGCGTCCGGCACGGGCGACGCCAGCTACTCGATCACCACATCCGTCACTGAGGACGGCCACCTGCGGGCACTGGCGGTGAGTAACGCCTCGCTACCCGACGCCTACCGCATGAATCGGGCCGCCATCGCCGACATGATCGCCCTAGGTTGGTCACCTCCAGGGGTGGAGCCGGACTCCGGTGACTACTTCGGTCTGACCACACCACCGACCGATGCTGCGCGGCTGGCCACCGTGATCGGCCGCACCATGCGGGACATCTACGGCGCTCCGCACCCGGCGTTCCTTGTCTACACGGTCCTCCACGACGACGCTCCCGTCACCCTCGGTCCGCTGGGCACCGCGCGTGCGTCGAAAGGAGAGCCTGGCGAGGCGGCGGCGCGCACGTCGGGGGAGGCCGACGAACACGACGCCGGTACCCTCCGCGGACAAGTGCGCGCCGTGATCGCCGAGATGCAGGGGACCACACCGGACCAACTTCCCGCGGACCCGGACGGTGACATCGGCATTCGAGCTGGTTCTGCCATGGTCTTCGTGAAGGTGCGAGAGAATCCACCGCTGGTGGACGTCTTCTCTCCACTGCTGACCGACGTACCGCCGAGCGAGAAGTTGTACGGCAAGCTCTCCGAGCTGACCAACCGCATGCCGATCGGCCGGCTCTACTGCGTCAACGACACCGTGTGGGCCTCGGTACCGGTGATCGGGCGTGACTTCCAGCCCAGCCACCTCATGCTGGCGGTGCAGGTGATGGTGGGGTTGGCCGACGAATTGGACGACCGCCTGCACGGCGAGTTTGGTGGGCGTCGGTTCTTCGGCGAGGACGACATGCCGCCCCGTCACGTCCGCTCCGCCGGCACCGGCATGTACCTCTGAGTCCGCCACACCCGGCGGGCCGTGCGCTAGCCGAGCGTGCCCAGATCACGCACCAGCACGTTGGCCAGAAGCGGCCCGTCCTCCGCCACTTCGCGCAGGTACCACTTCTGCGTGGGGGTGCGGCCCTGGTTGAACTGCCACCGCCCACGCGGGCTGTCGAGCAGTCCGATCCGGCTCAGCATGAGGTTGATCTGCCGACGGTTGGGGCGCCCCGAGGTCAGCCGGATCGCCTTGTCCAGCGCGGCCGCGGCGTCGTACGCGGCCACCGCGTACATGGTCGGCGGCGCTCCGAAGCTGCTGCGGTACCCCACGGCGAACGACCGGTTGGTGGAGGAGCGCAGCTCCGCCGCGTAGTTGCCGGCGGTGCGGACGCCGATGGCGGCCGGCCCCAGCTCCAGTAGCGCCGCACCCTCGGTGAGGTACGCCGGTCCGTAGAGCTGCTCGGCGTCGAAGCCGGCGTCGAGGTACTGCTGGACGAACGCCACCGCCGCCGACCCCGCGTAGCAGGCGAAGACGGCCTCCGGGTCGAGCGCTGCCACTTCGCCCAACGCCGCGGCGAAGTAGCCAGCCCCTGGCTCGCCGCGAGTCGGCGTGAAGATCGGCTGCGCCAGCCGGTCGTCGGCGCGGGCGGCGGCGAACGCCTCCTGCAGGCCGGCGACCGCGTCCACGCCGGTGGGGTCGTCCTGGGCGATCACCGCCACCGTTCCGGTCGTCGCCGCGGCGAGGTGCCGCCCCAACGCCAGGCCGGGCTCTTGGTTGACGTACGAGGTGCGCCACATGTAGGTGACGCCGTGCAGGTCCCGCGGCGAGGCGTTGGTCCCGAGGAACGGAACGTGCTCCGACTCCACCTGGTCCCGGATCGCCAGCAGCGCCGTGGAGGTCGCGACCCCGACGATCGCGTGGACGTCGAGCTCGAGCAGTTCGTCCACCGCGTCCTGGGCATCCTCGGGTGTCTGGCCCTCGTCCCGCTCCTCCTCGACCACCGGGTGGCCGCCGAGCCGGTTGCCGTGGGTGCGCAGAAAGTGCCGGAATCCGTTGCGGATGTCGTCCCCGATCATCTGGTTGCCACCTCCGGTGGGCAGCACCAGACCGATGCGGACGGGCGAGTCGTACAGCACCTCGGTCACGGTCGGCTCCTCCTCCGAGCCGCACGCCGCGACCAACCCGGCGGCGCCGAGACCACCGAGCATCTGGAGGACCCGCCTGCGGTCGACGCCAGCCACGACGCCCCCTTTCGTCTCGCCTCAGCCGTTCTACCTTGCGGGTGCAGGTGAGGTCAATCTCGCCTGCAGGCCACGCAACCTGGATCACCCCAATAGCCGACCCCCGACCGGTGCGGCTTACGGTGTCCGCACACCTACCACTCGGTTCCCGGGCTTGGCGGATACAGCGATAAGGTTGGACGGTGACCCACACAAAGTCGGATGACTCGCAGCGCCAGCCGGGCGACGCACAAATCGTCGTGGTCGGGGCCGACGGCCGGCCGGTGAGCTCGGTCGACCTCCCCGGGTCGCAGGAGGGTGGTTCGGAGGAGCGGGAAGACCCCGCGAAGCTGATTGAGCAGCCGGCCAAGGTGATGCGGATCGGCAGCATGATCAAGCAGCTGCTGGAGG
>CAYTMR010000092.1:0-13703 GCA_964438855.1 uncultured Micromonosporaceae bacterium
ACGCGACGTTCATGGTCGCCGACCGGGTCACGCTCGTCACCCGCAAGGCCGGCGATACCGGCGGTACGCGCTGGGAGTCCACGGGTGAGGGCACCTACACCGTCGAAGATGTGGAGGACGCGCCTCAAGGGACGTCGGTCACCCTGCATCTGAAGCCAGAGGACGCCGAAGACCGCCGGTTCGACTACACCGCTGAGTGGAAGCTGCGCGAGATCATCAAGCGGTACTCGGACTTCATTTCCTGGCCGATCCGCATGGAGGTGGAGCGCAAGGACGAGGACGGCCAGACCAAGAAAGAGGTCGTGACGCTCAACTCGCGGCAGGCGCTGTGGGCCCGGCCACGCTCGGAGGTCACCGACGCCGAGTACAAGGAGTTCTACCGGCATGTCGCCCGTGACTGGTCCGACCCGCTGGAGATCATCCAGATGCGGGGTGAGGGCCACGTCGAGTACGAGGCGTTGCTGTTCATCCCCTCCCGGGCACCGTTCGACCTGTTCGTCCGGGAAGCCAAGCGCGGTGTGCAGCTCTACGTCAAGCGCGTCCTGATCATGGAGGACTGCGACGCGCTGCTGCCGAACTACCTGCGCTTCGTCAAGGGAGTGGTGGACGCCCACGATCTGTCCCTCAACATCTCGCGGGAGATCCTCCAACAAGATCGGCAGATCCAGGTGGTGCGCCGGCGCCTGGTGAAGAAGGTCCTCACCACCATCAAGGACATGATGACGAAGCACCCCGACCGCTACCGCACTTTCTGGGCGGAGTTCGGCCGGGTGCTCAAGGAAGGCCTCATCGAGGATCCGGACAACCGCGAGACGATTCTGGAGCTCATCTCGGTGGCGAGCACCCACCACCCCGAAGAGCTGACCACCCTGCGCGGCTACGTCGAGCGGATGAAGGAGCGACAGGGCAGCATCTACTACCTGACCGGCGAGTCCCGCTCCATGCTGGAGCAGTCACCGCACCTGGAGGCATTCCGGGCCAAGGAGTACGAGGTGCTGCTGCTCACCGATCCGATCGACGAGGTATGGGCGGAGCAGGTCCGCGAGTTCGACGGCAAGTCGCTGCAGTCGATCGCCAAGGGGCAGGTCGACCTGGAGAGTGAGGACGAGAAGAAGCAGTCCGAGCCGGAGCGTGAGCAGCGGCAGAAGGACTTCGCGCCGCTGCTGCAGTGGCTGCAGGAGACACTCAAGGACGACGTGTCGGAGGTCCGCCTGTCGTCCCGGCTGACCACCTCTCCGGCGTGCATCGTCGGCGGCGAACACGATCTGACTCCGACGCTGGAGAAAATCTACCGGGCGATGGGGGAGAATGTGCCGCGGATTCGGCGGGTGTTGGAGCTCAACCCGACCCACCCGCTCGTGACCGGTCTGCGTAAGGCGCACGAGCAGGGTGAGGACAAGCAGGCGTTGGCCGAGACGGCGGAGCTGCTCTACGGCACGGCGCTGCTCGCCGAGGGTGGTGAGCTGAAGGACCCGGCACGGTTCGCCCGGCTGCTCGCTGACCGGTTGGCCCGTTCGTTGTGAGTCGCCGGCGGGGGTCGACGGTGGTCGGCCCTCGTCCGGTCGCGAGGCGCGCCGGGTTCACCCACCGGCGCGCCGGCTTTCGATCAGCGCCGCCACACCGTCGAGGAGGCGTTGCAGGCCGAACTCGAACTGGTCTTTGACGTACGGCACGGCACCTTTTCGTATCGCCTGCGCCAGCGCCGGGTACTGGGTGAAGTCGACTAGCTCCCGTAGCAGACGGTTGCGTCGTTCGATTTCGGTGGCGGTGGCGCCGTCGGTGGTCGTGCCGTCGGGTGGTTGGTGCAGCGTGGCGAGGCCACGCACGTAGCCGTCGATGGACTCGATGACGGCGACCTTCTCCGCCTCGGTCAGCCCGGTGCCGTCCAGTGACCGCAGCGCCGAGTCCAACCAGCGCAGCTGGTTGGGCCCGGGAGCTACTCCGGCGCTGGACAGTTCGAGGATCCACGGGTGGCGGCGGTAGGCCTCCCAGTCGTCGCGAGCCCAGCTGGTCAACTTGGCCCGCCAGTCACCTGGCCACTCGTGGGGGAGCGGTCCGTCGCCGGTCACGGCGTCGAGCATCAGCGCGGTGAGTTCGGCCTTGCCCGGCAAGTAGGTGTAGAGCGTCGCGGTGCCGACCCCGAGCCTGGCGGCCACCTGACGCATGGACAATGCCGCCAGGCCCTCCGCCTCGACTAGGTCGATGGCCGCGGTGACGATCGCCTCGACGGTCAGGCCGCGTTGCGGGCCCCGCGCCGGTCGCGTGGGCGGTGACCACAGCGCGCGCAGTGCCCGTTCCTGGGCCTTCTCCGGGAACTCGTGCACGAGCACACCGTACTTGCCGCGAGTGGAAACTCCGTATACCGTTCGGAGAAATCCGAACGGCGTTCGAAGATCATCGGGGTACACATGACCGAACACGAGGAGCCACTCCCGCAGGCAGCCCAGAAGCGGGAGCGGCACACCCTCATGGCCGCCGCCCTCACCAACGGGCCGAACGAGCTGGTCGACTTCCTTCTGCCGTTGTGGGCGGGAGCCTCCCTTAACCTCAGCGGCGCCGCCGTCGGCCTGTTGATGGCTATCGAGATGGTGGTGTCGGTCGCCGTCCGGCCGCTCGCCGGCGTCCTCGCCGACCGGCGGGAGCGGCGCAACGTCGCGGCGCTCGGCGCCCTCCTGTACGCCGTGAGCCTGTTCGGATACTCCGTGGCCGACGGCGCGGCGGTCGCGTACCCGGCGGCGACGGTCGGCGGAGCAGGTGGCGCCTTGCTGTGGGTGTCGGTGCGGGCGATCGTTAGCGAACGGCTGGCCGAGGACTCGGCGGTCTTCCCGCGCCTGTTCAGCCACCAGGAGACCGGCTCCTGGGTTGCGTTCATCGCGGGCATGACGTTGATCAACGTGATCGACTTCGCTGGGGTGTTCCAGGCCGGTGCCGCCGCCTGCGTGGTGGCTGCTGGGCTCCTGCTGACCTCGCCCCGTCGCCGGCCGGCTCTGACATCGGCGGATGGGGGCGTAGCGTTCGGCGGGTTAGGCGTGGTCGGGCGTCGTCTGCGGCCGATGCTGCTGGCCGTGGTCCTCACCATGGCCGCGGAGGCTGCGATCGCCTTGCTGCTCCTGCTGCATCTGCAGCGCGAGCTCGGCCTGGAGGTCGTCCAGATCGGGCTCGTCTTCCTCCCCGGCGCCATCGTCATGAGTGCGGCGGCGCCGTACCTGCACCGATACGTCGTGCGCTACGGCCGCAGCCGGGTGCTGGTCTTCGCCGCCCTGTGCAGTGCGGTCTTCGCCGTGGGTCTCGCCTGGGCACCGAACGCCTTCGTCATCGCCGCGTTGTGGATCCTCAGCGGACTGTCGTGGGCGGCGGTGATGCCGATCCAGCAGGCGGTCGTCGCCGAGGCTTCCGGCGACAGCGTCGGTCGAGGCATGGGCGTGTACGAGTCGGGCAGCCTGGTCGGAGGATTGATCGGGGTTCTAGTCGCCGGGTCCGTCTACGATCGAGCGAGCTGGGCGATCGCCTGTCTCGTCGCGGCAGTGACGCTGCTGGCCGGTGCCGTGGTCATGCCACGCGCGGTGCGGCGGCTCGGTGTTGCCGAACATCCGCCCTCGCCACCCGCTGACCCGGCACCACCGTCCTCGGAGCCGGACCCGCCCACACAGCCGCCGTCGCCCGAACCCACGAAGCCGTCGCCCTCTCCACGCACGCAGCTGCTCAGCCTCGCCGGCGGGTTCGGTGTCTACGCCGCTGTGCAGGTCCTGCTTGCCTTCGCCGACCTGGCGTGGCTGCTCCACCTGTTCACCGACGACCCGCTCCAGGTCCTCAACAGCACCAACCGTGACTTCGGTCGCGTCGCCGGGTTCGTCTACAACGCGACGAAGGTCTGGGCCGCGATTCTGATCATCGAAGCGGTGTGGACCTGCGGAAGAATGCTCGTCGCCCGCTCCCGTCGGCGGGTCGCGCCCTGACCCCACGTCGGCTGCGGTCGGGTCGTTCACTACCGAGAGTCGCCGGAGCCCATGCGTTCCCGGTCGCGGCGGGCAAGCTCGGCGAGCATGGCGTTGTACGCGGCCAGCTCGTCGCTCTCGCGGCCCTCCGCCTCCGCACGATCGGCGGCACGGTCCAGCCGTCGGGCCTCCCGCTCATCGGATCGGATCCATTGCACCACCAGCGCCGCGACCACCAGCAAGCCGGGCAGCTCACCGAACGACCAGGCGATGCCGCCGGCGATGTACTGATCGGAGAGCGGGTCGGGCCCCCAGGACCGGGGAAGGGTGGTGAACCAGTCGTGGGCGAGCAGCTCCTTCGACTGCATGATGACAATGCCGAGGAAGGCGTGCATCGCCATCGACGCGAGCATGAGCACCATCCGCAGTGGTGCGGCGGGTCGGCGTCGCGGCGACGGGTCGACTCCAATCACGACCCAGAAGAAGAGGTACCCGGCCAGCAGGAAGTGGCCCATCATCAGCAGGTGTGCGGCGTGCGAGCGCAGGGCCGTCTGGTAAAGGCTGGTCAGGTACATCATGTACATGCTGATGACGTAGAACGCCAGCGCGAAGACCGGGTGGGTGAGCACGCGCGTGGCCCGGGCGTGCAGCGTCGCACGCAGCCATTCCCTCGGCCCGGGCCAGCGGGGGTCGGCGGCCCGTGGCAAAGCCCGCAGCGCCAGCGTCACCGGACCACCGAGGACGAGGAGCATCGGCACGATCATGGTCAGCAGCAGGTGCTGGACCATGTGGACGGAGAACAGGACCGGACCGTACCGGGCCAGGCCACTGGTGGTGGCGAGGAGGAGGACCGCGCAGCCGGCGAGGAACGGGACGGTGCGGCTCAGCGGCCAACGATCGCCGCGCCGGTGCAGCCGCCATACCGCGGCCAGGTAGGCCCCGGCCGCGACCAGCCCGGCGGTGATGAAGACCGGGTCAGGCAGCCATAGACGCAGCAGGTTCTCCGGGGTCAGCGGCGGTGGCATCGGATAGCCGAGCATGGCGGTGGCCAGGTCCACCCCGTCCGCTGACGTTTTCGGGGGAGCGGTGCGGGCGAGGATCGCGGCCGCGGCGAAAGTGACTGCAAACAGCGCCACCTCGACCCCGGCGACGACGGCGAGCCGGCGCCGGTCGCCGCGGCGCAGCGCCGGCAACGCGGCCCGCCGCTGGGCCCAGCCGACCACCGCCAGCAGCACGAGCAGGACGGTCTTCGCCACCACCAGCTGGCCGTAGCGGGTGTCGAGCAGGTTCGCCGAGTCGGGGACTCGGACCATGGCGGAGAGAAGACCCGAGGCGGTGACGAGCGCGAGACACCAGGCCGCCAGCGGCGAGAACCGCTGCACCGCCACGGCCAGCTCCTTGCGGGAGGTGCCCGCCATCGCCAGCGCGAGCAGCCCGCCCGCCCACACCGTTGCCGGTACCGCGTGCAGCAGCATCGCCGACACCGCCTGCTGGTGATTGCCGTCACCGGCGGCGTGTCCGGTGAAGACCGGGGGCACGAGTGCGAGCAGGGCCAGGACCAGGGCGATGGTGGCGCCGGTCGGGCGCAGCGCGACGCGGCAGATCACCGCGACGACGGCGGCCAACAGTCCGGGGACCGCGAGCGACTGGCCGAGCATGACCTGGGTGGCGAAGTGGAACACCGCGCCGGCGCTGAGTTCACCGACCGGCCGGCCGGCTATGTCGGAGTAGGTGTAGAGCACCACGCCGACGGTGGACACCGCCCACACGGTGGCGGCCCACCCGGCCAGGCGCAGCCAGCGGTAGCCGGTAGGGGAGAGGCTCCGACCGTTCCGGGGTGAGAGCACCACCGCCGCGAGTAGCAGTCCAACGGCGCCCACAGCGGCGAGGCGGGCGAGCACGCGCGACACCGCCAGCGCGTACGGGGTCACGGGCCCTGGGTCGGGCAGGCCCGGCGTCGGCTCGGGTCGGATGTCGCCGAACGTCAACAGGACGACGAGCGCTGCCGCCCCGGCGAGCAGCATCACCACTGGGGCTTGCCATGCCCGTGTCACCACGGGCCGCGCCGGGCGGGTCATGCCGCTCGGCGCTGACGGCGCCACCACAGGTAAGCTCCGGCGGCGACGAGCACGACGGCTCCGGCCACCGCCACCAACCCGGCCGTGCCACCACCGTCCTGGTCGCTGGCCGCCGCCGGCTCGCCAGGCTCCGGCGGCGGGCCGACGTCGCCGTCGCCGATGCTGAACTGGTAGGCGCCCTGCACCGGGTGCCCGTCGGCGGAGACGACGCGGTACGCGACCGTGTACGTGCCGTCTGGCAAGGGCGAGGGAAGGCTGACCGTCACCGTGCCACCGTCGATGACCTGCTCGCCCACGTCGACCGATGACTGCTCACTGTCGTTGACGATCACGGTGGTGTAGTCCGGGTCGAGCGGCTCGACGAAGACCAGCTGGACGGCGTCGGGCGAGGTGGCGAGCTGGGCGTCCGGCGCGGGATCAGTTTCGATTAGCTGGTTGTGCGCCGCCGCGGGCGTCGCCGGGGTCAGCACCACGAGCCCTGCCAACGCCGCAGCGGCGAGAAGTCGCGAGACTCTGCGAGGTCGATGGGCGGGGGTCGTGGTCATCCGAGTACCTCCTCACCGATCCAGCCCTCGGGTTGGCAACCGGGTGGGATCGCGAAGACCGCCGACCCGATGGGAGTGATCCACTTGTTGAGCAGGTCCTGCTCGGCGAGGCGGCGTTGCACCGGGATGAACTGGCGGTCGATGTCTGCTTGGTACGCAACAAAGATCATGCCACTGTCCGCTCGGCCTGCCTCGTCCGGCGCGCCGTCGTAGTGGTACGGGCGACGGAACATCTGCAGGTGCGGATCGGGGACGTGCGCCCGGCGGATGTGGGAGAACTCCGGGATCACCGGGAAGCCAAGATCGTCGGTGGCGTCGAAGTCCGGCGGATCGTGCTCGTGGGTGCCGGTTAGTGGCGCCCCGGTGTCGAGTCTGCGACCGATGACCAACTCCTTGTCGGTTCGGCCAAGCTCGTCCCACGTCTCCAGTTCCACCCGGATACGCCGGATCACCACGGTGGTACCGTCCCCCTGCCACACCGCGCGTTCGAACGCCTCGGTGCCCGGTTGCGGGTTGGTGGTGCCATCGAGCTGTCCCATCAGGTTGCGCTGGGTGCCTTCGCGGACTCCGGCAGCGCGTCGGAAGCCACGTTGAGTCCAGCGGACCGACGCGAACGGCCGGGCGTCCTTGACCAGCATCCGCTGTGCGTGGCTGACGGTGATGGGGTCGTCAGCGCAGATCTGCAACAGCAGATCACCCCCGCACCAGCGTGGCTCCAGCTGGTCGATCTCGGGGAAGGGCGGCAGGTCGGCGACGGACGGTGGGCGGCGCTCCTCCACGCCAGCGGCGCGGTAGAGGCCCGGGCCGAAGCCGAAGGTGATGGTGAGCCGAGCCGGCAGCAGCGCCAGCTCCGGCTCGGTGTCGGCAAGCGCCGGTTCGCCCTGGGTCAGCCGGGCGGCATCGTCGGTGAGCAGCCGCATCATCCGTCCCAGCGCGTCGCGGTCGACCCCAGGCGCGAGCGTGAGCGCGACGAAGGAGGCGTAGGCCTGCGGGTGGGTGGCGATGCCGGACTGGCGGGGCCCGTAGAACGGCTCGACCGCGGTACCAGTCGACGGCGCAGTGTTCGTCGCGTTGCCGGCGGCGGCCTGGCTGGCGACCGCCACACCGGCACCACCGGCGAGCGCCCCGCCGAGGGCCGCCGCACCGCCGGAGAGCAGGCGCCGGCGGGTGACGGAGCGGCTAGCGGCGGACGTCTGTTCAGGGACTGTCATTGCTCATCGTCGTGCTCGTCGTGGTGATCATCGTGATCGTGCTCGTAGCGTTCCTCGCCTCCGGCGAATGGCTTGGCGACCGCCGTGAACTCGACCGTAGCGCCGTCGGCCAGGGTCAGCGTGATCGTGACCTCGTCGCCGGGTGCGATCGGCGCGGCGAGATCCATCAGCATCAGGTGGTCGCCACCCGGCTCCAGGGTATGGCTGCCACCTGCCGGGACGGTCAGCCCCTCCTCCTTCTCACGCATCAGCATCTCGCCGTCGGCCATGACGATCTCGTGGATCTCCATCGGCGACACGGGAGAATCCGCGCTGACCACGGTGACGTCGGTGTCTCCGTCGTTGACGAGGACGCCGAACGCGGCGGTCATCCCCTCATCGGCGGCCTTGACCCACGGGTCGCGGACGGTGAGAGGGCTCACGTCGACATCGACCGAGCCTGCCTCAGAGGCCGTCACCTCGGAGCTGCTGGGGCTGCACCCGACCGTGGCGGCGATCATTAGGCCGGATGCGACCAGTCCGGTCACTGTGCGCCAGGGTCGGATGACGTAGCGTGACATATCTCTACCATCTCCCCTCTCAACCACCAAGGTTCCTGGTCGGAGGGCAGATGGTGCAGGTTCCGGTCCTGCAGCGTGCAATTCGTCACAAATTGGTGCTGATGACTGCTGTTCGCCTCAGCGCCGTTCATCGACGGCGGTGAGCTCTCCCTCCAGGGCGGGCGGGACCCCGGGGCGGGTCAGCCGCTCCCACAGGATGGCGCCGATCACCCCACCGAGAGCGGGAGCGATCAGGTAGACCCACCACCCGTCGAACTGCCCGGCGATGATCATCGGCCCGAGTGAGCGGGCTGCGTTGAACGAGCCGCCAGAGATGGTGAGCGAGACGTAGATGCCGGCGGCGATGGTCAGGCCGATCGCCAGACCGGCGACCGCCGGGTTGGCGCGCTCGTCGGCCGCGGTGGCGAGGACGACCACGACGAGCAGCAAGCCGAGAATGACCTCGGTCAGGAACGCTGCCCCTGCGCCCCGTTCACCGATCGTCGTGGCTCCGAGGGCCACCTGTTCACGTGCCGCTTCGCCGAACATGATCCAGATCGCGACGGCGGCTGCGATCGCGCCGACGAACTGGGCACCGAGGTACGCGGGGACCGCCCGCCACGGAAAACGACGCACCACGGCCAGTGCGATGGTGACGGTCGGGTTGATGTGGGCGCCCGACACATGCCCGAACGCGTAGACCGCTGCCAGGACAGCCAAACCGAAGGCCAACGAGATCGCGGTGACGTCGGGTGGGCCCTCCGGGGCGGCCAGGCTCACCGCCACGACCGTGCCGGCGCCGGCGAAGACCAGCAGGAACGTGCCGATCACTTCAGCGATCAAAGCGCCGGTGAAGCTGGCGTGCGCCAACGGGGCCACGTCACGCCGTGTTCTCATCGCCTGGCTCATCGGCCCGACCTCCTCTGCCAACGCGTGGCGGGCGAGCAACGATGCTCTCCAAGCCGGGTTTCCCCGAAAGAGGCGGAGGAAACCCGGCCCGGCGGTCGAGCGTCGCTTAGTCGTCCTGCTCCAGGTAGAGGGTGTAGTAGTGGACGTCAGGGCTGGCAGGGTCGATGTGCATTTCGCCCCGCGCGCCGCGGTACGCGCCGGTCCCTCCCACGATCGCGGTGTAGAAGGGCGGTGGCGGGAACAGCTCTTCCATGAAGGTCTGGAAGGCGATCGTGCCATCCGGCAGGTGCATGTCTACATTGCACAAGATATGCCGTGAGCCATCCTCCTCGACACGCACGACGGTGCAGGTTCCCCCGTCGAAGCCGACCTTCTCGTCATCGAGGTAGAGGTCGTGTGTGAACACACTGCGGTCACCGAGGTTGACCTCCGCGTCACCGGCCTTGATGACCTCTCGCCGCCCCGGGCGCGACACCAGCTTGATGACCTTGGTCTGCTTGCCCATCTCGATTCCTTCCACAATCAGGCGGTTTGGCCGGTCACTCGGTCGAGTACGGCATCCCAGTTCGACGGCGGCTGGTTGCCGCGCCAGGCGACGTGCTGGTCAGGGCGCACCAGCACCAATTCCCGCTGCCACGCCTTTCGTGCCGCGGGGTCCGAGAGCGGCAGGTGACGTACCGGGATGCCGCGCTGGCCCGCTGCCTCCACCAGCCGCTGGCCGGACCTCTGCTCTGAGAAGTCCACCAAGGTGAAGCCGGGGCCCAGACGGTCGAAGCTCTGTGAGCCGTCGGCGAGGCGGATCGCCGGTGCCCGGCAACCGGGCCATGTGGTCGGCTCGATGCGACGCCATCGCCACGACGGCGCAGGACTGTCCTCACGGTAGATCGTCGGTGAGTCCGTGTACCGGTAGTCGAAGTGGACACCGAGGTTGTCGATCTGATGGGTCTCCTCGGCGAGGAAACCTGCGATCTGCTCCCGGGACACTCCGAGGTCCACCAGCCGTCGGAACCGTCGCCAAACCTCCAACAGGTTGGTACACATCTCGCGGTTGAACAACGCCACTGGACGCCGTTCAGCGTCATAGCTGTCCAGCAGACCCTCGCCACCCCAGCCCTGCACCACAGCGGCGAGCTTCCATCCCAGGTTCACCGCATCGGCGATGCCGGTGTTGGCGCCGTGGCCACCGGCGGGGAAGAACTGATGTGCCGAGTCACCGGCGAGGAAGATGGAACCCAGGCGGTAGGAGGTGGCCACCGACAGCGAGCCGGTCCAGTCGGCCACACTGCGGACCTCGTCAACCGTGAAATCGGTGCCCAAGCACTCACGGAGCAAGGTGATGGGATCCTGGGTGAACGGGGCATCGTCGAGCACCGGGATACTGCCGGTCCAGGAGTCCTCCTCGTCGCGGGAGACCAATGTCAAACCTCGCGGTGCGACAGTGACGAAGGCCCGGCCGTACGTGCGTAGGCGCGGATCGCGGCTGGAAAAGAACACCGAGCAGTGGCGCACGCGCGGCCCTGCCTCCTCGAGGGGAATGCCGAGGAACTGCCGTACCGTGCTGTTGGCACCGTCACAGGCCACGAGGAACTTGGCGTGGATGGTGACCCGCCTCCGGTCGGGACGTACCAGCTGGGCGATCACCCCGCCACAGTCCTGTCGCAACTCGGTGAACGTCCAACTCTCTCGCAGGTCCACCAGAGGGTGTTCCCGCGCCTGACGGCGTAGGTAGTCCTCCATGATCGATCCCTGGACCCGCTGGTATGGCTCTGCGGGAGTCGAGCCGTCGTTGTGCTCGCGGTAGCGCTTGACCAAGTCGGCTACGGACGGATGGTGCCAGACAGCCACGGGCGGCTGGCCAAAGCCATAGGTCCAGAGGAAGTCGGCCGAGTGGTGCGAATCTACACCTATGCTTCGGATCCCCTCGGCGAGGCCGAGGCGGCGAAGCAGTTCCATGCTACGCCCGTTGATGTAATCCATCTTCGGGTGGCGGGACGCCGTCAGGGAGCGCTCCACCACGATGCTGCGTACATTATGGTGAGCCAGCTCCAACGCGACGATCGTCCCGACCGGACCCGCGCCCACCACCAGCACCTCAGCTTCGGTGCTTTCCGGGGACGTCGGTTGGTTGACGGTCACTGTCGGGGCTCCCTTCTGCCATGTGGTGTAGCCAGCATTCCACGCAGACACCGGGAGTCCTATGGCGTCTTTCCGGGATATCCCCGTGCTCAGGACCGGCTGAAGTGGCCCTGATGGTCAAGGTAGAGCCGGGTAAGTTTCACCCGGCTGTTGATGCCCAGCTTGGTGAAGACATGCCGCAGATGGCTGTCCACGGTGTGGGGGGACAGGTAGAGCCGCTTAGCGATCTCTCGGTTGGTGAGCCCTTCCGCCACCAACTGGACCACACGTAGTTCGGACTCGGTCAGCTCAGCCGTGCCGGTCGACGCGGCGCGCGGCGCGGCAGGAGCGTTCGCGCGGTCACCAAGAGCCGCCAACCGTTGTTGGATACGCGCCGCGTCCCCAGCCGCGCCACAGCGGTGGTAGATCTCGTGAGCCTCGGTGAAGACCTCCGCCGCACGTCGCAGCTCACCGGCGGCTCGCTCCACACCACCGAGATCCTCCAGCGCGTTGGCGAGCACGAGCGGCCTGGGACTGGTGCGTAGGTGCTCCACGGCCGCGAGCAGCCGCTGACGGTCCCGGTGGAGCAAACCCGCGGCGTGCATGGCAGCACCGACGATGGAAGGCACCTCCTGATTGGCGTCGGCGAGCCGCTGAATCGCCGCTACCACCACCGGTGCGGCGTCGGCCGAGCCGGCACGCTGTGCCCGGCGCACCAGCACCGGGGCGGCACCCGGATCGGTAGTGAACAGCAGTAGACGCTGCGGGAGCCGGTCGTACAACTCGGTGAGAGTGCCGAGCGCGGCGGCGCTCTGACCGCGGGCTTCCTGGAGCATCGCCCGAGCCCACCGGAGATCCTCCGACGCCGAGGTGATGCCACTGCTCCGGCTGAGCAGCCAGAGGACGGGTGAGGCGGTCAGTGCGGGAACGAGGACCCGCAGCGCGAGGGCGCTCATCTCATCGGCCCAGTGAGCATCGTCCACAGCGATCAGAAGCGGGCGGACCTGGACGTACTCCTCGATCGCCTCTCCGACCTGGTCGATCTTGCGGAATTGAAGCTCACCGTCGCCGAGGCGCGACGTCTCCAATCCCACCAGCTGGGCTTGACGCAGCGCGCTCAACAGCGTGGTGAAGGGTACGGCGCGGTCGATCTCAGTGGCCCGGCCTGGCGCTACCGCGAGACCCGCCTGCTCGGCCTCAGACGTCGCCTCGTCTAGCAGCCTGCTCTTCCCGATCCCGGCTGGGCCCGTGACGACCACACATCCGCCGCTTCCTCCCGCAGTAGCGGCAAGCTTCTCTCGGATGCCCGCAAGGATGTCACCACGACCGACCAGCGAGGGCTGGCTCGTCGTCACCACGTCGCCCTCCGCATCGCGATAGTTCTTCACCTGGAAGGGTGGGAGTCACATGCAGCGTAACGGTTACGATCCAGTAGCAGAAGGCGACAAGTGGCGGATATTTAGCTTTCCATATGACAACTAGCTGTCACTCAGAAGCATGACGAGGTCGCCACAGTGGCGTGTCGACAGCAGGCACTCCGGGGTGAGACCACCATCCCACCCCGGAGCCGCACACCGCTCATGGAGACGCTACACGCCCCAGCTGATGACTTTTCGCGGGTGGATGCGGATGATCGGGCCGATCGGCTTGCCGTTTTCGTCGGTGGCCTCCTCCAACGCCTCCGCGTCACCCTGCACCATCACACAGCGCGGACGCCACGGGGGAAGAACGTCGTCGACGACGAACGCCACCTTGGGATTGCCCTTGACGTTCCGGAACTTCTTCGTTGCGGCAAAGTTGCGTCCGCCGATGTCGATGGTGTCGGTCGCCGAGTTGTAGCTCCAACCCAGCGGCACCAAGTGCGGATAGCCCTCATCGGTGAGAGTCGCCAGTCGGCCGAGCTTGCCTTCGCGGAGATAGGCCAGCTCAGCCTCGGAGAATGCGCTCATAAGGCCCCTTTCTCGTACCCGGCCCGGGACAGATCATCGAGCTACGGGCATGATCGTCGCGCCCGGGCTGGTGGACAACCACCGGCACCTGTGGGCGACCCCGCTGCGCGCCTTCAGTGCCGACCACGCCTTCAACGACTACCACTCGCAGGTGTTGTTCGACATCTCGCCCCATCTGACCACCGACGACGTCTACATCGGATACCTGCTGGGCGCCTTCGAGGCACTGAACTCCGGCGTCACCACCGTCCGGAACTGGAACCACGGCGTGAACACCCCCAACCACGCCTTCGCGGCGGTGACCGCGTTGCGCGACTCGGGTATCCGCAACGCGGCCGCCTCGCTGAGTCTGGGTGACGAGATCGGGCGGCTGGCGCCGGGTCGCAAGGCCGACATCATCCTGATCAACACCACCGACCCGG
>CAYTMR010000093.1:0-13508 GCA_964438855.1 uncultured Micromonosporaceae bacterium
GCTGGAGAGCACCCGCCGCATCGACACGGTCGTGCTGGACAAGACCGGCACCGTGACCACCGGTGAGATGGTCGTGGCCGAGGTGTCCCCCGCGCCTGGCACCACCGCCGAGGCGCTGCTGCGCGACGCCGCGGCGGTCGAACACGCCTCCGAGCATCCGATCGCCCGCGCGGTGGTGGCCGCCGCTTCCACCCCCGTGGCGCAGGTAGCGGACTTCCGCTCCCTGCCCGGTTTGGGTGCCGAAGGCACCGTCGAGGGGCGTCGGGTGCTGGTCGGGCGACCCCGGCTGCTGCGGGAGCGGGGCATCACCGTGCCGCGGCGAGAAGCGGCCGGCCGCACCGCGGTCGCGGTGGCGGTTGATGGCCGGTACGCCGGCACGATCTACGTCGCCGACCAGGTGAAGCCCACCGCCGCCGCGGCGGTGGCGGAGCTGCGGCGGCTCGGCCTGCGCCCGGTCCTACTCACCGGCGACAACGAGACCACCGCCCGGGCAGTCGCCGACGAGGTGGGCGTCGACGAGGTGATCGCCGAGGTCCTGCCGCAGGAGAAGGTGGACGTGGTGCGTCGGCTGCGTGCCGACGGCCGGGTGGTAGCGATGGTCGGTGACGGGGTGAACGACGCCCCCGCGCTCGCCACTGCGGACCTGGGTCTGGCGATGGGGACCGGCACCGACGCCGCGATCGAAGCCTCGGACCTCACACTGGTTCGCGGGGACCTGACCGCCGCTCCGCAGGCGATCCGGCTCTCCCGAGCCACGCTGCGCACGATCAAGACCAATCTGTTCTGGGCGTTCGCCTACAACACCGCGGCCATTCCGCTCGCGGTGGTCGGTCTGGTGACCCCGGTGCTCGCCGCCGCGGCGATGGCGCTATCCAGCGTGGCCGTGGTCACCAACAGTCTGCGGCTGTTCCGGTTCGAACGCCAGCCCCAGTCAGGTGCGATGGTCGGAGCGTCACCAGCCCGCCCGCGCGGTGGTGGGCACGAGTCGGCGCCGGTCCGGCTGCCGCGGCGTGTCGGCAGCGCCGAATAGACTCGGTGGGCGATGCCTGCTCTCTCTCACGCGCCGGCTCTGTCGGCGTCCACCACCACGTCAGGGTCCCGACGCGATCCGGAGGAGCTACTCGCCGGACTGAACCCGCAGCAGGCGGCTGCGGTCACCCACACCGGATCTCCGCTGCTGATCGTGGCGGGTGCCGGATCCGGCAAGACCCGGGTGTTGACCCACCGGATCGCGTACCTTCTCGCCGCCCGGGACGTACACCCCGGGGAGATCCTCGCGATCACCTTCACGAACAAGGCCGCCGGCGAGATGAGGGAGCGGGTGGCCGCCCTGGTCGGCCGACGGGCGCGGATGATGTGGGTCTCCACGTTCCACTCCGCGTGCGTCCGGATCCTGCGCGCCGAGCATGAGCACGCCGAGCTCAAGTCCCACTTCTCGATCTACGACGCGGACGACTCCCGCCGGCTCATGCAGATGGTCGCCCGCGAGTTGGACCTCGACCCCAAGCGTTACCCGGCACGCTCGCTCGCCACGCAGGTCAGCAACCTCAAGAACGAGTTGATCGACCCGGATGACTTCGTCGGTCAGGCGAAGGGCCCACAGCAGCGAGCCCTGGCCGAGGCGTACCAGCTCTACCAGCAGCGGCTGCGGGAGGCGCACGCACTGGACTTCGACGACCTGATCATGACCACGGTCCACCTGCTGCAGGCCAAGCCAGACGTGGCCCAGAAGTACCGGCGACGGTTCCGACACGTGCTCGTCGACGAGTACCACGCACAGTACGTGCTGGTCAAGGAGTTGGTTGGGCCGCCGGATGGGGACGTGGCGCCGGCGGAGCTCTGCGTCGTAGGCGACGCTGACCAGTCGATCTACGCGTTCCGGGGCGCTACCATCCGCAACATCCTCGAGTTCGAACGCGACTTCACCGACGCGCGCACCATCCTGCTGGAGCAGAACTACCGCTCCACCCAGACCATCCTCAGCGCCGCCAACGCGGTCATCGACCGCAACCAGAGCCGCAAACCCAAGCGGCTGTGGAGCGATCAGGGCGCCGGTGAACCGATCGTCGGCTACGTGGCCGATACCGAACACGCCGAGGCCGACTGGATCGCTCGGGAGATCGACCGACTGACCGACGCCGGCGTCGCCAGGCCCGCCGACGTGGCCGTGTTCTACCGCACCAACGCCCAGTCGCGGGTGTTCGAAGAGGTCTTCATCCGGCTCGGGCTTCCGTACAAAGTAGTCGGTGGGGTGCGCTTCTACGAGCGCATGGAGATCCGAGACGCACTGGCCTACCTGCGTGCGATCGCCAACGAGGACGACACCGTCAGCGTCCGGCGCATCGTCAACACTCCTCGACGCGGCATCGGTGACCGGGCACAGGCGTGTGTGGAGGCGCTCGCCGCGCGGGAGCGGGTCTCCTTCGGCGCGGCCCTGCGCATGATCGCCGACGCCGGACCGGACGCCGGCGCCTCGGTCGCACCGGGTCTGTCCACCCGGGCGGCGAAGGCGATCGGCGATTTCGTGGCGTTGTTGGACGAGCTGCGCCAATTGGCCGAGACCTCCGGGCCGGAGGAGGTCCTGGAGGCGGCGCTGCAACGCTCGGGCTACCTGTCCGTGCTGGAGGAGAGCCTCGACCCGCAGGACGCAGGTCGGCTGGAGAACGTGCAGGAGCTCGTCAGCGTGGCCCGGGAGTACACCGAACGGGCCGAGATGGCCGTCGAGGAGGAGACCGGATCGGCCCCGACCCTCGCCGACTTCCTGGAGCAGGTGGCCCTGGTGGCGGACGCCGACGAGGTACCCGACGCCGACCCGGAACAATCCGGTGTGGTCACCCTCATGACTCTGCACACCGCCAAAGGACTCGAGTTTCCGGTGGTCTTCCTGACCGGCCTGGAGGAGGGGGTGTTCCCACACCTGCGCTCGCTCGGCGACCAGAACGAGTTGGAAGAGGAGCGCCGCCTGGCGTACGTGGGGATCACCCGGGCTCGACAGCGCCTCTACCTCACCCGTGCCCTGACCCGTTCGGCGTGGGGTCAGCCGCAGTACAACCCGCCCTCCCGGTTCCTGGACGAGCTGCCGCCGGAGCTGGTGCGGTGGGAGCGTACGGCAGAGGCCGCCACCTCCTGGGGCGGGGTGGGCGGACGTTCTGCGGCGCCGACCTCGGAGCGGGCGGCGCGGCTCGCCGAACGGATCGGGGTGAGCGCTGTCGGCCTCACCACCGCTGCCGAGCTTCCGTCAGCACCGGTCCTGGCCGCGGGGGACCGGGTCAACCACCAGCGGTACGGGCTGGGCCGCGTACTGGCGGTGCAGGGGCACGGGGCCCGGGCCCAGGCGCAGATCGACTTCGGCGACCAGGTGCTGTGGATCGTGCTACGGCACGCCCCGATCGAGAAGCTCTGACCGGTCGGGGATCAGCATCCCTCGATGGTCACGCCGCGTTCCCGCATCCAGCTGGTGGGTTCGATCTGGTTCCACATCCCCTGGTGCACCTCGAAGTGCAGGTGGGGGCCGGTGGAGTCACCGGTGGAGCCCTCCAGGGCGATGACCTGACCGGGCTTGACGTTCTGGCCGACCGACACCGTGGTCTCGGAAGCGTGGGCGTAGTGCGTCAGGTACCCGTTGTGGTGGTCGATCACCACCGAGATGCCGTAGCCGCTGAACACCCAGCCGGCGTAGATGACGGTACCGGCACCGACGGCGCGGATCGGGGTGCCGGCGGGCATGGCGAGGTCGACGCCCATGTGCATCGTGCCCCAGCGGGGGCCGTAGCACGAGGTGGTGACGGCGCCCGGCATGGGGTGCACCCAGTCCGGGGTCTTGGTCTCCTGAGCCTTGGGCTTCTCGGCCTTGGGCGTGGCCTGCTTACCCTCCGACTGCTCGGGCTTGGCGCTTGGGCTGGGGCTCGGGCTGGGTTCGTTGTCGGATGCCGACGGGGTGGTCTCGTCCGGGGTGCGACTCGGCTGCGTCGGGTCCGGTCGCGCGTCCGGATCGTCGGATGCCGACGGGTTTCGGCGGTGCCGGTCGGCGCGATCGTCGTGCCCGAACCGGACAGTGTCGTCCACTGGACCAGCGACCCGACGGACGTGGTCGGGGTGGCCTCCGTCCACCAGCGCCACGCTGGTCGCGACGCCGGCCACCACGAGGCCGACGGCGGCTACCACCACCAGGACGGTCCGCCGGCTGGCGTGGCTGACTCGGTGGCGTACCACCTCCGCGTGGGTGCGGGCGGCCAACAAGCGCAGACGCGCCTGGTACCCGGCGGTGGTGGCGCCATGCCGGGTGCGGTCGCGCAGGGCGAGCAGCCAGTCGCGGACCACGGCAAACCGGGGGCGTGGGCTGGACGAATGCTGGTCATGGTCGTCGCGCACGGGGGCTACCTCCGAGTCCGGGGAGACGCGAAGCCCCATCGTGCGAAGGGTGGCGGTGGCGTGGCCGGAGGGCCTCGACCGGCGATTCTCAAATCGGGCAGGAGTTCACTCGTGTATCGCCCGACTTAGCCGCTTTTTGCTCAGTTAGTGCGCAAAGCGACTGTGATTGTCGTCACATTCGCGACTGTGAGCAAAGATACATAATCATTGCTCGCTGCAAGCAATGGCGCCGACCCGGCACGTGGGGTGAGCGGGCCGACACGATGCGCCGATGGTCAGGGGTTGGTGAGCGGGTCGGTGCGGGTCAGAACGTCGACTCCCTGCTCCTGTAGCCACGGGACCGGGTCTTGCGGGACGCCGTTGACGTGAATCTCGAAGTGCAGGTGCGCGCCGAAGGAGTAGCCGGTGTTGCCCGCGAGGGCGATCCTTTCACCGGCGGAGACCTCCTGCCCCTCGGAGACCAGCAGCTCGGAGTTGTGCCCGTAGAGCGTCTGCACGCCATCGCCGTGATCGATGATCACCGCGTACCCGTAACCGCCGTTCCAGCGGGCTAGCGTCACGGTGCCAGCGTGCACGGCGAAGATGGGTGTCCCCTGCGGAGCCGCCAGGTCGATGCCGTTGTGCATCCGGTTCCAGCGCCAGCCGTACGGAGACGAGAAGGTGTAGTCGTGCATCGGCAGCAACCACAGGTCTGGCGCCTGCTGGGTGGTGGAGGTCGCGAGACCGCCGCGCTCACCGTTGGCGCGGGATGCCCGCTCGACCGCCTCCGCACGCTCCTGCAGCAGGGTGGTGTCGACACTGCCGAGAGCGGACAACTGGTCCGGGGCCAGCTTGGCGTCGGGCATCGCGGCACCGGCGCCGAGCGCCACCACACCGGCACCCACCATGGCGGTGGTGACGACAGCGGCGTAGCGACCACGAGGCGGGACGGGGACCCGGCGGCGCCCGCGATAGCGCCCCGGTAATGGTCGCTCGTCCACGCACCACCTCCACGCATCTTCGTCATCAGGGGTTCCCCTAGATGACACCCGCAACACCGTAACCACACCCGCCCAAGCGCCACAAGACGCCCTCGACGGAAACTTGACACTTGTCACCGGTGGATCGGCGGCGGGTAGTCGCTGTCTCACAGATCGCTCCGGGCCGAGGTGCCCGCACCGCGTTCCGGTCGGGGGGTTACCGTTCGTTCAGTTGCGTTACCAGGGACGAAGCACCGGAGGCTGCCGCTGATGGACGCACGGATTCGGGTCGTCATCGCCAAACCCGGCTTAGACGGGCACGACCGAGGGGCCAAGGTGGTGGCCCGCGCGCTGAGGGACGCCGGGATGGAGGTCATCTACACGGGCCTGCATCAGACACCGGAGCAGGTGGTGGAGACCGCCATTCAAGAGGACGCCGACGCGGTGGGCTTATCGGTGCTCTCCGGGGCGCACATGACGTTGTTCCGCCGCGTACTCGAGTTGTTGGCGGAGCGCGACGCCACCGACATCGTGGTGTTCGGCGGTGGCATCATCCCCGACGTCGACATTCCCGAGCTGGAGCGGATGGGTGTGGCCAAGATCTTCACGCCCGGCGCCAGCACCGCTTCCATCGTGGAATGGGTGCGGGAGAACGTGGGGCTGTCCAGGGCCGCGGGAGCATGAAAGGAAGGGGTCGGACGCACCCCTCACACGCCCGACCCCTCTATGCACGACGCCCCGCCGCCACCCCTCGACCGACGAGGCATCGGCCGTCTGCGCCGGCTCACCACCGCGCCGACACCATGCTCAACGACACCGAATGGCCGAGGTAACGCGGCGAGCGAGAAAAGACATACCGTGCGTACCCGGGTCACCCTGCCTGGTGACGGAGTCGCTAGGCTGCGATTTCAGGGGCCCAAGCGGTGCGCGAAGGCTCGATGTGGGAAGGAAACCGGGTGGACCTGTACGAGTACCAGGGGCGGGCACTGTTCGAAAAGCACGGCCTGCCCGTGCTGTCGGGCGACGTCGCCACCACCGTGGCGGAGGCCCGTGAGATCGCCGAACGCATCGGCGGTCGAGTAGTGGTGAAGGCCCAGGTCAAGGTGGGCGGCCGTGGGAAGGCCGGTGGTGTGAAGCTGGCCGCTGATGCGGCGGAGGCTGCCGAGCACGCCGGAAAGATCCTCGGCATGGACATCAAGGGCCACACCGTCGGCAAGGTGATGGTGACCTCGACCGTCGACATCGCCGAGGAGTACTACCTCTCCTACCTGCTCGACCGCGCAGCACGCTCGTTCCTCTGCATCGCCAGTGTCGCCGGCGGCATGGACATCGAGCAGGTGGCGGCGGAGACACCCGAACGGGTGGCGAAGATCCCCATCGACGCCAACGCTGGTGTGGACGATGCCAAGGCGCGCGAGATCGTCGCGGCGGCGAAGTTCCCGGACGAGGTAGCCGACCAGGTCGCCGCGATCGCGGTGAAGCTGTGGCAGGCATTCATCGCCGAGGACGCCACGTTGGTCGAGGTCAACCCGCTCGCCCGGACCACTGATGGGCGGGTGCTGTGCCTGGACGCCAAGGTGACCCTCGACGACAACGCCGCCTTCCGCCACCCCGAGCACGAGGAGCTGGTGGACCGCAGCGCCGTCGACCCGCTGGAGCAAGCCGCGAAGGAAAAGGACCTCAACTACGTCAAGCTCGACGGTTCGGTCGGCGTCATCGGTAACGGAGCCGGTCTGGTCATGTCGACCCTGGACGTCGTCGCCTACGCCGGTGAGGAGTTCGGCGGGGTTCGCCCGGCCAACTTCCTCGACATCGGGGGCGGCGCCTCCGCTGCGGTCATGGCCAACGGACTGGAGATCGTCTTGTCCGACCCGGCGGTCAAGAGCGTCTTCGTCAACGTCTTCGGCGGTATCACCGCCTGTGACGAGGTAGCCAACGGCATCATCCAGGCACTGCAGATGCTCGCCGACCGTGGCGAGCAGGTCACCAAGCCACTCGTGGTGCGCCTGGACGGTAACAACGCGGAGGCTGGCCGGGCCATCCTCGACGCGGCCGGCAATCCGTTGGTGGAGCGGGTGGACACGATGGATGGAGCCGCCCTGCGGGCGGCCGAGCTGGCAGCGGCGGGAGTCTGACCCATGGCTATCTGGTTGACGAAGGACTCGAAGGTCATCGTCCAAGGGATGACCGGTTCGGAGGGGTCCAAGCACACCCGGCGGATGCTCGCCGCCGGCACCACCATCGTCGGCGGTGTCACGCCCGGTAAGGGTGGGCAGCAGGTGGACTTCGACGGCACCAGCGTGCCGGTCTTCGACAGCGTCAGTGAGGCGATGGCGGCCACCGGTGCGGACACCACGGTCGTCTTCGTGCCGCCGAAGTTCGCCAAGTCCGCGGTGATCGAGGCGATCGACGCCGGCATCGGGCTCGCCGTGGTGATCACTGAAGGCATCCCGGTGCACGACTCCACCGCCTTCTGGGCGCACAACGTGGCCTCCGGGCAGAAGACCCGGATCATCGGACCGAACTGCCCAGGCATCGCCTCGCCCGGGGCCTCCAACGCCGGCATCATCCCCGCGGACATCACGGGTCCCGGCCGGATCGGCTTGGTGAGCAAGAGCGGCACCCTCACGTACCAGCTCATGTACGAGCTGCGCGACATCGGCTTCTCGACCTGCGTCGGGATCGGCGGCGACCCGGTGATCGGCACGACCCACATCGACGCGCTCGCCGCCTTCCAAGAAGACCCGGACACCGACGCGATCGTCATGATCGGGGAGATCGGTGGCGACGCCGAGGAGCGTGCGGCCGAATTCATCCGTGACCACGTGACCAAGCCGGTGGTCGGCTACATCGCCGGATTCACCGCCCCACCCGGCAAGACCATGGGGCACGCCGGCGCCATCATCTCCGGTTCCTCCGGGACCGCCGCCGCCAAGCAGGAGGCGCTCGAGGCGGTCGGGGTGAAGGTGGGGCGGACACCGAGTGAAACCGCCCGCCTCATGCGGGCCGTGATGACCTCCTAAGCGGCGGCGCCGACACGCCCGGTGGCCCGGCCGCCCGTCGGACCGGGTCACCGGCGGACAATAGGCGGGATGACGACGCGCGAGGAACCGCTCGATCCCGAGCAAGCCATGGCGGCGGCCGAGGCGGCGCACCTGGCCGCTCGGCAAGCGCGGCTGGCTCAATCGCAGGCCGAGGTGGCGTCCTCGCAGCCGGAGGTGAGACCGCAGGCGGCGTCCCCGAGGCAGCGACGCGGGGCGCCGTTACCGCTCGCCGCGGTGATCGCGGTGGGATGGGCGGCGATCGTGTCGCTGGCCCCGGCCGTCATCGTCGTCGTGCTGGTCCACGCGGCGGAGCCAGGAGCGTCCGTGGTGGGCCACTCGGCGCGGGTGGCTGTCGCGGGGTGGCTGCTGGCCCACGGCGTCCCGGTGTCCACCGCCGCGGGGCCCCTGACCCTGGCCCCCCTGGCATTGACGGTGCTCGCGGTGTGGCGGGTAGTGCGCGCAGGAGTCCACGTCACCCGTGCCATGGGAGCGCGAGGCAGCCGTTCGCCACGGTGGGCCATGCTGGCCGCGGCCGCGGTCGGCCTCGTCTACGGCACCATCGGCGCTGCGCTCGGGGCGTGGGTAGAGACTCCAGAGTGGGGAGTCGAACCGGTGCGGGCCGGCCTGACTCTGGCCGGCTTCGGTGTGGTGGCCGGGGGGTACGGGGCGCTGCACACCGTGGGGTCGACGGCGCGGTGGAGTGAGCGCGTCCCTGGGGTGATTCGCGACGGCGGCCGGTGTGGAACCGTAGCCGCGCTGGCTCTGCTCGCCGCCGGCGCCGCCACCGCCGGCATCGCGATCGCTGCTGACGGAGACACCGCGGCGGAGACCCTCGCCGCCTACCAGACTGGTGTCGCTGGGCTGTCCGGGCTGGTGCTCCTCTGCATCGCCTACGCGCCCAACCTGGCCGTATGGGTCGTGTCCTACCTGGTGGGACCGGGGTTCGCAGTCGGTTCCGGCACGGTCGTACGCGGTAGCGACCTGGTGGTGGGCTCGTTGCCGCCACTTCCGGTCTTCGCGGGACTACCCAAGGGGCCACTGCCGACGATGGGGGCGCTCCTGTTGCTGGTGCCGGTGGTCGCCGGCGGGATCGCTGGCTGGCTGCTGGCGCGTACCGGGTCGCGTGTGGGCAGCAGCGGCTCGGCCACGAAGGAGCCGAGCTGGACTCGGCTGGCCGGTGGTGCGCTGACGTCCGGAGTGGTTGGTGGCCTGTTGCTCGGCGTGGCCGCCGCGTTGTCTCGAGGCTCGTTGGGCGGTGGAGCATTGGCCACCATGGGCCCGGCGCCGGTGCTGGTATCGCTGTTCTCGACGCTGACGTTGACTGTCGGAGCGCTGCTGGGTGCGGGGTTCACCGCCGGTTTCGCCCGGCGGTGAACCCCGTGTCGAAGGGCCCAAGGAGCCCTTCGACACGGGAACGTCAGTTGAAGAGATTGCCGCTGAGCGCCAGGATCACGCTGATCACCACACCAATGACGATGATCGCGAAGGCGACGTAGGCGAGCGTGGGCGACGAGTTGTTCTTCTTCGCCTCGAGGAGGCTCAGGACAGCGAAGAGGATGCCGAGGGGAGTACAGCAGAACGCGAAGACGATGCCGAGTACTCCCCACAGCGTGGTCTTGTCATTGCCAGCTGGAGCGGCAGGTGTAGTCATGAGGTCCTTCCGATAGATCTCTTCGATTCAGCAGATCATCGCGAGAGTAGATCATGCCGTCAACCCGGCACTGCCCCTCACGTCATCGGAGAGGACGCTCAGTTCATCGGCACGTCCCAGTCAATGACGTTGAATACGACGAGGAGGAGGAGCAACAGAATGCCGATCACGACGGCGATGGCGCCACAGATGAGGCCGGCGAGCGCCTGGCCCCGGTTGGTCGCCTCGCCCCGGTCGGCCTTCTGCTTCCCGAGCCAGCCAAGCACCACAGCGGCGATCCCCAGCGGGATGCCGATGTAGAAACAACAGACCAAGGGGATCGCGATGATTCCCAGGATGAGTGCGGTCAGACCCATGCCGTTGCTGGGCTGCTGAGGGTAGCCATGGGGGGTCGCTCCGGGAGGTTGTCCGCCGCCAGGCGGTGGCGCGCCTCCACCGGGCCCATAGCCAGGCCCACCGGGCTGTCCCGGTTGCTGTCCGTGGGGCGGTTGCCCTTGTGGCTGCTCAGGCTGGGTGGGTTGCATCGACGTCTCCCTCACCGGCGGGCTTTCCACCTCGCCGACGCAGCCTAACGCCTTGAAGGCGACATTTCAGGTCTTAATGGCTCCGCATGCCCCATAATCACCCGATCGCAGGTGGGCACGGCACCGATCACCTGACTCGGTAGAGTGCCGGAGTGACCGCGCGGCTCGTCGTCCTCATATCCGGCTCGGGCAGCAACCTCCAAGCGCTGCTCGATGCCTGTGCCGATCCGGCGTACGGTGCGAAGGTCGTCGCGGTCGGCGCGGACCGTCCCGGGGCCGGTGGCCTCGAGCGCGCTGCTCGTGCCGGCGTGCCGACCTTCGTCGTCCCCTTGGCCGACTACCCCTCGCGAGAGGACTGGGATCGGGCGCTCACCGAGCAGGTGCGTGCCTACTCGCCCGACCTGGTGGTGTCGGCGGGCTTCCTCAAGCTGGTGGGGGCGCACTTTCTCGCGGAGTTCGAAGGCCGGTACATCAATACCCACAACGCACTGCTGCCGGCCTTTCCCGGAGTCCATGGCCCACGCGACGCCCTCGCGTACGGCGTCAAGATCGCCGGGGCCACTCTGCACTTCGTCGACGCGGGAGTCGACACCGGCCCGATCATCGCCCAGGTAGCGGTGCCCGTGCACGACGACGACACGGTGGACTCGCTCACCGAGCGGATCAAAGCTGCCGAACGGCGCCAGCTCGTTACCTACGTCGGGCGTCTGGTCCGGGAAGGCTGGAGCATCAGCGGAAGGAAGGTCACGATTCCATGAGTCGCCGTCCGATCAGGCGCGCCCTGATCAGCGTGTACGACAAGACCGGGCTGCCGGAGTTGGTGGCCGCACTGCACGCGGCCGGAGTGGAGATCGTGTCGACGGGGTCCACGGCGGCCGTGATCGAATCGGCAGGTGTCCCGGTCACTCGGGTCGAGAGTGTCACCGGGTTCCCCGAGTGCCTCGACGGTCGCGTCAAGACCCTGCACCCGAAGGTCCACGCCGGCCTGCTCGCCGACCTGCGCCGCCCCGCACACCAGCAGCAGTTGGACGAGCTCGACATCGCACCATTCGACCTGCTCGTGTCCAATCTCTACCCGTTCAGCGAAACGGTCGCGTCGGGCGCGTCGGTGGACGAGTGCGTGGAGCAGATCGACATCGGCGGACCGGCCATGGTCCGTGCGGCCGCGAAGAACTTCCCCAGCGTCGCCGTGGTCACCTCACCAGACGCGTACCCCGACGTGATGGCGGCACTGACCGCCGGCGGGTTCACTGAGGCGCAGCGCCGGTCGCTGGCGGCCTGCGCGTTCGCGATGATCGCCGAGTACGACCTGGCGGTGGCCGAGTGGTGCGCCAGCACGCTGACCTCGTCGGGCGAAGGCGAAGGGGCAGCCGAAGCGGCCTGGCCGGCGTTCACCGGCATGGCGCTGCGCCGCCAGCGGGAGCTGCGCTACGGCGAGAACCCCCACCAGGCCGCCGCGCTCTACGTCGACCCGACGGCCCCGCCCGGATTGGCCCAGGCCGAGCAGGTGCACGGCAAGGAGATGTCCTACAACAACTACGTCGACGCGGAGGCCGCGTGGCGGGCGGCCAACGACTTCAGCGAGCCCGCGGTCGCCATCATCAAGCACGCCAACCCGTGCGGTATCGCCGTCGGGGCGGACGTCGCCGAGGCGCACCGCAAGGCGCACGAGTGTGACCCCGTCTCCGCGTTCGGTGGCGTGATCGCGGTCAACCAGGAGGTCACCGTCGAACTTGCTCGGCAGGTCGCGGAGATCTTCACCGAGGTGATCGTCGCGCCGTCGTACGCGGACGGCGCGGTCGACGTGCTGCGCGCCAAGAAGAACCTGCGGGTGCTAGTCGCGCCCGCGTGGCGGCCGCCGGCGACCGAGTGGCGGCAGATCGGCGGGGGTGTGTTGGTCCAAGCCCGCGACCGGATCGACGCCCTCGGCGACGCCCCGTCCAGCTGGCGTTTGATGGCAGGAGATCCGGCGGACGACGCCACCCTGGCTGACCTCGCGTTCGCCTGGCGGGCGGTCCGGGCGGTGAAGTCGAACGCCATCCTGCTCGCCGCGGACCGGGCGACGGTGGGGGTCGGCATGGGCCAGGTGAACCGGGTCGACGCGGCACGGCTGGCGGTCGCCCGAGCCGGGGCGGAGCGGGCCCGGGGTGCGGTCGCCGCCTCCGATGCCTTCTTCCCCTTCCCGGACGGATTGCAGGTGCTGGCCGAGGCGGGAGTCCGGGCTGTGGTCGAACCAGGCGGATCGGTGCGGGACGAGGAAGTGATCGCCGCGGCGCGCGAGGCCAACGTCACGCTCTACTTCACCGGCACCCGGCACTTCTTCCACTGATGACGTGTTCGGCGAGCGGAGGATAGGCACGTGAGCGCAACGATCCTGGACGGCAAGGCGACCGCGGCAGCGATCAAGGAGGAGCTGGCGGCCCGGGTCAAGGCGCTGGTCGCCAGTGGCCGACCGGCGCCTGGACTCGGCACCATCCTGGTCGGAGACGATCCGGCGTCGCACACCTATGTCGCCGGCAAGCACCGGGACTCGGCTGAGGTCGGGATCGTGTCGATCCGGCGCGACCTGCCGGCCAACGCCACTCAGGCCGAGGTGGAGGAGGCGGTGGCCGAGCTCAACGCCGACCCGTCCTGCACCGGCTACCTGGTGCAGCTGCCGTTGCCGGCCGGCCTCGACGAGCAGCGGGTGCTCGAACAGATCGATCCGGACAAGGACGCGGACGGCCTGCATCCGGTCAATCTCGGCCGGTTGGTGCTTGGGGCGCCGGCACCACTGCCCTGTACCCCCCGCGGCATCGTCGAGTTGCTCCGCCGGTACGAGGTGCCCATCGCCGGCGCCGAGGTGGTGGTGATCGGCCGGGGCACCACAGTCGGGCGGCCGCTGGGGCTACTGCTCACCCGACGCAGCGAGAACGCCACCGTCACCCTGTGCCACACCGGTACCCGGGACCTCGCGGCA
>CAYTMR010000094.1:0-13483 GCA_964438855.1 uncultured Micromonosporaceae bacterium
CACCGGAGAACTGGTGCGGGTAGTCGTCCAACCGGGATGCGGCCTGCGGAATGCCGACCAGGTCGAGCACCTCACGCGCGCGCCGCCGCGCGTCCCCGCGGCTGAGACCGCGGTGCCGCCGAACCACCTCGGCGATCTGGAAGCCGACGGTGAACGCCGGGTTCAGACTCGTCATCGGCTCCTGGAAGATCATGGCGACCTGGTTACCCCGCACGTCGGCCATCTCCCGCTCCGACAGGGTCAACAGCTCGCGGCCGTCGAGCCTCACCGATCCGGCGGCGACGCGGCCACTCTGCCTGTCAATGAGGCGCAGCAGCGAGAAACAGGTGACCGTCTTACCTGACCCGGACTCGCCGACCAGGCCCACCACGGCCCCCTTACGCACCTCGAAGGCGACATCGTCGACGACGGCGTGCCAGGCCCCGGCGATACGGAACTCGACGGTGAGGCCGCTGACGGAAAGCAGAGCGTCGGTCATCGTCAGCCCTTTCTGCTCTCGCGGCCGACCGAGTCAGCGATGCCGTCGCCGAACACGTTGCAGGCGAGCACACACAGCACGATGGTCACGGCCGGAACGATCAAAGGCCACGGCGTGTAGAACCACGAGGCTCGTCCTTCGAGGAGCATGCTGCCCCAGCTCGGCTCGGGTGGCTGGACGCCGAGGCCGAGGAAGCTGAGCGACGCTTCGGCGAGGATCGCGAACCCGCACGCCAAACTGACCTGCACCGCCAGCGGAGAGGCGATGTTGGGCAGGATGTGCCGGCGCAGCACCCACGTGATGGGGGTGCCGATGCTGCGGGAGGCCTCGATGAAGGTCTCCTCCCGCAACGCCAGCGTGGCGGCGCGGACCACCCGGTAGAAGCGTGGGATGAAGACGACGCCGATCGCCAGCATCGCGCTGGTCAGGTCAGGCCCCAAGACGCCCACGATCGCCAGGGCGAGCAGCAACGGCGGGAAACTGAGCAGCGCGTCGGCGATCCGGGAGAACACCGCGTCCCACCAGCCGCGCAGCACACCGGCGATGAGCGCGGGAGGAACGCCGATCACCAGCCCCACAGCGACCGACGTGAGCGCGGCCTGCCCGGCGACACGAGCGCCGTACATCAGCCGCGACAGCGTGTCGCGGCCTAGCGAGTCGGTGCCGAGCAGATGGTCGGGTGACAAGGGCGGGAGCCGCCGCAGGGACACCTCCTGGGCGATCGGATCGTGCGGCGCCAACCACGGCGCGGTGATGGCTACCACCACCCAGGCCAGGAGCACGGCCAAGGCCAGCCGGTTGGCCCACGAGGAGTGGAACCGGCGCAGGAAACGACGGCGCGGTGTCTCCGGCCGCACCGGGCGGGGTTCGGCAGAGGTGACGCGTCGCATCACTGGGACTCTCCTCGCGGGTTGAGATAGCCGTAGGTCAAATCGACGACCAAGCTCAAAAGGACGACGATCCCGACAGCGAACACGACCATGCCCTGGATGGCGGGGATGTCCCCGGCCATGACCGCTTGGACCGCGAAGTCACCGAGTCCTTTGACGCCGAAGACCGTCTCCACCACCGCGGTGCCACCGAGCAGGTAGCCGACCTGCATACCCACCACGGTCACCACGGGCATGAGAGCGTTCTTGAGCGCGTGCCGCCAGACGACGGCGCGGGGTAGGAGGCCCTTGGCGACCGCCGTGCGGACGTAGTCCTGGCGCATCGCGTCGGCCATGGCCGCGCGCAGCTGTCGCGCGATCTCGGCCGCGGCCACGGCGCCGAGGGCGAACCCGGGCATCAGCATGTGCCGCAGCCACGGCCAGAAACCCTCCGAGATCGGGGTGTAGCCGGTGGCGGGCAGCACGCCCAGCCACACCCCGAGGATGAGGACCAACACGAGGCCGAGCACGAAGTTGGGGGTCGCCAGGCCCAGTGTGCTGGCGGTAGTGACCGCCCGGTCCTGCCAGGCCCCGGACCGCCGCCCGGCCCACACACCAGCGGGCACGCCGATCAGGAGCGCGAACACCATGGCGACCGCGATCATCGAGGCCGTCACCGGCAACCGGGACAGGATCATTTCCAGCACCGGAGTCTTGAACCGGTAGCTGGTGCCCAGGTCGCCGGTGAACAACCCTTGCAGATACGAAGCGAACTGCGCCACGACCGGGCGGTCCAGCCCCAGCTCACGACGGACCGCCTCGACCTGGGCGGCCGTGGCGGCCTCCCCGGCGATCCGGTGGGCCGGATCGCCGGGGATGAGGAGCATCAGGCTGAAGCTCACCAAGACGACCACGAACATCAGCGGGACGACCATCAACAGTCGCCGCCCGACGATCGGCAGCATCCGCCGTAGCGCGCTCATCTCGGTCTCCTCGCCTGCTCCTCACACTGCTGCGTCACTGGGTGATGCCGACACCCCGGAATTCGCTGGCGCCGACGGCAGTGGGCTCGTAACCCACCACGTTGTCCCGGCAGACGGTGCCGACCACGTTGAACGTCAGCGGCGCCACGGCACCCTCCTGCAAGACCACGCGTGCCACCTCGGCGAGAGCCTCGCCCCGCTGCTGCTGGTCCTCGATGGCGTTGGCCTTGTCCAGCGCCTCCTCAAAGCCCGCAGGGGCCACCTTGGAAACGTTCTGAGGTGCGTCGGCCTCGAAGTAGGCGGAGAAGAGCATCGCCGGGTCCGGCCGCCCGACCCAGCCGGTGATCACGGCTTCACCCTCGCCGCGTAGGAAGTGCAGGTGCAGGTCCTGGGGCGGCAGGGCCTTGATGTCCACCGTGATCCCGACCTGGGCGAGGTGGTCGGCGACGATCTCCGCGGTGGTGCGGAACTGCGGGATGGTCAACGTGAGCACGGTGAACTCGATGCCGCCGTCGGCGTAGCCCGCGTCGGCCAACAGCTGCTTGGCCCGTTCTGGGTCGTACGTGACCAGGTCGGCGACCGGTCCGTTCGGCACGAAGTAGTCCTCCGGGAACAGGCCCTTGGCCGCCTCACCCTGTCCTTCCTGGGCCGCCTGGAGGATCGCCTCACGGTCGATCGCCAGGTTGATCGCTCGGCGGACCTGGGGGTCGGACAGCGCCTCCATGCTTTGGTTGAAGTACAGCACCGTCTGGGTCAGCACGGTCCGTGCCTTGACGGTGGCGTCCGGAATCTGCTCCGCCGGCGCGATCATGGCCGGGGACACCAACGCGCAGTGGTACTCGCCGGAGCGCACCCCGTTGAGCGCCGTCTCCGGGTCGGTGATCACGTCGATGGTGAAACCGCCGAGTTTGAGCGCGTCCGGGTCCCAGTAGTTCTCCGTGGCGACGAGCTCGTACCGGGCGCCGGGGTCAACCTGGTGCACGTCGAACCGACCGATGCCGACCGGCGTGGTGGCCAGCTGCTCAGGGTTGGCGAACGCCGCCGGGCTGACCATCATGCCGGGCAGGTCGGAGAGGGTGAGGACGAGGTGCGCGCCAGGCCGGTTGAGGGCCAGCGCGACCGTGTACTCGTCCACCACGTCGACCGTGTCGACCGCCTTGAGCAACGGGGACGTGATCGAGTCAGGCTCCATCGCACGCTCGAGGTTCGCCTTCACCGCTTCGGCGTTGAACGCCTCCCCGTCGGAGAAGGTGAGCCCTTGCCGCAGCGTGAGCGTGAGCTTCTGCATGTCGTCGGAGAATGCCCACGACTCGGCCAGACCCGGCACCGGGTTGCCGTCGGCGTCCTGGTGGACCAGCCGGTCGTAGATGAGGTTGAGCAGAATAAAGTCCGAACTGGACGTCGTCTTGTGCGGGTCGAAGGAGACGATGCCACCGGTGGTGGTGTACTCCAGGACCGCGGAGGTGTCGAGCTCCGCCGCGTCGGAGCCGTTGCTACCCGGCGCGTCGGAGCCGGATTGGCAGGCGGATAAGCCGAGAACGGTGGCGGCCGCTACGCCTGCCCATCTGATGGTGGAACGCTTCACTGGTACTACCCTTCGTCAACAAGGAACTCGTCGCAGCACGACGGCTACGGCGTCAGGCATGGAAACGACGTGCGCGACCGGAGACGGCCTCACCACAGTCAGACAAGCTCGAGCTTCTTCGCAAGCTCGTCGAGGTAGGTCAGCACGCCGGCTTCGTCGGTGTCGGGCAGGGACCACACCACCCCCGAGATGCCAGCCTCCTCGTACTCGTCGAGCAGCTCGAGCTTCGGCCGGAGCGCCCGAATGATCGGTTTCCCTTCCCGGCCGGCCTCCTGCCACACCGCGGTGAGCTCACGGGCCCGGGTCGGCAGGTCTTCGTCCTTCGGAGTGGTGAGCCAGCCGTCGGCGTTGGCGGCGATCCACGCGAACGTCTTCGGCCCCGCGCCCGCGCCGATGATGACCGGCAGGTGCTCCTGTACTGGCTTCGGCCACGCCCACGACGGTCCGAACGAGACGAACTGACCGGAGTAGGAAGCCTCCTCTTGGGTCCACAGCGCCCGCATGGCCTGGAGGTACTCCTTGAGTACCGTGCGGCGCCGGTTCGCTGGTACCCCGTGGTCTGCCAGCTCGTCGGTGTTCCAGCCGAAACCGGCACCGAGCGTCACGCGGCCACCGGAGAGAAAGTCAAGTGTGGCAATGGTTTTCGCCAGCGTGATGGGATCAGACTCCGTCGGCAGCGCCACCGACGTGGCCAGCTCGATCGTCGTGGTGGCCTCGGCGGCAGTCGCCAACGCCACCCAGGGGTCGAGGGTGCGCATGTAACGGTCGTCCGGCAGTTCCTCGTTCCCCGTCATAGGGTGGGGTGCCGTGCGGCGCACGGGGATGTGCGTGTGCTCCGGGACGTAGATGGTGGCGAAGCCACGTTCCTCAGCAGCGCGCGCAGCTGTTGCAGGGGTGATACCCCGGTCGCTTGTAAACAAGCTGATTCCATGCCGCATACGGCGGAGCATAGGGTTCTCCAGGTCCCCCTACCCTTCACAAGTCCCGCTCACCGGGACCTGCGACGGGTCAGTCAAGGGACGAGGTCGCACAGGAACTCAATCTCGGCGCGGTGCGATAGCGGGCATGCCGACACGCGAACTGACCCCCGGCAGAAGCCGGGGGTCAGTCGTCGCAGTGTGCTCAAGAGCGAGGAGGAACGAAGGCCGCCAGCGGCTCAGAACCCGACCAGTCGTGCCCCCAGTAGCTGTCCGCCGTGATCTCCTCGGCGGTGTAGTACGTCTCGTCGACCAGCATGCCCTCGGCACCGTACTCGATGTCCCAACCGCCCGGGGCCCGCACGTAGAAGGACACCATCTTGTCGTTGGTGTGCCGCCCCAGCGTGGAGGAGATCGAGAAGCCGAGCTTACGCACCCGGTCCAGCGCGATGCCTACCGCGTCAAGACTGTCCACTTCGACCATGAGGTGGACCAGGCCGGGATCTCCCGCGTGCGGGGCGGGGCAGATGGCCAAGCTGTGGTGGCGTTGGTTGACACCCATGAAACGTATGCGGCGGGCTGGCGTGGCGCCACCGCCCACCTTCATCGCGCCGCGCGGAAGGAAGCCGAGGACCTCGGTGTAGAAGGAGACCGTCTCCTCCATCGCCGTCGTCGGCACCACGACGTGGCCCATGCCCTGAGGGCCGGTCACGAAACGTTGACCCAACGGCGTGACCACGGGACTGTGGTCGAGAACCGGGCCGAAGAAGACCTCGACCGGGATCCCCGCGGGATCCCGGAACGCGATGACCTGCTCGGCGTCCCGCTCTGCCGACTCCTCCTCCGACAGGACCGTCACCGGTGTGCCGGACGCCTCCACGGCGCGGACGACCGCGGCCAGCGCGAACTGGTCACGTACCTCCCAGCCCACCGCCAACACTCGGTCGGCATCGCCGGGCAGGAGGATCAGCCGCGAGCGCCGTTCGTCCATCCGCAGGTACAAACCGTTGGGATCGGGCCCCGACCCTGGCGCGAATCCCAGTCCGTCAAACGCCAGTTCCCGCCAGCGATCCAAGTGGCGTGTCTGGACCTTCAGATAACCGAGTC
Organism: uncultured Micromonosporaceae bacterium; assembly: GCA_964438855.1. Taxonomy (GTDB): domain Bacteria; phylum Actinomycetota; class Actinomycetes; order Mycobacteriales; family Micromonosporaceae; genus Natronosporangium. Next base: position 5,940 of record CAYTMR010000094.1, read on the forward strand.
CTCGAATCTGAGTCACACCAACTCCCAACACTCGCTACAACAACCGCGCCCTTTCCCACGCTCCCAGACCCCGCGGCCGGCCCGCCCTCTCCCTCCCAGTGAGTGAGAGCGGTTCGGCTTCAGATCATCGAACGCATCGGCCCCGGTGGTGGTTCGATGCCGAGCTGGGTCAACGCCGAAGCGTGGAAGACAGCCCCCGGAACGTGGATGGCGTGTGCCAAACCCATGTGCGCGTCCCGCCAGAACCGCTGGATCGGGTTGTCCATCCGCATCGCGTTGCCACCGGAGCGAGCCACGATCTCGTCCATCGCCCGCACCGCCCGCCACGCCGCCTGAACCTGGGTGCGGCGGCCGATCGCACGTTCTTCGAAGGTGATCTGCTTACCCGCCTCCACCATGTCGTACATCCGCGACACGTTGTCGAGCAGCGCCGCCCGCGCCGCCGCGATCTCCGCCGCCGCCTCGCCGATCGCGTACAGCACGTACGGATCGTCCTTGACCTTGGTGCCGGTGATCTGCACCCGTGCCTTCTGGTACGCCAAGTGGTGCGCCAACGCCCCCTCGGTCGCGCCGATCGTGGCCGCGGTGATGCCCAACGGGAACGCGACCGAGAACGGTAGATGGTAGAGCGGGTTGGTCAGCCCGGCCTCCTTCGCCTGGCTGCCGTCCATCACCTTCGAGAAGGGAATCACCCGGTAGTCAGGCACGAACGCGTCGCGGACGATGATGTCCTTGCTGCCGGTGCCGCGCAGCCCCACCACGTCCCACGAATCATCGACGATCTCGTAGTCCGACCGCGGCAGGATCACGTGAAGCGAGGTGGGCGGCTGGGCCACCTTCCCCTCGGCGCCACCGAGCATGCCACCAAGGAAGATCCACTGACAGTGGTCGGTGCCGGAGGAAAACTGCCAACGGCCGTTGAAGATGTAGCCGCCGTCGACCGGGCGTGCGATTCCCATCGGCGCGTACGGTGAGGCGATCCAGGTGTCCGGGTCCTCGCCCCACACCTCCTGCTGCACCCGCGGATCGGCCATCGCCATCTCCCACGGGTGCACGCCCACCACACCGGCGATCCAGCCGGTGGACGCGTCCAGGCTGGCGATCCTCATCACCGTCTCGGCGAACTCGCGAGGGTGCTGCTCGAACCCCTGGTACGTCTTCGGCTGCAGCATCCGGACGACCCCGGACTCACGCAGCGCTGCGGCTGCCCGATCGTCCAGGCGACACAACTTCTCGTTCGACGGTCCGAGCGCGCTGATCTCCTCAGCGCGGCTCTCGATCGCTTCGAGTACCGGATTTGCCATGGTCTTCTCACTCTCTCGCCGCGAGGGCGGCCGCGATCTCGATGAGCTGGTCCTCCTGGCCACCGATCAGCTTGCGGCGCCCGGCCTCCATGAGGATCTCGGCGGCGGAGACGCCGTACTTCTTCGCCTGACGATCGGCGTGCTTGAGGAAGCTGGAGTAGACACCGGCGTAGCCCATGGTCAGCGACAGCTGGTCGAGCAGGCACTCGCCGTCCATCACCGGTCGGACCACTTGCTCGGCCGCCTCAATGATCTTCAAGACGTCCACACCGGTGCGGATGCCGAGCTTCTCGGCCACCGCGACGAACGCCTCGACCGGAGTGTTGCCGGCCCCGGCGCCGAACCGCCGTGTGGAGCCGTCGATCTGCACCGCGCCGGCCCGCACCGCGATGATGGAGTTGGCCACGCCCAGCCCGAGATTCTCGTGGCCGTGGAAGCCGACCTGCGCGTCGCTTCCCAGCTCGGCGACGAGCGCCGCGATCCGGTCACCGGTCTGCTCCATGATGAGAGCCCCCGCCGAGTCGACCACGTAGACGCACTGGCACCCGGCGTCAGCCATGATCCGCGCCTGCTGAGCGAGGACCTCCGGCGGCTGACTGTGGGCCATCATGAGGAAGCCCACCGTCTCCAGGCCCAGGTCCCTGGCCAGTCCGAAGTGCTGGACCGAGATGTCAGCCTCGGTGCAGTGGGTGGCGATGCGGCAGATGCTCGCGCCGTTGTCCGCCGCCTGTCGGATGTCGTCGAGCAGGCCCACACCGGGCAGCATCAGGAACGCGATCTTCGCCTGTTTCGCGGTGGCCACCGCCGTCTTGATCAGTTCTTGTTCGGGCGTGTGGCTAAAGCCGTAGGTGAACGACGACCCGCCCAAGCCGTCACCGTGGGCCACCTCGATCACCGGTACTCCCGCGTCGTCGAGAGCGGCCACGATGTCTCGCACGTGCTCGACGGTGAACTGGTGCTGTTTGGCGTGCGACCCGTCCCGCAGCGACGAGTCGGTGATCCTGATGTCGAGGTCGGCGCTGAAAGTCATGGATCGTCCCCCTGTGGCTAGGAGCGCGTGGACAGGATGCGCTGTGCGAAACCCTCACCGACCTTCGCCGCGGCGGCGGTCATGATGTCGAGGTTGCCCGAGTACGGCGGTAGGAAGTCGCCGGCACCCTCCACTTCGATGAAGACCGCGACCCGGGCCAGCCCACCGCTGGTCGGTGCGGGATCGTCGAACTGCGGCTCGGCGCGTAGTCGGTAGCCGGGGACGTACGACGCGACCGCCGCGACGATCTCCTTGACCGACGCGGTGATCGCCTCCCGGTCCGCGTCTGGTGGGATCGCGCAGAACACCGTGTCCTGCATGAGCATCGGAGGCTCGGCCGGGTTCAAGATGATGATTGCTTTGCCCTTGCGGGCACCGCCGATGGTCTCGATACCCCGCGCCGTGGTGCGCGTGAACTCGTCGATGTTGGCGCGGGTGCCGGGGCCGGCCGAGCGGGAGGCGACACTCGCCACGATCTCGGCGTAGCTCACCTCGGTGACCCGCGAGACCGCGTGCACGATCGGGATCGTCGCCTGCCCACCGCAGGTGATCAGACTGACGTTGGGGGCGTCCAGGTGGGCGCCCAGGTTGACCGCGGGCACCACCGCCGGGCCGATCGCCGCCGGGGTCAAATCCACGGCCTGGATGCCGAGCGATCGGTACTTGGGCGCGTTCTCCACGTGGACCCGGGCCGAGGTCGCCTCGAAGACGATGTCCGGCCGTTCGGTCTCCAACAGCCGGTCGACGCCCTCGGCGCAGGTAGCCAGACCGTGGTCGGCGGCCCGTTTCAGCCCAGGGCTGTCCGGGTCGATACCGACCATCCAGCGCGGCTCGATCACCTCAGACCGGAGCAGCTTGTAGAGCAGATCGGTGCCGATGTTGCCCGAACCGACAATGGCAGCGGTCGCTTTCGTCACGATGTCACCTATTCGAATCGAGCGGTAACGGTGCCGAGCCCGGTGAACTCGGCGCGGTACGTTTCGCCGGGGTGCACGTCGACTGCTCTCGTGCACGAGCCCGGGAGGATGACGTGGCCGGCCTCCAAGGTCACGCCGAACCCCGCGACCTTGCGGGCCAGCCACGCCACGGCGGTGGTGGGATCACCGAGGACGGCGCTCGTGTTGCCGCGGGCGACCTCCTGGTCACCGGCGTACAGCACCACATCGATGTCAGCGACGTCGCGGCCAGCGACTCGACGCCCGGCCAACCGTTGGCGTTCATCGCCGAGGATGACACCGGCTGAGGAGGCGTTGTCGGCGATGGTGTCGGCCAAGCGGATCCGCCAATCGACGATCCGACTGTCGATCAGCTCCACGCTCGGCACGACATACTCGGTAGCCGCGAGGACGTCCTCTTCGGTGCATCCCTCACCGGGCAGAGAGGCACCGAGCACGTAGGCGATCTCGACCTCGATGCGGGGGTAACAGTAGCGGTCGACCGGGATCGGTGCCTGCTGCGACAGCACCATCGAGTCGAGCAGATGGCCGTAGTCGGGTTCGTCCACTCCCATCATCTGTTGCATGACAGGTGACGAGAGGCCGACTTTGTGCCCGACGATGCGGGCACCGCTGCTGAGGCGTCGGCGGACGTTGAGAAGTTGGATCTCGTAGGCGTCCACCACGTCGATGCCTGGGTACGTGTCGGTCAACGGCTCGATCGGAGCCCGTTCCTGCTCAGCGGTCCACAGCCGGTCCGCTGCGGACGCTCGCTGCGCCGGCTCCAGCATCCAGACCTCCCGAGGTCGGTCTCGCGCACTGTGGTGCGAAGAGTGGATAAGGGTTGGCGACCGCGGTCACGTCGCTAGAGTCGCGTAACCGATTCGTCGCCGGCGCCGACGATCCCGCTGAGTGAGAGTCGATCGCGCATGGCGGCTCAACGGTCGTGGGTGAGGAAGGCGAGCACGACGCGTTCCCAGGCGTCCTTCTGCTCGATCATCACCCAGTGGCCGCAGTTGGGGAAGATGTGCACCTCCACATCGGGAATGGCACGCATCGGCAACAGGGCCATGTCCACCGGGCTGACCCGGTCGTCCCGACCCCACGTGATGAGTGTCTTGGCCTTCAGCGTGGGCAACATGGCCCACAGGGGCGGAGTGTCCGAGGCTACGGCGGCCTTCATGGCGGCCTCGAGCGCCGCCTTCCCATACATGCGGCGGGCGCTGGCGAGCGTGGCCGGCTCAGTGGCCAAGGTCCAGCGCTCCTCGAGCATCTCCTCGGTGACGATCGCCTGGTCGTACACCATGGAGTGCAACCACTGCAGCAGCCGCTGCCGGCTGGGTGCCTCGACGAACTCCATGAGCAGCCGGATGCCCTCGCCCGGGCTTGGGCTGAAGATGTTACGTCCGATCCCACCGATGGTGACGAGCCGGCGGACCCGATCCGGGTGGGCGATGGCCAGTTGGGCACCCACGATCCCGCCCATCGAGTTGCCGATCACGTCCACCTGTCCGAGCCCGAGCCCGTCGAGGAAGCGCAGCGCCGCGCCGGTCGCCGCTCGCATCGGATGCTCGTCGGTTGGATGACTCACCCCGAACCCGGGGAACTCCAAGATGAGGCACCGGAAGTGCGCGGCGAGGACCGGCAGGTTGCCGCGAAAGTTGCGCCACCCGGTGACGCCCGGGCCCGATCCGTGAAGCAGCAGCAACGGCGGGCCCGACCCGGCCTCGTGGTAGCGCAGCACACCCTGCTCGGTCGCCAGTTCACGCAGAGTCGACTCGTAGGTCAGCTCATCGGTCATTCTTCGCCCCGATCGTCGGCCTCCCCACCGTGGCCCGACGGGCCTCGGCTGCGACGGACGCTAACGCGGCTGACCTGATGGGCGGGGCAGCGTTCCCGTTCAACGGAAACAGGACACGATCAGCACGTCGGTGACGTCGGCTCGACCGTCCACCGCCTTTCCACTCAACGGGAACGCCGCCTACGACGAGTCGGATGGCGCGGCGTCACAGCCACTCCCCGTTCTGGCCCACAGCAAGAAGCCGGTTCATCGTCTCAACCGACCAGGTTTGATCCGGCGCGCGAGTGACTGTCCGCGACCGTCGACGGTTCTCCAGGTCCGGGAAGAGCGCCAGCGACGCCTGCCGGGCCGCGTTGGCCACCAACGGGGCCACCTGCTCCAGCGGCGCGTCGATCTCACCAACCAGCGAGATGCTCGCCACCGGCCCCTCCGGCCCACGGATCGCGGCCGCGACACAGGACAGGTGGGGGAAGCACTCGCCTCGTTCGAAGGCGAGCCCTCGACGCTGTCGGATCCGGTTGAGTTCCTGGTGGAGGGTGCTGATGTCGCCGATGCTCCGATTCGTCAGACGGTTGATCTTCGTACCGATGAGCACCTCGACCTGTTCCGGCTGGAGCCAGGCGAGGATCGCCTTGCCCAGCGCGGTGCAGTGCGCCGGTGCCCGACCAGCGACCCGGGAGGGCACCGCCAACGCGAACCTCCCGCCGATCTTGTCGAGGTAGAAGACGTCCGAGTTCTCGAGAACCGCCAGGTGCACGACCATCCCGGTGCGGACGTACAGGTTTTGCAGCAGTGGGGCAGCGGCCTCCCGGATCTCGACGTTGCTCCCGCCTTTGCCGCCGAGCTCGAGCGCTCGTTGGCCGAGGCCGTAGCCAAGCGGTGTGCGGTCGAGCCACTTCAACCGGACAAGCTGATCCAAGATGCGGTGCGCCGTCGACCGTGGGAGGTTGGTTCGTCGGGTGACGTCCTCGAGGGTCAGCCGGGTGTGAGGGCCGGCGAAGGCGTCCATGATCAGGGTCATGCGCTCGACCATCGATGCCGGTGGTTCTGGACGCATGGCTGGCGGTGACGTCGGCTCAGCGCTGAGAACGCTCATCACGCCTCCCGTGGCTGAAGTGAATTCTTGCCCAGAATCTAAGCGGCAACCGGCCGTTTGAAAAGGCGCCGAGTCGGCATAACTTCCCGGAAATCAGCGCCCTCTAGGCGTCGAGACAGACAGTCTTAAGAAGCAATTCTGGAAATGCGCACAGCTCAAATGCGGCGCCCCGCTGGCGTCAATTTTCTCCATCGACGCGACAACGATTCGCTCGCTTCTTCTGCGCGTATCGGCGAGCCGGTCAGCCGGCCGACCCTCCGCCGCTTGACCCGGCAGGTTACCAAACAAGCGCTTGGTAAGCAAGGCGGTGATCCCCCAGAGCAGGGTCTGTCACGCGTCACTCCGACGCCGATACTGAGGCGCGGACCAGCACGTCACGGGCGATCCGTACCCCTTCGGAGGTCTCCACCTCCCGGTCGACCCGCTCTGCCCGGTGCACCTGCAACCGGCACGCCTCACGTACCTCGGCGAGATCCGCCAACACGTCCTCGGCGGTGAACAGCACCGACTCATCCGGCGGGCCGCCATATCCGTCGGTCACGTTCGTGCGATCGTGGCCGATCACCAACAAGGTGCCACCGGGAGCTAGCCCGTCTACTGCCGTACGAATGACCTGGCGGCGCTGTTCATCGGGCAGATGCAGGTAAGCCAACAACACCAGGTCGTAACGTCCAGGATCGGGTCGATAGGTGCGCACATCCGCCAGCACCCATTCGATATCCAGCGACCAGCCACTCTCCTGGACGCGGAAAGCCAGACTCTCGGCACGCGCGAGCGCGACTCGGGAGAAGTCCACCGCGGTGACCCGCCACCCACGCCGGGCCAGCCAGATGGCGTTGCGCCCCTCCCCCGCTCCCAGGTCAAGGGCCGTCCCCACCGGAAGATCGGAGGCCTCCTGGACCAGCCATCGGTTGGGTTTGGCGCCCCACTGCAGCTCAGAGCTGGAGGCGTAGCGGGCGTCCCAGTCCTCGGCTTCCACCCAGCCCATTCTGCCTGACGTGCGGCCGCGACCAGCTCACCATGATCACAGCGGGTCGCGGACGCGGAGCCAGCCAGCGGGTCAGCGCGACGAGCGCACCCATGCCACCAGCATCACCGGACGCTACTGGGCAAGCACGGATAAATCAGTAACCTTGGGGGAAGGTGACACGCCGAGGCACCCCCGGGTTGGCGTTCGCGAGCAGACTCGGCTAAAGTTCTCTCCTGGCACCGGGGGAACCGGTAAGCCGCGCGGACGTAGCGCAGTTGGTAGCGCGTCACCTTGCCAAGGTGAAGGTCGCGGGTTCGATCCCCGTCGTCCGCTCGGAGAGGCCGCCGATTTTTACCGAGGCCTCAACCTCGGTGGGGTGGCCGAGAGGCGAGGCAACGGCCTGCAAAG
>CAYTMR010000095.1:0-13403 GCA_964438855.1 uncultured Micromonosporaceae bacterium
GCTGCTCGCCGTGTTCGGGTTGCTGGTGGTGACCGCCACTCCGATCAACAAGGTGCCGGAGCGTCTGGCATACCTACGTGATCTCCTCTCGGTACGGCCAGCCGTCGATGATGAGGAGGACCAGGCGGAGGAGCCACGGGCGTCCAGGAAGTCGGCGCGGCCAGCTACTGGCGGCACCCGCCGACGCAGTCGGCCAGTGGTCGATCTGACACCGCCGGTCGAAGAGGCAGAGGAGCCGGCCGGCCCAGCGCCCGACCTGGACGCCTTGGAATCGGTCCAGCTCGCCGGCCGGTCCGCGAAGCGGTCGGCGCGGCGCCCCGCGCCCCGCCACACCTCACCCCCGGTTCGCGACGCGGAGCAGCCGACCCTGCTGTCCAGCCTCTCCGAGGACTACGTCCTACCGCCCCCGAACCTGTTGCGTAGCGGCGGTGCTACCAGGACTCGCAGCAAGGTCAACGACGAGGTGATCGCGGCGCTGCAGACGGTCTTCGAGCAGTTCGACGTGGACGCCGCGGTCACGGGCTTCACTCGAGGCCCCACGGTCACCCGTTACGAGGTGGAGCTCGGTCCTGGGGTCAAGGTGGAGCGCATCACCCAGCTGTCGCGCAACATCGCCTACGCGGTGAAGTCGCCCGACGTGCGCATCCTGAGCCCGATTCCGGGCAAGAGCGCGGTAGGCGTGGAGATCCCGAACGCGGACCCGGAGAACGTGGCGCTCGGCGACGTGTTGCGGTCCCGGGCAGCGACCGCTGACCACCATCCGATGGTGGCGGGGCTCGGCAAGGACATCGAAGGCGGATACGTCGTGGCGAACCTCGCCAAGATGCCACACATCCTCATCGCTGGGGCCACCGGCTCCGGCAAGTCGTCCTGTCTCAACTCGTTGCTCACGTCGATCCTGATGCGGGCGACCCCGGACCAGGTCCGCCTGTTGCTGATCGACCCCAAACGGGTGGAGTTGACCCTCTACGAGGGTGTGCCGCACCTGGTCACGCCGATCGTGACCAACCCGAAGAAGGCGGCGGTCGCGCTGGACTGGGTGGTGCGCGAGATGGACATGCGGTATGACGACCTCGCGGCCGCCGGGGTGCGCCACATCGACGACTACAACCGCAAACTGCGGGCTGGAGAGATCAAACCACCGCCGGGTAGCGAGCGGGAGCTGCGCCCGTACCCGTACTTGCTGGTGATTGTGGACGAGTTGGCGGACCTGATGATGGTGGCGCCGCGCGATGTGGAGGAGTCGGTGGTCCGCATCACCCAGCTCGCCCGGGCTGCCGGTATCCACCTCGTGCTCGCCACCCAGCGGCCGTCGGTGGACGTCGTGACCGGTCTGATCAAGGCGAACGTGCCGTCGCGGCTGGCGTTCGCGACGTCGTCGCTCGCCGACTCTCGAGTGATCCTGGATCAGCCTGGTGCGGAGAAGCTGCTAGGGCGCGGCGACGGCCTGTTCCTGCCGATGGGAGCGTCCAAACCGATGCGCATCCAGGGCGCCTGGGTCACCGAGGCGGAGATCGCCGACGTGGTGGCGCACTGTAAGCGGCAGCGGCAGCCGGAGTTCCGTCCAGACGTCACCGAGCCACCCGCTGACACCAAGAAGAAGATCGACGAAGAGGTGGGGGAGGACCTCCAGCTTCTGCTGCAGGCGATCGAGCTGGTGGTCTCCTCGCAGTTCGGCTCCACCTCGATGCTGCAGCGCAAGCTGCGGGTTGGCTTCGCCAAGGCAGGGCGGCTGATGGACTTGATGGAGACCCGCGGCATCGTCGGTCCGTCGGAGGGCTCGAAGGCGCGCGACGTGCTGGTCAAACCGGAGGAGCTGCCGGAGATCCTCGCCTCGCTCCGCGGCGAGGAGGCGTAACGTCGCCGGCGTCAGCTCGGGGTGGGGCTCGCCTTGGGGTCAGGTGCCTCGAACGGGCCGGACACGTTGAACCCTCCGGCCATCCCGTCCTCCCGGTGCAGCAGGCAGAAGAACGACAGGTTGCCCGACTGAGGGAGCGTGATCCGTCCCTCCGCGGTCATGCCCGGCTGCACCTCGACGATCAGCTGCTGGTCGGCGGTGCTGAAGTGGTGCGGTGTCTCGCCGGTGTTGCGTAGGGTGAGGCTCAGCCGTTGGCCTGGTGCGCCCCGCAGCACGGTCGGCGCGAAGTGGTCGTCGGCCAGGTCGATCGTGACCTTCCCGTCTGGGCCGATCTCGGCGAATCCCTGGTAGTTGGCGGGCAGCCCTGCGACGCGAATTTGTGCTCCAGGGCTCGCGGTTGGGGTCGGTCGTGCCGACGGAGTGGGCGTACCGCGCACCGTGTGACTGGCGTGGTCTCCGCCCTCGCCACCGCAGGCGGTCGGTGCGAGAGCGAGCGCTATGACAGCCAGTAGCCCCACCAAGCGTGATCCTGGCATCGGCGCACCCCCCGTAAGCTGCCATAGCGCTCGAACTACCTAGAAACTAGACGAAAAACCCATTCGTGGTGGGTGATTCCGCGATACCTCACCCCTGGTGCACCCTGCCCGGACGGTGCCTTCGGTGCCGTCGGTACCCTCGGTGGGTGTCCGCCTCAGCTTCTGTTCCCGGCCGCGGCCGGAGGGTCGCGCTCCTGACCCTCGGCTGCGCTCGCAACGAGGTGGACTCCGAGGAGCTCGCCGGGCGACTGACCAGAGCCGGTTGGGACGTCACCACCGACGCCGACGGCGCCGACGTCGTGCTGGTGAATAGCTGCGGTTTCGTAGCGCAGGCCAAACAGGACTCGATCGACACGCTGCTGGATGCCGCCGCGGACGGCACCCCGGTGGTGGCCGCTGGTTGCCTCGCCGAGCGGTACGGACAGGAGCTCGCTGGTGCGCTGCCGGAGGCCGCCGCCGTACTGAGCTTCGACGACTACCCGGAGATCTCCGAGCGGCTCGACGCGGTCCTCGCTGGCGAGCGCCCTGCGTCGCACACGCCGCGGGACCGGCGACGGCTGTTGCCGTTGACTCCGGTGGCTCGGCGTGAGGCGGCGGTGGTGGTGCCAGGGCACGGTACCGCACCACACACGTCCGCCTCTGACACCGCGACCCCGGCCCACCTGCGGCCAGTACTGCGGCAGCGGCTGGGTGACAGCCCTGTGGCGCCTCTCAAGCTCGCCAGCGGTTGCGACCGTCGCTGTGCCTTCTGCGCCATCCCCAGCTTCCGCGGTGCGTTCGTCTCCCGTCCACCCGAGGAGGTGCTCGCCGAGGCGGAGTGGTTGGCAGCCAGCGGTGTCCGAGAGCTGGTGCTGGTCAGCGAGAACTCCACCTCCTACGGCAAGGACCTGGGGGACCCGCGGGCGTTGGAGAAGCTGCTTCCGCAGCTGGCCGCGATTCCCGGCATCGTGCGGGTCCGGGTGAGCTACCTGCAGCCGGCCGAACTCCGGCCGGGACTGATGAGCGCGATCGCGACCACTCCCAAGGTGGCGCCCTACTTCGACCTGTCCTTCCAGCACGCCAGCGAGGCCGTGCTACGCCGCATGCGCCGGTTCGGCTCGACCGAACGCTTCCTCGACCTGTTGGCGCAGATCCGCCGGTTGGCCCCCGACGGGGGCGCCCGCAGCAACGTGATCGTGGGCTTCCCGGGCGAGACCCGGACCGACGTCGCCGAGCTGGTGCGATTCCTGACCTCCGCCCGGTTGGACGCGGTGGGTGTCTTCCAGTACAGCGACGAGGAGGGCACGGAGGCGGCCAGTCTGGCGGGCAAGGTGCCGCCCGCCACGATCCGTCGACGCTACGCCAAGCTGCTCGACCTCGCTGAGGAGCTGTCGGCCCAGCGTGCCGCCGAGCGGATCGGTGCGACTGTGGAGGTGCTCGTCGAGACGGTCGACGACGGCGTGGTAGAGGGCCGAGCAGCGCACCAGGGGCCGGAGGACGGCTCCACCAGCCTGGTCCTTCCTGACGGCACCGCACCCGCCGTGGCGGTCGGCGACCTGGTCCCGGCGAGGGTGGTGGCGACCGAGGGCGTGGACGTGATCGCGCAGCCGCTCACATCGTTACCGCCAGCAGCGCCCATCGACGCCACCGCCGGCGCGGCGGCGCGGCCGTGAACCGGCCGGCGGCCCGGGTGCCGCTGGTCAACGCCGCCAACATCCTGACGGCGCTGAGACTGGTGCTGGTGCCCGGGTTCGCGGTAGCCGTCGTCGTCTCGGGGCTGACCCACAGCGGCTGGCGGATCGCCGCCGCTGCGATCTTCCTGGCGGCGTCGCTCACCGACTTCGTCGACGGGTGGATCGCTCGCCGGTACGGTTTGATCACCGCCTTCGGCAAGATCGCCGACCCGATCGCGGACAAGGCTCTCACCGGTACCGCACTGATCCTGCTCTCCGGTTACGGGGCGCTGCCATGGTGGGTGACGGTGGTGATCCTCGGGCGCGAACTGGCCATCACGCTGCTGCGGTTCTGGGTGATCCGGTACGGAGTGATCGCGGCGAGCCGCGCCGGGAAGTGGAAGACCGGCCTTCAGATCGCGGCAATCTCGTGGTACGTCTTGTTCGCCCCGGCGGCGGGCGGGGACTGGGCAGCGCCGGGTCTGCTGGCCATCGTGGGGCCCTGGCTCATGGGGGTGACGGTGGCGGTGACCGTGGTGACCGGCCTGGACTACGTGGTCCGTGCCTGGCGACTGCGCACCGCTTCCCCGTGACCTCGGCCGCGGGTCGGTACGGTTTCGGCATGGTCGAAGGCGAAGAGCCGCTGGTGGCGGGGGTGGTGCGGGCACTGGTGTCCCGAGGGCAGACGCTGGCGGTGGCGGAGTCGCTGACGGGCGGCCTGCTCGCCGCCACCCTCGTCGACGTGCCCGGCGTCAGCGCCACCTTCCGCGGTGGCCTCGTGGTCTACGCCACCGACCTGAAGGCGTCGCTGGGTGGGGTGCCCGAGGACCTGCTCACCGCGCGAGGGCCAGTGGACCCGAAGGTGGCCGTCGCGCTGGCCGACGGGGCGCGGCGGCGTTGCGGCGCCGACTGGAGCCTGGCCACGACCGGTGTGGCCGGCCCGGACCCACAAGGCGGCGCAGCCGTGGGGACGGTCCACGTCGCTGCGGCCGGCCCCGGCATCCGTCGCGTCCGATCGCTGACGATGTCCGGTGACCGCGGTGAGGTCCGCCGGGGAGCCGTCACCGCGGCGCTCAGGCTGCTGTACGAGGCGCTCGCTGACGAGGTGTGACGCTCACGACAAACGATGGGGGTGCGGAGACGCCGGGAGGGTCCCGGGGTGCCGTCGTCGGGGATACCGGGTACCGTTGCGGAAAGCCGCTGGCGATCCGCCCGCGGCGAATCGCCGCCGCGGTCCCGAGGGAGGTGTTGTGGCTCTCCTGCGTCGAGTCATCGGCGATGCGCTGCGCGCGCGCCGCCAGGGTCAGCACCGCACGCTGCGCGAGATCTCGACCGCGGCGAACGTGTCGTTGGGTTACTTGTCGGAGATCGAGCGTGGCCAGAAGGAAGCCTCCAGCGAGCTGCTGGCGGCGATCTGCGAGGCGCTCGGCTCCCACCTGTCCGAGGTGCTGCGGGAGGCGAGCGATTCACTGGCCCGGGCCGAGCGCGGCGACGGGGTCACCGCCGAATCCCTCCCGGCCGAGGGTGTTCCCGCTGCCCGGTCCGCCGAGACCTCACAGCGCTCCGCGCCGGAGCTAGTGCCCGCGGACGCGTTCCACTCCGCCTCGGAAGCGCAGGATCGAAGGGCTCCGACCGATGGTGCCCGCGACTCCATGGAGACGGTCCAGACCGTCACCGACGGTGAGGTGTCGGTGTCGGTCCGGCGTAACGGCCCACTGCGGACCACGCTGCGGGCCGTGCACGCCCGTCGCCCCGGTCAGCCAGTCGGCCAGGGTGGCTGATCATCGCAGTCCGCGCGTAGTGGCGGTCAGCGGGTAATCTTCAAGAAACGGCCGTGGCCGACCCGGCGGTGTTGTCGCCTAGCGTCGGGCGGGTGTGACACGCTCGCGTCCGCCTGACACCATTGGTTTCTAACCGCCCGCCCACCCGACGGTGGGAGGGCTGGGTGGCACGCCGTGCTGGCGACGACTGAGCCGAGGAGAGGACCGCAGAGATGGCGAACCCGTTCGTCAAGGCCTGGAGATACTTGATGGCGCTGTTCGGCGCCAAGATCGATGAGTACGCCGATCCCAAGGTACAAATCCAGCAGGCGATCGAAGAAGCCCAGGCGCAACACCAGACCTTGGTTCGGCAGGCCGCTGCGGTCATCGGTAACCAGCGCCAGCTGGAGATCAAGCTTTCCCGCAAGATGGAGCAGGTCGAAAAGAACCAGGCGATGGCGCGTCAAGCGCTGGTGCTCGCCGACCGGGCACGCGCCGAGGGCGACGAGAAGAAGGCCCAGGAGTACGAGGAGACCGCTCAGCAGATCGCCACCCAGCTGGTCGCCGACGAGCAGGCGATGGAGGACTTGAAGACCCTCCACGACCAGGCGCTTCAGGCGGCCACCGCCGCCCGTACCGCGGTGGAGAACAATGCCCGGCTGCTGCAGGAGAAGCTCGCCGAGCGGACCAAGCTGCTCAGCCAGTTGGAGCAGGCGAAGATGCAGGAGACCGTGGCGGCGTCACTGGAGTCGATGTCGGCGCTGGCCGCGCCGGGTAACACCCCGTCGCTGGACGAGGTTCGAGAGAAGATCGAGCGGCGGTACGCCAACGCGATGGGCCGCGCTGAGCTCGCCTCCAACAGCGTCGAGGGGCGCATGATGGAGATCCAGAAGAGCACGCTGAGCATCGCGGGTGAAACCCGCTTGGCCCAGATCCGAGCCAGCATGGCCGGTGAGCAGCTGGCCGGTACCAAGGAGCCGACAGCGGGCAGCAGCACCAAGGATGCCAGCGTCTCGCGGTTGGAGGAGATCCGCGCGAGCCTGGCCAAGGAACAGGGTGACGCGACCGCGGCGGGATGAGCAGGACCATGTGACCGGAGCGACCTTGCGGGAGGCGAGATGGACGAGCGGACCCGCTACTTCCGCCGACTGAGGCGGTTACGCGCTTCAGCTCGGCGGTGGACGGTCCTCACGGGAGGTTTCGTGGGTGCGACCGCCATCCTCGCCCCCTACCAAGGGTTGGGTCCGGCCGATGCAATCTGGGCCGGGCTCGCCGGTGCGGCTGCGGGCCTCACGTGGTGGCGCTGGTCGGACGCCCGGCAACTCGCCGCCCAGCCGGTGCCCGACCCGCCCGACCCGGCATTGGCGGATGAGCGCTGGCTCAACCGGCTCGCCCACATGCCGGGTGGGTACGGCCTCGCCGAGATGATCCGTCGGCACCGCACCCGGGGTGCACTCCGCGGCTCAGAGGCGGTCCATGTCTGGGAGCGGTTCGATCGTGCGGTGCGTAGTCTGCAGGCGCTTCGCCCACGGCTACACAGCGCTCCGGAAGGGACGTTGACAGAGGCCACCCGGGTCGAGCGGGGTCTGCATGAACTCACGCACCGCATCGCCGCTCTCGAGCAGTCGCTCCGCCTCGCTCCGCTGGAGGCTCAGGCGCATCTGCGGACGCTGCGCGACGCCCACGTGTCCCAGCTGGAGCGGGCAGTGGTGTCGTACGAGCAGTTCGTCGCGGCTGCGGCGGGCTGGCTGGCCGAGTCTGAGCGGCTGGGAGGCGCCGCCACCGACATATCTGGGCTGAGCGACGCCACCGACCGGTTGCGTGGTGTCACCGCCGGGCTAGCCGAGCTGCGCACCGGATCGCTACGGACCTCCGGCTGACGTCCGGCCTCCGCTGATGGCGCTCCGCGCCGGTTGACAGGTAGGACACCAGAAGGTGATGCGGTCTCCGAGTTCGGTGGCTTCCACCGGGGTACCGCACCGCCGACACGGCTCGTGGCGGCGACCGTAGACATAGGTGGTCTCGCCGCGGCGGAGGGAGCCGGTGGTGGTGCGAACCGGGCGGTCCCGGTTGGCGGTGATGAGTCGGTGGGCGAGCGCGACCAGGCCCATCAGGTCGGGTACCTGTCGCACCGGTGTGGTGGGTGCCAGTCCACGCAGGAACAGCAGCTCAGAGACGTAGACGTTGCCGAGGCCGGCGAGGTTGCGCTGGTCACGGAGAGCCTCGACGATCGCCGTGTCGCCGTGGCGCAACAAGCGTCGAACCGCCTCAGCCGGACGCCACTGTGGGTCGAGCAGGTCCGGACCCAGGTGGCCGACGAGCCGTTTCTCATCCTCCATCGGCACCACGGTGAGCTGGTGGAGCTGGTAACCGACCGCCACCGCGTCGGTCGTGCGCAGTACGGCCCGGATCAAGTGCCGGGAGCGTGGGCGCCACCGCTCACCGATGGCGTACACCCGCCACGCACCGTCCATGCCGAGGTGGGAGTGCAGAGTCATGACTCTCCCGCCACCGGCCGGCGCCGTCGGCGGGCGTAGCCGCAACAGAATGTGCTTGCCCCGGCTGGTCGACTCGATGACGGTCCAGCCCGCCAGATCGAGCGCGGCGAGTCGAGGCACGCGCAGGTCGGACGCGGTTAGTACGGCGCCGGCAAACGCACGGTGGAGAGCGCGTGCGGTCCGGAACACCGTGTCCCCCTCTGGCATGCGTCATATCCTGCCCATCGCCGGGTGACCGGTGGATGAATTGCTGGAGACCAGTGAGTGAAGGTCAGGTGCCAGTGATGCGGACGATGTCGCCGGGGGTGACGGCGAGGACCACCGCGGCCCGTCCGCCGTTGACCGCGATCGCCACCCGGTCGGTGGAGTCCACGAGCACCACCAGCCTGCCGGCCGGCGCGTCGGCGAACGTGGCACCACGCACGGCGGGAACGCTGCCGACGAGGAGACGCTCGCCCAACCCATTCAGCGCTGCCCCGGGCGCCGCGAGCTGGACGTTGCCGAACCGGTCCACGGTGAGCACCTCCGCCTCGAGCCAACCGTCGCCGAAGGCCACCACCGGGTCGGGAAGCCGCACCAACCCGGTCGGGTCGAGCTCCGTGCCGGCGTCGGCCAGTCGGGCCCCAGCGGCCAGGCGTGCGGCCACCGGAGCGAAGATGTCGCGACCGTGGAAGGTACGTGAAACCGGGTGTGCGAACCAGTCCGGATTGGTCAGTTCGACTACGGCGCTGATGCCACCGAGCGCCTCCGCTGCCCAGGGCAACAGCCCGTTGTCCGGCCCGACCAGCATCCCGCCCGGGGTTTCGATCGCGATGCCACGACGTGCCGTGCCGACCCCCGGGTCGACCACCGCAACGTGGACGGCTGATGGAAGGTAGGGAACGGTCTGGGCGAGCACCGAGGCGGCGCGGGTCACGTCGCCCGGCGCCACCTCGTGGGTCACGTCGATGACCCGTACCGTTGGCGCGAGCCGCGCGACGACCCCGTGGCAGGCAGCCACAAAGCCGTCCGAAGATCCATAGTCGGTGGTGAAGCTGACCCAGTCGTACGCCGCCATGCTCCGACGTTATCCCGGCCATTGAGTAACCGGAGGGTGCGCGGGGCGCCGCGCCGGCCCACGTCTCGAGAAGGGCGCTGACCAGCCCGGCCACGCGTGGCACTCTTACCGGGTGCGACTGTGTGTCTTCACCGAGCCGCAGCAAGGGGCGGACTACGACCAGCTGCTCCGGGTGGCCCAGCGGGCCGAGGAGTGCGGCTTCGAGGGTTTCTTCCGGTCCGATCATTTTCTCGCCATCGGAGACGCCGACGGCCTTCCTGGACCCACTGACGCCTGGGTGACCCTGGCGGCGCTGGCACGGGAGACCACGCGGATCCGGCTGGGCACCCTGGTCAGCTCGGCCACGTTCCGCCTACCGGGTCTACTCGCGGTCACCGTAGCGCAGGTGGACGCCATGAGCGGGGGCCGAGTCGAGTTGGGGTTGGGCGCAGGCTGGTACGAGCCGGAGCACACCGCCTACGGCGTGCCGTTCCCTTCGGTGGGCGAGCGGTTCGACCGACTGACCGAGCAGCTCGAGATCGTCACGGGTCTGTGGCGTACCCCGCTGGGTTCCACCTTCACCTTCCACGGTAAGCACTACCAGCTGGTGGACTCCCCGGCGCTGCCCAAGCCGGTGCAGTCACCTCGTCCTCCGGTCATCGTGGGCGGGCGAGGGCTGCGCCGCACACCACGACTGGCGGCACGATTCGCGGACGAGTTCAACGTCGCTTTCGTCTCTCCGCAGGAGGCGGCGCAGCGGTACGCCGCCGTCGACCAGGCGTGTCACGAGATCGGGCGAGCCTCGCCGCCGGTGTACTCCGCCGCCGTCACGGTGTGCTGTGGTCGGGACGACGCCGAGGTTCGCCGGAGGGCCGATGCGATCGGCCGGGACGTCGCGACGCTCCGCCAGCAGGGCGGGGTGGCAGGCACCCCGGGCGAGGTGGCGGAGCAGTTGCGTGCCTACCGGAAGGCGGGTGCTGAGCGAGCGTTCCTCCAGGTGCTGGACCTGTCAGATCTGGATCACCTCGATCTGCTCGCGGCGGAGGTGGCGCCGGCCCTGGCAGCGGAGCGCTGACCTCAGCGAGGCTGCCAGGCGTCCGGGGTCTCGGTGAGGCGTCGAACCCGGGCCGGCAGGCGCCCGGTGGCGAGCTGGAGCAGGTTCACCTCGTCGACCACTGATCGGATCGCTGCGCGGACGGCCACCCACAGCTCCGGCAAGTGGGCGGCGGTCCCCTCGTACCGGGTCTCCTCCGGACGCAGTCCGCGGACACCGGCCAGCGGGCCCTCGACCGCCCGGAGCACGTCGCCGATGGTGATGTCGTCGGGCGGGCGGCGCAGGACGTAGCCGCCCTCGGGGCCGCGGATGCCCTGTACCAACCCTGCCCGGCGCAGGTCGGCCAAGATTGCCTCCAAAAACTTGTGCGGCAGCTGCTGGTCGTCCGCCAGCGCCTGCGCGGAGGTGGTCGCGGGGTAGGCGACGGCCAGCCCCAATGCTGCCCGGACGGCGTAGTCGCCGCGCGCCGAAACCTGCATGCCGCTATCATGCCGCGCGTCGACCGACCAGGGCTGAGCAGGGCCGTGTACAGCTTCGTCTGGGGTCGGAAACGCTCACCCCGGTTTGGGAAGACATGATGCTGACACCCTGCCTAGCGGGTGCCCACATCTGACAGGATCAGGGACATGGAAGGTCTCCTCATCCTCCTTCTGGTGGTGGCCGCTGTCCTGTTGGCGGGGGCGGTGCTGGTGGTGCCTCGCCTACGGCGGCCGTCGCAGCGCCCACCGGTCGACCGTGGCCCCGCCGTAGCCGAGCGGCCGCCGCAGGAGGCCGAGGTGGCCGAGGCGCCGGTCGAGGAGGCACCCGCGGTGCCGGCTCCTCCCGCCGAGGCACCGGCGGTGGAGACTCCGACCGTCGAGGCGCCGGTGGAGGAGGCGCCGGTGCTGGAGCGACCGGCACCGACCGCCGGTCGGCTGGTGCGACTGCGGACCCGCCTGTCCCGTTCGCAGAACGTCTTCGGCCGCGGGCTGCTCAACCTGCTCACCCGAGACCGTTTGGACGAGGACGCCTGGGAGGAGGTGGAGGAGAGTCTGCTCGCCGCGGACGTCGGGGTCGAGGCGACCACCGAGTTGGTGGAGCGGTTGCGCGATCGGACCCGGCTGCTGGGCACCCGCAGTGTCGAGGAGCTGCGACGTCTGCTCGCAGACGAACTGCTCACTGCGCTGGATCCGACCCTCGACCGCTCTCTGGCGGTCACTCCCGCCGACGGTAAGCCAGCGGTGCTCCTCGTGGTGGGTGTGAACGGATCGGGAAAGACGACGACCTGCGGCAAGATCGCGCGTGTGTTGGTCGCCGATGGTCACAGTGTGGTGCTCGGCGCGGCTGACACCTTCCGGGCCGCCGCCGCCGACCAGCTCGCCACCTGGGCGGGCCGGGTCGGTGCCGAGGTGGTGCGAGGGCCGGAGGGGGCCGACCCGGCGAGCGTGGCCTTCGACGCCGTCCGTCGCGGCACGGAGGCGGGCGTGGACGCGGTGTTGGTCGACACCGCGGGCCGGCTCCAGAACAAGGTCGGGCTCATGGACGAGTTGGGCAAGGTCAAGCGTGTGATCGAGAAGCACACGCCGGTGTCGGAGACCTTGCTGGTGCTCGACGCTACGACCGGTCAGAACGGACTTCAGCAGGCCCGTGTGTTCACCGAGGTGGTGGACGTCACGGGCGTGGTGCTCACGAAGCTCGACGGCACCGCCAAGGGCGGTATCGTGATCGCGGTGCAACGTAAACTGGGGATCCCGGTCAAACTGGTCGGGCTGGGAGAAGGTCCGGACGACCTGGCACCGTTCGATCCCGAGCAGTTCGTGTCGGCTCTCATCGACGGGGACGCATAACTACCGTGACGAGCGTACGTTCCGAACGGCCAATCCAGAAGGAGATCCCGCTGAAGGGTGGGAACGTCAGCACGGTCGTACGGGTGGCGGACACCGTGCGCCGGAACATCGGCCCTTGGACCCCCTCCGTCCACGCTCTGCTCCGGCATCTGGAGAAGGTGGGCTTCACCGGCGCTCCTCGGGTCCACGGGATCGACGAACACGGCCGCGAAGTGCTTTCCTATGTGGAGGGAGAGTGCGGTGAGTACCCGTTGGCGCCGCACTGGGTCACCGACGAGGCGTTGGTGACCGTCGCGACCATGCTGCGCATGTTCCACGACGCACAGCAGGGATTCGAGCCACCACCCGGTGGGGTGTGGCGCTCGTTCGGCCCGCCGCCGCCAGATTCGGAGGTGGTCTGCCACCACGATGCCGCCCCCCACAACGTCGTCTGGCGCCCGGACGGGACACTCGCGCTCATCGACTTCGACCTCGCCTCGCCCGGGTCGCGGCTCTACGACGTCGCGTACGCCGCGTGGACCTGGGTGCCGCTCTTCTCCGACCGGGACTCGGTCACGCTGGGCTGGCACAGCCCTGACCGGCCGCGGCGGCTGCGCCTGTTCGCTGACGCGTATGGCCTCATCCCCCGGGACCGGCATCGGTTCGTCCGTACGATCCGTCGCCGCATCGTCGACCACGTCGAGGGCATTCGGCGGATGGCGGCCGCGGGCGACCCCGCCTTCATCCGGATCGTGCACAAGGGTCATTTGCGTCGGCCGATGCGCGACCTGCGGCTTCTGGACTACGAACGCCACACGCTGGAGTACGCGCTTCGCTGAGTCGCGACCGCACGCGTCGTGCCTCCACCGGCTCTCACACGGCCGTCACACGCCTGAAACAACGTGTCACCGGGCAGAAACCGGCTGACTACTGTGCACGAAACAGCGTCCCGGAACGCTGATCGAACGACCGACTCTCTCGGCGCCGCGGGCCGCTTCCGCGGCTGCGGGCACCGCCGCCCGGCGGCGTGTGGGGGAGGGAACCTGTTCGACTCCGAGAGGAGGCAGCGTGCCGGAGATCGACTCTGGGCACACCGCCTGGATCCTGACAGCCAGTGCCTTCGTGCTTCTCATGACGCCAGGCCTGGCACTGTTCTACGGCGGCATGGCCCGCTCCAAGAGCGTGCTCAACATGATGATGATGA
>CAYTMR010000096.1:0-13180 GCA_964438855.1 uncultured Micromonosporaceae bacterium
GCGAGGGGTTGGCCCGGGGCGACCGGGTCGTCGTGGTGGGCCAGCCATTCGGTCAACACGCCAGCATCGTGGGCGGTCACCTCGAGCGGCCCCTGGCGGGTGACTACGTGGCCGATGACCTGTCCGGCAGCGACCTCGTCGCCTTCGGCCAGCCCGGCGGAGGGCTCGAAGGTGCCGGCGCCGTTGGCCACGACCACCCGGAACTGGGGGGTGGGCTCGAGGTCGGGAGCCACGCCGTGCCGCGCAATCAGATCGCGGGCAGCGGCGAGGTCGTCGGGGGTGTTGAGCGTGACGATCTCGGGGCAGCCGGGGCCCTTCAGCTCTCGTTTGATTAGGCCAGCGAGGGTGCCGGCAGGCGGAAGCTCGATCACCGCGGTGACGCCGAGGTCGGCGAGTGTGCGCATGCACGCGTCCCACCGCACTGGTGCGGTGACCTGCCTCACCAGGCGGGTGAGCAGCTCCCGGCCGTGGGTGACGGCGGAGCCGTCCAGGTTGGATAGAAGGATCTTGGTCGGGTCGGCAGCGGAGATTCCAGCGGCGACCGCCCCCAGCGCCTGCTCGGCCGGCGCCATGTGGGGGGTGTGGAACGCGCCGGCAACCTGCAGGGTGATCACCCGGGCGCGGGCCGGTGGCTCTGCGGCGAGCTTCTCCAGCTGGTCGCGCGGGCCTGCGGCCACGATCTGGCCGGCGCCGTTGCGGTTGGCCGGGTGGAGACCGTGGGACTCGATCGCTGCCAACACGTCAGCCTCGACCCCGCCGAGCACCGCCGCCATACCGGTGGGCTCCAGCGCGCAGGCGGCGGCCATTTCACGGCCACGCAGTCCGGCCAGCGCCACCGCCGCGTCGTCGGTGAGGGCTCCAGCCAGTGCGGCTGCCGCGAGCTCTCCCACGCTGTGGCCAGCGACCACCGCCACGTCGTGGAGCCGATCCCCGCCACTGCCGTGGGCGCCTCCTGGCAGCGATTCGGCTGCTAGGAGGGCGGCGGCCACCAACAGTGGCTGAGTCTTGGCGGTGTCTTTGATCTCGTCGGCGTCGGCCGTGGTGCCGAGCCGTACCAGGTCCACCCCGGCGAGCACTGACCACCAGCGCAGTCGGGCCTCGGCGGCGGGAATGGCCTGCAACCATGGGTCGAGGAATCCCGGCTTCTGAGCGCCCTGGCCGGGCGCAAGGAGGGCGAGCACGTCTTGACTGTCCCTGCCTCAGCAGTCTCACGCACCACTGGCGGGCACCAAAGTCCACTACATCCTTTGTAGGTTTCCTCCAAAGGCCGCGGGTGTGGCTGCGCTCGTTTGCGGCGGGTGCGGCGGTGATCACACCTTTGACCGGCGCCGTGGAATCAGCCGTGCGGCGGCGCGGGCGGATCCAGGCGTCCGATGGTCAGCGCCACCCGCAGCGCGAAGGCGTCGCGAGGGTTGAGCGGGGCGAAGCCGGTCACTTCAGCTATCCGCTTGAGTCGATATCGCACCGTGTTGGGGTGGACATACAGTGATCGAGCCACGCTCTCGAGTACCCCTCCGGCGGCGAAGAACGCATCCAGTGTCTCGAGCAAGCCACCACCGGCGGCCGCGAGCGCTCCGTACAGCTGGTCTCGCAACACCCGGCGGGCTTCATGATCGCCGGCGAGTGCGCGCTCCGGCAGCAGGTCCGCGGCGGCCACCGGGCGAGGCGCCTGTGGCCAGGCCGCCGCCGCTCGGAACCCCGCCAGGGCGGCCCGTGCCGACTCGGCCGCCTCGTCCAGGCTGGGCACCGCGTGACCGACCACCACCGGCCCGGCTCCGAACCCCACGAGCAGTTTCTCGGCAGCCGCCAGCGGTTCACTCGCGCCTCCGATCACCACCACCAGACGGTCGCCGTGGACACCGCCGATGACCTCCACACCGATCCTGCGCGCGGCGCGGTAGACCGTGTGCAGGACCGCCGCCGCCTCGCCACCGGGCGAGCGTCCCACCGCCACCGCGACCGGTGGCGCGTCGGCCCAGCCGAGAGCAGCGGCCCGGCTGGCGAGGACGTCGGAAGAGTCACCCCGCAACAGCGCGTCGATGAGCAGCGCCTGCAACCGCGCGTCCCACGCGCCCCTGGACTCCGCGGCCCGTGCGTACACCCGGGCTGCGGCGAAGGCGATCTCCCGGGAGAACTTGAGCACCGCCTCTCGCAGCGCCGGTTCCACGCCCGGGCCCGCCAAGCGGGGTACCTGCTCCTCGGCGACCTCGATCGTCACCCGGATGAGCGCCACCGTCTGCTGCAAGGTGATCGACCGAGCCAGGGCCTGCGGTGCCGCGTCGAAGACCTCGTCGGAGACCTCCTGCGAACCGTCGGTCGTGCCGGCGCCCCGGCGCAGCCACTCGACCAGCGCCTGCAGACCCGCCTGGGCGACGAGCATCACCCAGGCGCGTTGGTCGGCGGGCAGTTCCCGGAACCAAGGCAGGGTCTCGTCCATCCGAGCCACACTGGCAGTGGCCAGAGCCCCGGCTGCGCGCTCGATCCGCAGTAGGGTGGCGGCCCACTCGTCACCATTCGCTGGCCCGGACCCCGTTACACCCGACACGCCGACCCCCTGGCCTGCGATGGTCTCATCCGGCGCGGTACACGCGCCACCAGGGTCGCGGCCCCATCGTCGCTCCGAGCTGCGGCGACGGCACCGCGGCCCTGGTGGCGATCAGACCGTGCGTCGGATGGCGAAGGCGGCCGCCGCGACGCCGAGCATGAGCACCACCGTGACGACGCCGACGATCCGTACACTGGCCCACCACTCGTCGACCACCTTGGCGATCGCCGAGTGGGTGGGCGGCGCAGAGGAGTCGGGTGCCGAGGCACCACCACCGACACCGCCGGTGTCCGCCTCGCCGTAGATCGGTGCCCCCGCCGCGGCGAGTGTCTCGGGCATGCTCAGTCGGCCATAGAACCAACCGGCACTGGTCTTGCGGTCACCGGGCTGTTTCGATGGCCGGTGAGCGCGCGGTCCGCCCTCGGCCAAGGGGTAGAGGTTGAAGCGGTGACGTGCCTCACCATCGATGTGGACGGTCAGGACGTACCGTGGACCAAGGGTGTCCTCGTCATCCGGCTTGCCGCCTTGCGACGGGCGCCCGACTAGCCAATCGACTTCGCTGTATAGGTCGGCGAACAGGTCCGGCTGCTCTTCCGCGCCCACCTCGAGCGGCTCGGCCAGACCGTCCCCAGAAATCGTAATCAAATTGGGACCTTCTGCGTGTGCCGCGGTGGCGCCGAGTATTCCCGCCGCCGCACCCAGCACCGCGAGGACGCCACCGACGATCAGCCGATGTACCGTCCGACCCACCATGTTGACTCCATCCCCCCGTATGTTGTTGTGGCCTGATCCCGCACCATTCCAGACCCAGACGCGGCATAGGGTCGCTGAGACTTTCCTTCGTTGTGAACCCGATTCGGGAACTAATCCCGGTCAGCCGCCGACTAAGACGTGAGGACTTCGGTGTGGGGATTACATATTACCCGGATTACTGTCTCCCTTGGGGGTCAGGTTGGTGCGCAGAATACTCGCGATATCCGCCTTCGTAGTACTGGTCGCGTTGGGATGGCAGTCGCCCGCCACGGCTCACAACACTCTGGTCGGCGCGGAACCCGAGGACGGCGCGACGATGGAGCAAGGACCGGAGGTCGTGTCGCTCCAGTTTCTGTCCACGTTGGATCAAAACGGCACCGTGGTCACGGTGACCGGACCCGACGGTGAAGGCGTCGACACCGGTGAGCCGGAGGTAGACGGATCAGTCGTGACCGTGCCGGTGGACACGGACCTACCGGGCACCTACACCGTCGCCTACGAGGTGATGTCGGCTGACGGTCACCTGGTCAGTGGGTCGTTGGAGTTCACCGTGACGGTCGGTAACCCACCGCCGAGCCCGTCGCCGTCCCCCACAGAGGAAGCGTCCCCGGCAGCGGTCGCCACCACGGAGCCCAGCAGTCCACCGGAGGCCTCGTCCGGCGAGGAGAGTTCGCGTCCCTGGTGGCCATTCGTGGTCGTCGGTGTGATGATCGTCCTCGGTGTCGTGTCCAGCATCGAGCTGATCCGCCGACGCGCTCGGACCGAGCCCTAGTGAACGCTCGCTCAACCGATCGGGTCTAATCGTTGACAACTCGGCGCTGGGGTGCCCGCCTGCATGGGGCGCCCCAGCCTGAGTCTTTCTCCGCTCATTCGCTCAGGCGCTGACGAGCGGCGCGAATCCGCGCCAGTGTCCGTTCACGGCCGAGCACTGCGAGCGATTCGAACAGCGGAAGTCCCACCGTGCGGCCGGTGACCGCCACCCTCACCGGCGCCTGGGTCTTGCCCAACTTGAGCCCGTGGGCGGCACCGACCTGCTCCAGCGTCGACTTGAGCGGCTCCGGCTCCCAGTCGGGCAGCCCTTCGTACGCGGAGAGTGCGTCGGACAGGATCTGCGCCGCCGGCTCCTTCATCGCCTTGGCCCACGACGCCTCGTCCATCTGCGGCTCGTCCAGGAAGAGGAAGTCGACGTAGGGGACGACCTCCGACAGCACCGCCACCCGGGTCTGGACCAGCGGTGCCACCTCGGCGAAGACCGCCTCGTCGAACGCCTCCGGTCGCCACGGCGGAGCCGGGATACTGTCGTGCGTCTCCGGCCGCCCGGTCAGCCACGGCCGGCAGGCGGCGACGAACTCGTCGACCGACAGGGCCCGGATGTACTCGCCGTTGAACGCCCGCAGCTTCTTCTCGTCGAAGAAGGCAGGGGAGGGGTTGACGTCCTCGATCCGGAACTCCTCTTCGATCACCGACCACGGCACGATCTCCCGGTCGCCGCTGGGTGCCCAGCCCAGCAACATCAGATAGTTGCGCATGGTGTCGGCGAGGTAGCCCTCGTCGCGGTACGACTCCAGGGCGACGCGGTCGCGCCGTTTGGACAGCTTCTGCCGCTTCTCGTTGACGATGAGTGGCAGGTGCGCCCAGGTGGGTGGGCGTTGGCCGAGCGCCTCCCACAACATCTGCTGCTTCGGCGTGTTCGGCAGGTGGTCCTCGCCCCGGATCACGTGCGTGATCCCCATCGTCATGTCATCCACCACGTTGGCCAACAAGAACACGGCGGAACCGTCGGCCCGGGCGATGACGAAGTCTTCGATGCTGGCGTTGTCGAAGACCGGCTCCCCGCGGATCAGGTCGACAACGCGGGTCTGCCCTTCGTCCGGGGTGCGGAACCTCAGTGCCCGCCCCGGCCCGGCCTCCAGCCCGCGGTCACGACAGAAGCCGTCGTACCCGCGGTACTGGTCGCCGGTGCGTTCCTGCACCGCTTCCCGGGTGCAGTCGCAGTAGTACGCCCGACCGGAGGCGAGCAGCTTCTCGGCTGCCTCCCGGTGTTGCCTGGCGTACTCGGACTGGAAGTAGGGGCCCTCGTAGCGGCCGCGCTCGATCCCCAGCCACTCCAGCGCCGACAGGATGCCCTCGGTCCATTCGGGTCGGTTGCGGGACGCGTCGGTGTCCTCGATCCGCAACACGAACACGCCGTCGTGTTGCCTGGCGTAGACCCAGTTTTGCAGCGCCACTCGGGCGCTGCCGACGTGGAACATACCAGTCGGAGAGGGGGCGAACCGCACACGAACCGTCACGCCCCCAAGCCTAGTCCAGCCCTTCCGCGTCGTTCCGGTCCGCCTCGTCGTCTGCGCGGCCGTGCCACCCCCAGTGCAGGTGGCACGGCCGCGGACGCTCAGCGCTCGTAGACGCCGATCACTCGGTTCTGCTCGATGATGGCGTCGCGGTAGGCCTCCACGAACTCCGTCCGTGACGGTGTGCCCTCGACCGGCCGGTTCAGCGCGTACACCCAGAAGTAGTAGTGGTGTGGCCCGTGGCCGGCCGGCGGCTGCGGCCCGCCGTAGCCGACTTCACCGAAGTCGTTAGGGCCAGCACGGAACCTCTGATCCGCGTCAGGCCCGACCTCGGTGGTGGTCGGTGGCAACCCGTAGAGGGTCCAGTGCGAGAACCCGCGCGGCAGCGGGGCGTCGGGGTCGTGGCAGATCACCGCCAACTCGACCGTCCCCTCCGGCACGCCCTCGATGCGCAGGACCGGCGCCTGGTTACCCCGGTCGTATGAATGCCGGTCCGCCAACCGTCCACCCGGCTCGAAGTCCGGGCTGCTGATCCTAAGGTCTTTAATGTTCAGTCCCACGCCTCGAGATAAGCCCACCCGCTGGTCAAGGTCAAGTCGACAGGCCGTCGCTCGGACCCTCAACGCTTCCGTGGGTGCAGCGGTTTGCGAGGATTGGGCACCGGCGCGCTGCGCGACGCCGACTGGTCGAGTAGATCGGCCCACCGTCGGTGACCGGCGATCGGGACGGTGTCGCCGTCGGGGACTCGGTCAGGTGCGGACCAGCCGGTCTCCTCACGTCGTCTCCATGGCCAGGGCACGATATCCACCTTTCACGGGTCGGGCCGGCGCGTGGCCGGGGAAGTGCGTCGGCGCCGCGGGGTGGGCTCCACCTACGGCCCGTTTCCGAAGGCTAGGGGGTGTGAACCCCCGGATGTAGGACACGGTGTGCGGCACTCACGACACGGCTCTGCGCGCACAGCTCCCCGGACCCGGCTCAAGCCGGATCAGCGAATCCCTCAGCCAATAATGATCACATCGAGTCGGCGTGGGCCGCGCACCCCCTCGCCAGCGTGACCCACGGTGCGTCGTGGTACGGCCGATCATGGCGCGGAGCGCATCCCAGCGAGGATGCGGGTCACAGCTGGGCAACCCGGATCTGATTGCGGCCTTTGCGCTTGGCCCGGTAAAGCTCCACGTCGGCGAGTTCGAACAGCGTGTCTGGGCTGGTGCCCGCCTCCGGGACGAGTGCAGCGACGCCGATGCTGACGGTGACGATGCCCTCATTGACCAGCTCGTGAGGTTCGGCCAGCCGCATCACCGCGCTGTGAAGGCGCTGCGCCACCTGACTCGCCTCGGCCAAGTCCGTGTCTGGCATGACCACTGCGAACTCCTCACCGCCGAACCGCGCCACCAGATCGGTTTCGCGGATGTTCTCCTTGAGCAGGGTCGCGATCCGCTGCAACGCACGGTCACCGGCGGCATGGCCGTAGTAGTCGTTGTAGAGCTTGAAGTGGTCGATATCCACCATCGCCAGGGCCAGCGGGCGTCGCGCCCGCCGCGCGCGACGCCAGTGTGCGTCGAGTACCTCCTCTAGGCGCCGGCGGTTGGCCAGTCCGGTGAGAGCGTCGGTGATGCTCAGCTGCTCCAACCGTCGATTCGCCACCGCGAGCGCCTCGGTGCGTTCGGCGACCATCTGTTCCAACGAGCTGTACAGCCGGGCGTTGTCGAGTGACACAGCGAGCTGACCGGCGATCAGCTTCACCGTGTCCAATCGGTCGCCGGAGAACGCCCCGCGAAGCAGCCGGTTCTCGAGTATCAGCAGAGCCTGCAGTCGTCCTCGGCTGAGGATCGGCACCACCAACAGCGAGCACCGGTCCAGCCCGGCGAAGTAGGGGTCTCGGGCAAACCGGGCGTCGCGGGTAGCATCGCGGACTACCAGCGGCTCACCGGTGCGTTCGACGTAGCGCACCGCGGACATGGGCACCGGAGGATGTGGATCATTGTCGTCCAAGGGCGCCAGGACGTGAGTGTCGCCGGTGGCGAGTTGCCACCCCTGCTCTCCCTCGGTGGTCAGCAGCAGCTCAACGCCGGTGGCTCCGGTCATCGCCGAGAGGACCTCGATGACCCGCGACCGTAGCCCTTCCACGCCGGTCTCGGAGCTCAACGCCCGGGATGCGTCGAGGATGGCGAGCAGGTCGATGGTGCCGCTGCCCAACCGAGGGCGCCGAACCGACCCGTCGTCGGTCTGTTCGTTCGCGAGCGGGTTGCTGGGCAGCCCTGGGTAGGCCCAATCAAGTCGGTCGGCCTTGGCGGTGGCCCCCCAGGCTTGGTACGCGCGCCGCGCCTCGGCCAGCAGGACATGGGCGGCGTACCGGACGCCGTGGGCGAGGTAGAACTTGCCGGCTCGCTCCAGGATGAGCGCACGGTGCCAGGGCCGCCGCCGTTGCCCGACATCATGCAGCGCGGCGTCGAAGGCGGTGACGGCGTACTGGAACTGTCCGGCGGCCCAGGCGCGCTCCGCTTCCAGTAGGCGTTGCAGGTGCCACAGGTTGTCCGGGGCATCCTCAGAGCGGGCGGCGAACCACTCGATGGTGGCGTCGAGCGCGGCCAGCGCCTCGACCCGCTGGTCAGGTGCGGCGGTGCGGGCCTGATGTGCTAGGGCGAGGCCACGCAGCAGGTGGGCTGTCACCGTGGCGTAGGTGGCTTCGATCGCTGGGAGTAGCGGCATCACGGCGGATGACTGCCGCTCCAGCTCCGCCGGGTTGTCGAAAAGCGCGGCGGTCAGCGCTTTGGTGATCCGGATGTACGCGTTGGCGGTCGACGTCTGCGCGGCAGTGAGGCTCGGCTCGGCTGCGCGCGAGTGGGGTACTCCGCGCAGGACGTCCACCATGCATCGGTAGGCGCGATAGGCGTCGGCGGCCTGTTCGTTGCCGGCGCGGATGGCGTCGCGCAGGGCCGCGTCCACCTCCGCCTGGTAGCGCTTGAGATTCGAGGCATAGTCGAACAGCTGCACGACCGTGGCGTAGTAGGTGTACGTCGGGTTCTGCTGGTCTCCGCCGCGGAGAAGGTCGATTCGGGCCTGACGCGCCTGAGGCACCACCTCCTCGATCGGTTCGAACCAGTGGCCGACACCGAGTGCGTACAGGAACTTGGCCTGGGAACTCTCCGGCTCCCAGCCTTCGGCCTCGCTGACGGCTCGCACTCTGCGTAGCACTTCCCGACCGGCGCGCAGATCGTGGTCGTGAGCGCTGAGCACGTACGGGACGTGGCTCACCGGGCCGACCAACGTGCGACTGGGGCCGTGCTCGGCCCACATCTCCATCGCCGTCACCGTCAGCCAGGCGAAAGTCAGCGAGTCGGAGAAGAACGCGGGCGGCAAGATGCGGTTGATGAGCGAGGCGACGGCCGCTGGCGTCGCCTCCAACCGGTCTGCGGGCTGCGTGACGTCGGCCTCCGGGCTGGTCAACCAGCGGTGGACCACCTCTGGGCCGTGTTCGGCGGTCTCTGCCAGCCCGATGCGGTCCGGTTGCGCCACCCCGAGCTGGCGCAGCATGCTCAGCCCGAGCGCGATCGCCTCCTGTGGACGGTTCTGGTTGGTCAAGCTGCTGATCTGGGTGAGGGCAGCCGGCAACAAAGTGAACGGGTCGTCGGTCAGCGCCTCCAGTTGCCGGTAGATGTGGTTGGCCTCCTCGAGCCGGCCGAGGCCGAACAGCGCGGCGTGCCGTCCGGTGTGCAACTCGATCAGCGCCGCCCGGTCCTCTGGGTCGACCAGAGGTAACGCGGCCGCCAGCAGCCGCTCCACCAGCGCATAGTTGCCGACCATCCGCGCCTGCTCTGCGGCGCGGCGCAACAGCTGGGAGGCGCGGCGTTGTTCGTCGGGATCGGTGACCGCTGGTATGGCTGACAAGTACTGCTCAGCCGCGGCGGCGAACAGATCAGGGTGGTCGGCGAGCCGACGGGCCAGTTGCAGGCGCATGGCGAGCTCCTGCTCCGGCGCCATGCGCCGCAGGATCGCCTCCCACGTCACGTCGTGACGGAACCGCACCGTGTCGCGCGCACCGGGCTCCATCACCAGCAGGCCGTCGCTGAGTGCGGGGGCGAGGTCACGCTCCACCGCCTCGACGGACCGGCCGGTGGCGACCGCGAGGGTCGCCAGCTCCACCCGACCACCCAGACAGGCGAGGTACTCCACCAGCTCCCGGGTGCGCGGCGACAGTGCGGTGGCCCGGCTGGCAAGCACATCCTGCAGGTCGGATTGAGCGCCCACGTGGTGGCGGACGGCGTCGATGTCCCACCGCCACCCCTGCTTGCCCGGCGTCAGGAGGCCATCACGCCGCAACGCGTTGAGGAGTTCCAGGGTGTCGTACGGGTTGCCGCCGGTGCGGGGTGCGATAGCGGTCGCCAGCTGACGGGCCGGTTCGGGACCCACGCGCAACACGTCCGCGAGTAGGGCGGCCAGCTCGGTCACCGACAGGTTCGACAAGGTCAGGTGCTTGGGGCCGCCACCGTCACGACGCCAGCGCGCGACCATGGTGGGCAGCGGGTGGTACGGGTCGATCTGGTCGGAGCGGTAGGCGCCCACCAGCAGCACGCCGGGGATCGTGACCTCACCACTGAGTATCCGCTCCATGAACCGCAGCGGACTGCGCCCGGCCCACTGGAGATCGTCGATGAACATGACGATGGGGCGGCCGGCTGCGGCGACGGCGCGGAGCAGGTTGGTCAATGCCCGTTGGCTGCGACCCAGGTCCACGACCGGGTCGGTGCTCGGCGCGGCGGGCTCCACCTGTAGCAGCGACGCGAACTCGGGGAGCACGGCGGCCACCCAACCCAGATCGGCGCCGACCGTCGTGCGGAGCTGCTCCCGCAGCGTCTGCAACTGGCTGTCCGGTTCCGCGAGCAGCAGGCGGCCCAAGTCGCGGAATGCCTGCCGGACACCGTCGGCCTGCAGGTCTCGCCGAGAACGGTCGAACTTGCCCGAGACGAACCAGCCGTTACTGGCGGTCACGACGGGGCGTAGCTCGTTGACGAGCATGGTCTTGCCCACCCCCGGACGTCCGCTGACCAGGACGCCGCGGCAGTCGCCAGTGAGGGCAGCGGTGAACGCGTCCCGCAACGCGTCGATCTCCGCATCCCGACCGATCGGGTGTGAAGGCGGACGTAGACGCGCCGGGAAGTCGTGCTGCCCGACAGTGATTTCCCGCCCGTGTGCCACCCGGTCCAGCCGTTCCAGGTCGTGCAGCAACCCCTCGGTGGTCTGATAGCGGTTGTCGGGCTCCTTCTCCA
The DNA here is from genome assembly GCA_964438855.1 of uncultured Micromonosporaceae bacterium. Classification (GTDB taxonomy): domain Bacteria; phylum Actinomycetota; class Actinomycetes; order Mycobacteriales; family Micromonosporaceae; genus Natronosporangium. The sequence goes on from CAYTMR010000096.1 coordinate 10,854, forward strand.
GCAGGTGCAGGATGATGGCCGACAAACTGTCGGGCACGCTCGGATTGAGCGTGCCGGGTGGGAGCGGCACCCGCGCCAGATGGTCGTGGGTGAGCCGAAGCGGGTCCCCGGTACCGAACGGGGGATTTCCCGTGGCCAGCTCGTAGAGGGTGGCCCCGAGGGCGTAGAGGTCGGCCCGTTGGTCGACCGGGCGGCCGGTGCGGCCGGTGACCTCCGGCGCCAGGTAGGGCAGCGTGCCGATGATGTCGTTGTGGTGGGTGAAGACAGGGCGCAACTCCGCGAACGTGGTGGCCAGGGTGAAGTCGATGAGGTACGGGTGGTGTCCGGCCACCACGATGTTGGCGGGGTTGATGTCCCGGTGGATGATCTGGCGGCGGTGGATCGCCGCGACCGCCCGGGCCAGGTTCTGCGCCAGGGGAATGAGATCGGCCATGGCCAGCGGCGTGGTCTTCCTCGCCAGTGAGGTACCGCCGGTATCGACCAGCAGTAGAGCACCCCGCTCGGCGGGCAGTGGCGCGAGCTGCACCACCCCGTACGCCCCGGCGAGACGCTTCAGGATGGCGTGCTCGTGACGCAGCCGCGCGGGGGCATCGGGCCCGAGGGGCTCCTTTCGGATGACCGTGCCATCGTGGAGGACCACCCGGCTGATCCGGGTGTGCTCGCTCTCGTGCAGCAGCACCGCTCGGCCCAGCCGCGTAGGCATTGTGGTGGACGCCTCGCTGCGGGATCCCATATCACAACGCTCCGAAGTCTCGCCGTTACCGCTAGCTTCCTGTCTACACCCTTTCGAGGGCGAGTGCGCAAACGTAGTAAGGGCGCCGGCGACCCCAAGGGGTCACCGGCGCCCGACGGCGAGTGACGTGGCGCCGTTTCCTACGAGTCGCCGCCGGTCTCGCCGGCAGCAGCGGCGGTGACGTCGTGGATGGCGTACTTACGGGCCGCCTCTCCCGGCACCCCAGCGGGGACCTCACCCTGCTTGGCGAGCTGACGCAGCACCGCCACCGTGATCGACTCAGCGTCGACGTGGAAGTGGCGCCGCAGCGCACCCCGGGTGTCGGACAGGCCGAAACCGTCGGTACCCAGCGAGGTCCAGTCGTTCGGCACCCACCGGGAAATCAGGTCCGGCACCGCCTTCATGAAGTCGGAGACCCCGAGGACCGGACCCGGCGCCTTGGAGAGCACCTCGGTGACGTACGGGGTGCGCGGCTCCTCGTCCGGGTGCACCAGGTTGTGGTCCTCGCACGCCACCGCGTCGCGGCGCAGCTCGCTCCACGAGGTGACCGACCACACGTCGGCGGCGACACCCCAGTCCTGCTGCAGCAGTTCCTGGGCCCGTAGCGCCCACTGCATCGCGGTGCCCGATGCGAGGATCTGCGCCCGTGGGCCGTCACCGGTGGCGGGCCGGTAGCGGTAGATCCCCCGCAGCAGACCCTCCACGTCCAGCCCTTCCGGCTCGGCAGGCTGCACGATCGGCTCGTTGTAGACGGTCAGGTAGTAGAAGACGTTCTCCGGCGATTCGCCGTACATCCGCCGCAGACCGTCCTCGATGATGTACGCGATCTCGTAGGCGAAGGCCGGGTCGTAGGCCACCACCGCCGGGTTGGAGGCGGCCAACAGCAGCGAGTGTCCGTCCTCGTGCTGTAGGCCCTCGCCGTTGAGCGTGGTCCGCCCCGCGGTCGCTCCCAGCAGGAAGCCACGCGCCAACTGATCGGCAGCCGCCCACAGGCCGTCGCCGGTGCGCTGGAACCCGAACATCGAGTAGAAGATGTAGACCGGGATCATCGGCTCGCCGTGGGTGGAGTACGAGGTACCCACCGCAGTGAAGGAGGCGACCGATCCAGCCTCGCTGATCCCCTCGTGCAAGATCTGCCCGCTGGTCGCCTCACGGTAGGACAGGAACAGCTCGCGGTCGACCGGGGTGTAGTTCTGCCCGTGCGGCGAGTAGATCTTGGCAGTGGGGAAGAGTGAGTCCATCCCGAAGGTCCGCGCCTCGTCCGGGATGATCGGCACCCACCGCGCGCCGATGCCCTTGTCCTTCATGAGCTCCTTGAGCAGACGCACGAAGGCCATCGTCGTAGCGACCTTCTGCTTGCCGGAGCCGCGCTTGAGGTCCGCGTACGGCTTCGGGCCCGGCAGTGCCAGCGGGATCACCGTGGTGTTGCGCTGCGGCAGGTAGCCGCCCAACGCCTGGCGGCGCTCCCGCAGGTACTGCATCTCCTCGAAGTTCTCGTCCGGGCGGTAGTACGGCGGGAGGTACGGGTCGGCCTCCAGCGCCGAGTCGGGGATGTCCAGGTAGAGCCGGTCCCGGAACTGCTTCAGGTCCTCCA
>CAYTMR010000097.1:0-13124 GCA_964438855.1 uncultured Micromonosporaceae bacterium
ACCTCCGCCTGACCGCCGAGTTTGCCTTCGGTGCCGACTTCGCGGGCGACACGGGTGACTTCGTCCGCGAAGACCCGCAGCGTGTCGGTAAGAGAGTTCATGGTGAGCGCGAGCTCCGCCACCTCACCCTTCGCCGAAACCGTGATCTTCTGCGAGAGGTCACCCTTCGCCACGGCGGTGGCGACCTGCGAGATCGACCGCACCTGGTGGGTCAGGTTGGAGGCCATGGTGTTGACCGAGTCGGTGAGGTCTCGCCAGGTACCAGAGACACCCTTCACATCGGCCTGACCGCCGAGTTTGCCTTCGGTGCCGACTTCGCGGGCGACGCGGGTGACTTCGTCGGCGAAGGAGGAGAGCTGGTTGACCATCGTGTTGACCGTCCGAGCGATCCGCAGGTACTCGCCCTTCAACGGCCGGCCGTCGATGTCCGTGGGCATGTGCTGGGTGAGGTCGCCTTCAGCCACCGCCTCGATCACCCGCGCCGCCTCGGTCGCCGGCAGGGCGAGATAGTCGATGAGGAGGTTGATCGCCTGAATGCCTTCCACCCAGGCGCCTTCGTAACCCTCCTCGTCGATCCGCTCGGTCACCCGCCCATCCCGACCCGCTAACCGACTGATCCGCCGCAGGTCCCGATGCTGGCGCTGTTGGAGGGCGACCAGATCGTTGAAGGCGTCGACGACCTCGCCGGCCACTCCGGTCGCCCGCGGTAGCCGCACCCGAAGATCGCCTTCGCAGACCCGGCGTAGCGCTGCCGCGAGGTCGGTCAGTAACGCCGTCTCCGGGCCGGAGGCCGGTGACCCTGTGCTCTGCTCGCTCGTAGCCATGTCTCCTCGCAGGTCGTCCTGACGGGTCGGACGGTGCCCTGGCCCAGGACTCCGCCCGTGGCCACCCGTGCGGGCAGCGTCCCCCCATCATTGCTGTTACCCGGGGCCCACCGCGAGTGGGTGCCGGGTTGGTGTTCGCTCCCGCGTCATGGAGACTTAGCCCGTGCGCGACGACCTGTCCCCAGGGCTGGCCCCGGAGCAGAAGGTGGTCCGCCGGTTACGTCTTCCGGCGGACCGGCGCACGCCCGCCGCGGCCCGGGCGGTCGTCCGATCGGTGCTGGCCGAGGCGAAGCTCGAAGGGTTGCTCGACGCGGCGCTGCTGCTCACCACCGAGTTGTCCACCAACGCGGTCATCCACGCCGGCACCGACTTGGAGCTGGAGGCCGTGGCGGACGCCGACGGGCTCACCGTCACCGTGACCGATCAGGTCCGGGGCATGATCGGGGCGAGCGCCGGGAACGGGCCGCCACCGAACGTCCGGCTCTCCCTCGCCGACCTGTCCGAGCGCGGTCGCGGACTGCTGCTGGTGGACCACTTCGCCACCCAGTGGGGGACGAACCACTTCGCTAGCGGTAAGGGTGTGTGGTTCCGTCTGGACCGGGATGATCAGCACATCTCGGATGGGGTGCCCACCATGCCGCGGGCAGCCGTCGACGACCTGCCACCCCCCGCCGACCTGGTGGACGCGCCCGCGCTCGCCAGGCTGCTCGACATCCGTCCCGACCCGTACGCCGACGATCCGGTCGCCGAGTTCGCAAACGCACTCCTCCGCCGACTCTGCGACCTGGTGGGTGCCGCCGGTGGATTGGTCCGTATGCATCCCGGCGCCGGCGCCGAGGTGCGCCTGCTCGCCCGCTACGGGCGGACCTCGAGCGCCGACGCCCCCACCGTGGACGTGCCGCTGAACCTGACTCACCCCGCCAGCGGTGAACTCGTCCTGGACGCGCCGGACACCGCGTACGTGCGGCCGCTGAGCGCCTTGGTCGCCGAGCGGATCAGCTTCGCGATCGAGAACGACCGGCTGCGCCGAGCCGACCAGCGGCGCCAAACCTGGCTCACGTTCCTTTCCGAGGCGAGCGAGTTGCTGGCCCAGTCGTTGGACGTGGAGCTGACGCTGGCGCTCATCCCGCAACTGGTGGTGCCCCGACTGGGCCGGTGGGCGGCGGTGCACACCGTCGACTCGTACGGCAATCTGCGCCTGGACGCCGCCCACCACGCCGACGAGACCGAGCTTCCCCAGCTGTACGAGGCGCTCAAGGAATCGGGATCCGGGAAGGTGCTCACGCGCCTGAACACCGCGCTGTCCGGTGTCCAGGTGGCGCTCGGACAGCCGACCGAGGGGTTCGCGGTGCCGCTCGTGGCCCGCGGTCAGGCCATCGGCACCCTTTCGGTGGGCCGCCACGGCGACCGGCGGCACGAGCCGGATGAGGTGGCGGTCGTGCAGGATGTCGCGAGGCGGGCCGCGCTCGCCATCGACAACGCGCGGATCCACGCCGAGCGCCGCCACGTGGCCCAGACCCTGCAACGATCGCTGCTACCGCCGAAGCTGCCGGTCGTGACGGGCATCGGTTTCGGTGAGGTGTACGTGCCCACCACCGACGCTGCGGAGGTCGGCGGTGACTTCTACGACGTGGTACAGCTGCGGGGCGGCCTGCTCATCATGATCGGCGACGTCTCCGGTAAGGGGGTGCAGGCGGCCACCGTGACCGGACTGGTCCGCGAGGTGACGCGGGCGCTGGCCGGCAGTGGTCGTCCCTTGCCGGAGATCCTCACCCGGATCAACCAAACCTTGGTGGAACGCGGCCGTGGCCGGTACTGCACGCTTGCCCTCGCGGCCGTGAAACCACTGCCGGACCAGCGGCTGGAGGTGTCGCTGCACCTGGCCGGTCACGAGCGTCCGGTGCTGCTGCGCAGCAGTGGCCGGACGGCGCAGGTCGGCACCGGCGGCACCGCGCTCGGCCTGCTGGACACCATCCATTGCCCGGCTGAGACCGTCCATCTGGCTCCTGGGGACTCCCTCATCTTCTTCACCGACGGGGTGACCGAGCGCCGTCGAGGTCGCGAACTGTTCGGCGCGGCCCGGTTGCGGGATGCCGCGGCGCCACTGGCCAGTTTCTCTGCTCAGGTCATCGCAACCAGACTCCGTGCCGCGACGATGAACTTTTCAGCCGAGCCGCCGCGTGACGACATCGCGTTGCTGGTGGTCCGTAACGACATGAGCAAGGAGACAGGCGCATGAGCAACCCTCCGATCGCGAAACGGGTCCCGACTGTTCGGACGCACCACGGCGACACAGTGGTCGACGAGTACGCGTGGCTCGCCAACCGGGAGGACCCGGACACCATCGCGTACCTGGAGGCCGAGAACGCGTACACCGAGGCGGCGACCGCGCATCTCGCCTCGCTGCGGGAGACCATCTTCGACGAGATCAAGCGCCGGACCAAGGAGACCGACCTGTCGGTGCCGGTCCGCAAGGGCGACTACTGGTACTACACCCGGACCGTCGAAGGCCAGCAGTACGGCATCCACTGCCGCTGCCCGGTGACCCCGGGGGAGACCGCACCACCCGACCCGGCGCAGTGGGCTCAGGGTGAGCCGATCCCTGGGGAGGAGGTGCTGCTCGACGGCAACAAGCTCGCCGAGGGGCACGAATTCTTCGCTCTGGGAACGTCGGAGGTGAGTCCGGACGGCCGCTGGCTCGCCTACTCGGTGGACGTCGTCGGCAACGAGCGGTTCACGCTGCGGGTGAAGGATCTCACCACCGGTGAAGTCCTGCCGGACGAGATCAAGGACGCCTTCTACGGCTGCGCGTGGTCGGCGGACGCGTCGACGCTGTTCTACCTCACTGTCGACGAGGCGTGGCGGCCGTACCGGGTGTGGCGGCACCGGATCGGCACCCCGGTCAGCGACGACGAGGTCGTGTACGAGGAGACCGACGAACGCTTCTGGGTCGCGGTTTCCCTCACCCGGTCGGAACGATTCGTCATGATCGAATCGCATTCGTCCGTCACCTCCGAGGTGCGGTTGATTCCCGCGGCGGAGCCAGGCGCCGCGCCGCGGCTGGTGACGGCGCGGCAGCAGGGGGTGGAGTACCACGTCGAAGACGATCCGTCGGCCGACCGGCTGCTGATCCTGCACAACCGTGGCGCCGAGGATTTCGCCGTGGCGTGGACTCCGGCGAGTGACCCGGGTGAGTGGCGTTCTCTGATCGACCACGAGCCCGGTACCCGACTGGAGAGCGTGGACGCATTCGCCGGCCACCTCGTGGTGTCGTTGCGGCGCGACGGCCTCACCGCGCTACGGGTGCTGCCGCTCGACGGCGGCGAGCCGTTCGACATCTGCTTCCACGAGCCGATCTACCAGGTCGGGTTGGGCGCCAACCCCGAGTACGACACCCAGACGCTGCGGATCCGCTACACCTCGCTGGTCACCCCGGACTCGGTCTACGACTACGACGTGATCACCCGGGAGTTGGTGCTCCGCAAGCGTCAACCGGTGCTGGGCGGCTTCGACCCGGAGGACTACGAGCAGCACCGGGAGTGGGCGACCGCGGAGGACGGTACCCGGGTGCCGATCTCGCTGCTCTGTCGCAAGGGGACGCCGCGGGACGGGTCGGCTCCGTGCCTGCTGTACGGCTACGGCTCGTACGAGACCAGCATGGACCCGTGGTTCTCCGTGCCTCGGCTGTCACTGCTGGACCGGGGCGTGGTGTTCGCGGTGGCCCACGTCCGCGGTGGCGGTGAGCTCGGCCGGCGGTGGTACGAGGACGGCAAGCTGTTGGCGAAGAAGAACACCTTCACCGACTTCGTCGCCTGCGCACGCCACCTCACCAAGCAGGGATGGACCTCGGCTGACCGGATGGTGGCCCGCGGTGGCTCGGCCGGCGGGTTGTTGATGGGCGCGGTGGCCAACCTCGCCCCCGAGGCGTTCGCTGGGATCGTGGCGCAGGTACCGTTCGTGGACCCACTCAACTCCATTCTGGACCCGTCGCTGCCGCTGACCGTCACCGAGTGGGAAGAGTGGGGCAATCCGCTGGAGTCGGCCGAGGTCTACCAGTACATGAAGTCCTACTCGCCGTACGAGAACGTGGCGGCTCTGCCGTACCCGCCGATTCTCGCGGTGACCAGCCTCAACGACACCCGGGTGCTCTACCACGAGCCGGCGAAATGGGTGGCGAAGCTGCGCGCCACCGCGCCGGAGGGCTCCTACCTGCTCAAGACCGAGATGGGAGCCGGACACGGGGGGCCCAGCGGGCGCTACAACGCGTGGCGGGAGGAGGCGTTCGTGATCGCGTGGATCCTCGACCGCCTCGGCGTGGCCAGGGCCTGACTCCGCGGCGGCCGAGCGCCCCACTGCGGCTAGCTAAGGTCGTGATGTGGGTGGTGGGCTGTACCGATGCGACGAGCGGACGCGCGCCTGGGTCACCGAAGCGGTGGCGAAGGTCGAGGCGGACGCCAACCGGTCAGCCGACACCCACCTCCTGCCGTTCCCGCTGCCGCCGGAGTGGGGCGTCGACCTGTACCTCAAGGACGAGTCGGTGCATCCCACTGGATCGCTCAAACACCGGCTGGCCCGCTCGCTCTTCCTCTACGGGCTGTGTAACGGCTGGATCGGACCGGAGACGACGATCGTCGAGGCGTCCTCTGGCTCGACCGCCGTCAGCGAGGCGTACTTCGCCCGCATGCTCGGCCTGCCCTTCGTGGCGGTGATGCCGGCGAGCACCTCCCGGGAGAAGGTGGAGCTCATCCAGTTCTACGGCGGGAGGTGCCACCTGGTGGCCGATCCGTCCGCGGTGGTGGCGGAGGCGCGGCGGCTCGCCGAGGACGTGGGTGGGCACTTTATGGATCAATTCACCTACGCCGAGCGGGCCACCGACTGGCGCGGCAACAACAACATCGCCGAGGCGATCTTCAGCCAGATGGCGTTGGAGCGGCACTCGGTGCCGGCGTGGATCGTGGTCGGTGCCGGCACCGGCGGCACCAGCGCCACGATCGGCCGCTACGTCCGCTACCGGCGTCACCCGACCCGCATCTGCGTGGTCGACCCGGAGCACTCGGCCTTCTTCCCCGCGTGGGAGGCCGACGACTGGTCGGTGCGGGTGGAGACCGGTTCCCGGATCGAGGGGATCGGACGGCCCCAGGTCGAGCCTTCCTTCCTGCCGACGGTGGTGGATCGCATGGTGCGGGTGCCCGACGCCGCGTCGCTGGCGGCGACCCGAGTCGCCTCCCACGTGCTCGGGCGACGGGTCGGCGGCTCGACGGGCACCAACTTGTGGGGAGCGTTCCAGTTGATCGCGGAGATGCGGGCGGCCGGAGTCACCGGGTCGGTGGTCACGCTGTTGTGCGACTCCGGCGAACGGTATGCGCACACGTACTTCTCCGACGACTGGGTCCGCGAACAAGGGCTCGACCTCGCCCCCTACCAGGCCACGGTGGAGGAGTTCCTCGCCACCGGCGCCTGGGCTCCTCCGCCACCGTGACGCCTCACGCCTCCGTCGACGGTCGAGCCATCGCGGCCAAGCCGGGATAGTGCGTGACGTACCCGCTGGAATCGACGGTGAGCTCCGCGGTGAAGAACCCGCTGCGGAAGCGCACCTTGCCTTCACCGAGGGCGGTATACGTCTGCTCCACCGGCGCGATCTCCAGCGACGGGACTCGGACGAGGACGACAGTGACGGTGTGGGTGGTGTCGACGGGAGCGTCGAGCAGGCCGAGCCGGCGGATCGGCAGGGTGTTGAACAGCGGGGCGGCGGCGAGATCGACGTCGACCGCATCGGCGAGGTCCTCCACGTCCTCCCGGCCGGGCAAACCGACCGGGCGATGCCCCACCGCGGCGAGCGCCCGGTCCAGGTTGCCCTGCTCGGCGGTGACGACGCGCCATCGTCCGGTGGCCCGTTCCAAGCGCACCGTCCGCAGCCAGCCGGCGCCCTCGGCGTTCACCTCCAGTCGCACCGTCGCCCAGTTCTCGTCGGTGACCAGGTCGTAGCGGCAGCGGTAGGGCACCGGTGTAGCCGCGATCGCGACGCCACGCGCCCGTAGCCCAGCCTCATCGGCCATCACCACGTGATCGCAGCCGGGGGTGTCGGTGCGGGACCAGAACAACGCTTTGGGCAGTGTCGACATGTCTGGGACGTTACCCGTCACCGACCACGCCGAGGAGGGCTTCGCTGGGCGTCGATGCCACGCTGGCCCGACCGTCTCCCTCCGCGGGGCCTTCCGGAGGTGGGGGTGGGAACGGGGGCGCCGGTGGTGGGCCAGGCGGTGGTGGTACCGGTGGACCGGGCGGCGGGGTCGGGCTCGGTGGACCGGGCGGGCGAGGACCCGGCGGCGGTGACGGGGGAGCCGGCGGCGCTGGCCCGGGCTGTGGCCCTGGGTCCGGTACCGGGCCAGGCGGCGGTGGTGGCGGCGTCGGTTCCGGCTGCGGCGGGCCGGGTGACGGTGCTGGTCGCGGCTCCGGCGGGCGGGCCGGCTCGGGTGGGCCTGCTGGCTCTGGCGGGTGGGCCGGCTCCGGTGGAGTGGGTGGCTCCGGCGGCCTCGGCTCCTGCATGGTTCCACGGTGCCACAGCCGGGCCCGCGACACCTCAATCGCGGCGAAGAACCCGCTCCGCTACCGAGAGGAAGGCGTCGTTCTCCTCCGGTGCGCCGATCGTCACCCGCACCCCCTCACCGGCGAATGGCCGCACCAGGACACCGGCGTCGGCGCACGCGGCGGCGAAGTCCGCGGCCTGTGCGCCTAGCGGCAGCCAGAGGAAGTTGGCCTGGGAGGCCGGGACGCCGGGTGCGAGTGCGGTCACGTGTTCACCGACCCGCTCCCGCTCCGCGATCACCACACGACAGCGTCGGTGCATCTCCTCCGGCTGGCGCAGCGCGGCCAGCGCCGCTGCTTGGGCGACGGCGCTGGTCGAGAAGGGGGTCACGACCTTGCTCACCGCCGCGACCACGTCCGGCTGGCCGACCAGGAAACCGACCCGCAGACCGGCCAGACCCCACGCCTTGGACAGGGTGCGCAGCACCACGACGTTAGGGCGCTCGCCGTAGGTCTCGATCCCGTCGGGCACCGCGGGGTCGGTGACGAACTCGTGATAGGCCTCGTCGATGACGACGAGGACGTCTTCGCCCACCGTGTCGAGGAACTGGTCCAACTGGGCGCGGGTGAGCGCGGTGCCGGTGGGATTGTTGGGATTGCAGATCAGGATCATGCGCGTGCGGTCGGTCACCGCTGCGGCCATGGCCTCGAGGTCGTGCCCGTGGTCGGGGGTGTTGGGCACCTGCACGCTCCGCGCGCCGACTCCCGCCGCGATGATCGGGTACGCCTCGAAGGAGCGCCACGAGTACAGGATCTCGTCGCCGGGCTGGCACGTCGCCTGCGCCAGATGCTCGGCGAGTGCGACCGAGCCGCAGCCGGTGGCGACCCGTTCCGGACTCACCCCGCACCGCTGGGCGAGCGCCTCCCGTAGCTCTGCCACCGCCATGTCCGGGTACCGGTGGGCCTGCGCCGCGGCCTCGGCGACCGCTTCGGCGACACCGGGCAGCGGGCCGAAGGGCACCTCGTTGCTGGCGAGCTTGATCGCGCCCGGGGCGCTGCGGCCGGGGACGTAGCTAGGAAGCTGGGCGAGGTCAGGACGCGTCAGTCGGCTCATGGCGAGCTTCCTTGGAAGGCGGGACAGCGACCACGACAGTGTGGGCGGACTTGTCGTGTATCGCCTGGTGGAGGGGGCGGTCGATGGCGACGAACAGGGCGTCGATGAACTGGAGGATGAAGCCTACGAAGCAGATCCAGAGCAGGGTGGGCAGGCCCATGGTGTTCCACCGGCGGAAGGAGCGCCCGAATCCCAGGGGCTGGTCGCTCTCCAAGCGGACCACTTTGATGTTGAGGAGTCGCTTGCCGGGGGTCTGGCCGGTGTTGGCGATCGCCGGCACCTCGTAGGCGAACCACAGAGCCGCAGCGATGAGCACGATGACGATCTGGAGGTTTCCCGCGTCCGGGCCGGGCTGCGGCAGGTCGGCCATGGACGGAGGCTCGTTGGTCAACGCGCGCCGCCACGCCTCGACGATCGTCGGCCGGATCTCCAGCCAGTACTGGTACACGAACCACCCGTTGACCGCCACGTTGAGCAGGAAGACCGCTCCGATGTCGATGAGGCGCGCCACCAACCGGGCGCCCGGAGAGGCGAGGGTGTAGCCGTGCGGGCGTGGCGGTTCCCCGGGCGCCGCATAGGTCACGGTTGGCCGGGCTCCCGCCCCGGGCAGGCGGTCCGTCGGTGGTTTACCGGTGGGCCGGCGCGGCGGGATCTCTCCACGCGACGGCGTGTCGGCAGCTGTCGCGTCGGGCCCCGCCTGCCCCGGTCGGGCCGGCGTGCTCTCCGATGGTGGTCCGGGCGGCGGCGTCGCGTCTGCCGGCAGGGGGTCGCCGACCCAGCCTTCACCGTCCCACCAGCGTTGGGTGGTCGGATCGGCTGGGTCCTTGTACCAGCCTGGTGCGACGCTCACCCGACGCATCTTAGTTCCGCGTCGTCGCCGCGCCGACCGGCGGGATCACAGATTGCCGCGGCGGGCCTGTTCGCGCTCGATCGCCTCGAACAGTGCCTTGAAGTTCCCCTTCCCGAAACCCATCGAACCATGGCGTTCGATCAACTCGAAGAAGAAGGTCGGCCGGTCCTGCATCGGCGTGGTGAAGATTTGCAACAGGTAGCCGTCGTCGTCCCGGTCCACCAGGATGCCGCGTGACTTGAGGTCCTCGACCGGCACTCGCACCTGGCCGATGCGGGTGCGTAGCCGCGGGTCGTCGTAGTAGGCGTCGGGTGTGGTCAGGAACTCCACCCCCTTCGCGCGCATGGTGTCCACCGTGGTCACGATGTCGTCGGTGGCGAGTGCGACGTGCTGGACCCCCGGCCCGCCGTAGAAGTCCAGGAATTCGTCGATCTGCGATCGACGTTTGCCGACCGCTGGTTCGTTGAGGGGGAACTTCACCCTACGGCTGCCGTCGGCCACCACCTTGCTCATGAGGGCCGAGTACTCGGTGGCGATGTCGTCGCCGATGAACTCGGCCATGTTGGTGAAGCCCATCACTCGCTGGTAGAAGGAGACCCACTGGTCCATCCGACCCAGCTCCACGTTGCCGACGACGTGGTCGATCGCCTGGAACAACGGCCTGGCCGGCGGCGGCACCAGCGGCTCACGGGTGACGAATCCAGGCAGGAACGGACCGGTGTAGCCGGAGCGGTCGACCAGGGTGTGTCGGGTCTCACCGTACGTCGCGATGCTGGCCATCCGGACCGTGCCGTGTGCGTCGGTGATCTCGTGTGGCGGTTGGAGACCGACCGCCCCGTGAGCCAGCGCGTGGGCGTAAGCCGAGTCGACATCGGGCACGGCGAGTGCGATGTCGACGATGCCGTCGGAGTGTCGGGCGTGGTGTCGCGCCCACGGCGTGTCGGCCCGGACCGCTCCGGTCAGCACGAACCGTGCCGCTCCCGCCGTGAGCACGTACTGGGCGTGGTCACGATGGCCGGTCTCGGGACCTCGGTACGCCACGCAGGTCATTCCGAATGCGAGGGAGTAGAAGTGGGCCGCCTGCCGGCCGTTGCCCACCACGAACGTGAGGTGATCGATCCCCTGCACCGGGAACGGGTCGTCGGAGTTGTCGTACGGCACCGCCCCGATGAGGTGGTCAGGACTCTGGGTCGCCTGGGTCATGCCGTCAGCATCAGATCTGAGGGCATGACTGGGCAAGTAGCCAGCTGATCTCTGATCAGATTGCACAATCTGCCACCCAAAATGCGGCTTCCGCTGGTCAATCTGACTATCATGGGGGTGTGGATGAGTTGGACGCCCGACTGATCGGACTGCTGACCGAGGAGCCTCGACTAGGCGTACTCGAGTGCTCCCGTCGGCTGGGCGTCGCACGAGGTACGGTGCAGGCCCGGCTCCACCGCCTCCTGGAGCGCGGGGTGATCCGCGGCTTCGGGCCGGAGATCTCGCCGGCGGCCATCGGATACCCCGTGACCGCTTTCGTCACCCTGAAGATCCGCCAGAGTGAGGGGCATGGCCCGGTTGCGGCGCATCTAGCCAGCATCCCGGAGGTGTTGGAAGCCCACACCATCACCGGCTCCAGCGACATGGTGTGCCGGATCGTGGCACGGTCCAACTCAGACTTGCAGCGCGTCATCGACGACGTCGTGGCGTACGGCGGCATCGAGCGCGCCTCCACCGCCATCGCGTTGGTCGAGCAGGTGCCGTACCGTACCGCGCCGCTGGTCGCGGCCGCGGTCGCGCGCCGGTCGAGCACGACGGGTGCCGCGGTGCCCAAATCGGGTTGACACGGGCGGATCAGGATTGATCAGGAACCGCACTGGACAATGTGACGGGAGTGGCTAACGTGGCCGCATGGCGCAGGGGAGGACGTGGCGTAACCGCCTGTTGGTCGTCCTCGCGCTCTCCGTGTACGCCCTGCTGATCGCCGCCGAAATCGCTCCCAATCCGTTGCCGGCCTTGTGGGGTTGGGTGAACGCGGACCGCCCTCTCGCCCCGGATCTGGTGTGGCAGGAGCGTCTCGGGGCCAAGCCGGACCGGGTGGTGGACGTCGGCGGACAGCTGGCGTTGGATCTGGGACGCAGCGGGGAGGTACGGCGCGGAGCCAGTGGCGAGCTGGCGTACCGGCTGGAATCCGCAGCCTGGGTCGCGGTGGCTGGCTCCGGCGACGACCGGGTGGTGGTGGTCCGTGACGGAGACGGCTACCAGGTGCACGACTCGGGCAGCGGTGCGGTGCTGCACCGAGTGGAGCATGCCGACGCGGTCTGGACCTACTCCGACGCGGTGCTCGATCTCCGGTGTGAAGGGCCCGCTTCGTGTGGAATGCGCCGGTTCGTGCCTGGAAGAGAGCGTCCTCTTTGGTCAGTGGATTTGCCCGGTGCCGGCTCTGCCAACGGTCTGAACCCACCACTGGCCACTGGCATGCTGGACTACCCGTCCAAAGTGCACTCGGCTGTCTCTGGGCCGGGACCCGTGCCGCCCTTGATCGGTCTGGCGGTCAGCCGCAAGGAGCTGATAGTGGTCGACACCGCCACCGGACGCGTGGTGCGGGAGTGGCAGGCGGAGCGCGATACCCAGCTCAGCGTGGTCGGTGGGCGGGTCATCGCCTCGACCGCGGTACGTCGCGACGGCATCTGTGTGGTGTCGGTCACCGGATACGACGCCGCCACCGCTCTGCCGGTCTGGGGCCCCCACCCCTACCACCTGCGCACCGCCTCCGGGCCGGGTTGCGAGCACCGTGACCGCCCACGTGCCGTCGGCGCGGCGATGGTGGCGGTGCACCCGGACGGTCGTGAACTGGTGATTTCCGCGTACGACGGGCGGGTGCTGTGGGCCGGCACCGACGCCGACCGGGTGGTGGCACTCTCGACGGAGTACGCCGTGGTGCGTACCGCCGAACCGGACGTCGTGCTCGGGGTCTCGCTGCGCACCGGCGAGACCGTGTGGAAACAGACGGTGCACGCAAAGGCGGAGTTCGCCCTGTCTACCTGTGGAGTGTTGGTGGTCGACCACCGCCCCGACCGGCTGCGGGTCTGGGATCCGAGTACCGGCGCCGAGAGGCTCTCGGTGCGTACGACGGCCCGGGTGATGGCCTGCGCCGCCGACGGATTGGTGATCTCCAGTGGCCGGTCGATCGGGCTGGTGGCCTGGCCGGACGCCGCACCGTCGGGTCCGTCACTGGAGGCGGACCAGGTCGTCGACGGTGCGGAGGTGCGGAAGTAGGCTTGGCGGCCATGAGTGCCCCCGCCCCGTTCTCCTACACGCCACTGCTCCCGCTCGGTCCGGACCGTACCGAGTACCGGCTGATCACCGATGAAGGCATCGACGTGGTCAAGGGCCCCGGCGGGCGGAACTTCCTCACCGTGGATCCGAACGTGCTGAGCCTGCTCACCGCCGAGGCGATGCACGACATCGCTCACTTTCTGCGCCCGGCACACCTGGCCCAGCTGCGTGCGATCCTCGACGACCCGCTGGCGTCGCCCAACGACCGGTTCGTCGCACTTGACCTGTTGCGCAACGCGAACATCGCCGCCGGCGGGGTGCTGCCGATGTGCCAGGACACCGGCACCGCCATCGTCATGGGCAAGCGCGGTCGCCACGTGCTGACCGACGGTCGTGACGAGGAGCAGATCTCGGCCGGCGTCTACCAGGCCTACACCACGCTCAACCTGCGCTATTCACAGCTTGCCCCGTTGACCACGTGGGAGGAGCGCAACACCGGCACCAACCTGCCGGCGCAGATCGAGATCGTCGCCGAGGACCCGGACGGCCA
>CAYTMR010000098.1:0-12875 GCA_964438855.1 uncultured Micromonosporaceae bacterium
TGGTGACCGCTGTGTGTACAGGTCTGGGACTCTGGATGATCTTGAAATGCTCGGAGGGTGGTGACTCTCTGTGGCTGGTCGTGGGCCTGCTCCGAAGGACCCGTCGAAGCGGCGGCGGCGGAACGCGGATCCGAAGCCTCTGACTGAACTGGCTGATGATGGTGTGGTCCGCGGCGTGGACTTGCCGGAGGGCGTGTTGCCGGATGAGGAGTCCTGGCATCCGCGGACGGTGATGTGGTGGGAGACGTGGCGGCGGTCGCCGCAGGCGCAGACGTTCACCGCGACGGACTGGGATTTCCTGGTCGATACGGCGTTGATGCATCACGTGATGTGGACCAAGGGCCGGTGGGAGTTCGCGTCTGAGTTGCGGTTGCGGGCGGCGAAGTTCGGGGCGACGCCGGAGGACCGGATGCGGCTGCGGATGGAGGTACTGCCGCCTCCGGACGCGCAGGGGGATCGGCCGGCCGGGGATGACGGGTCGGTGACCGATATCAGGTCGCGTCGGGCTCGGTTGTCGGGCTGAGGGATGCCGCGCACGCTGGTTCACGCTCCGGGGCATGACCGGCGCCGCTCGCTGGGGTGGTTGGCGGTCGCGTGGATGGAGTCGCTGGTGGTGCATGGGCCGGGGGATGTGCAGGGGCAGCCGGTCCGGCACGGCGACGAGTTCACGGGGTTCATCGTCGACTGCTACGCGGTGGGTGATTCGCCGGAGAACACGCACCGGCTGTACGACTCGGCGTTCCTGTCGCGGCCGAAGGGCTGCGATAAGTCGGGGCTGGGCGGCAGGTTCGCGTTGTTTGAGGCGTTGGGGCCGTGCCGGTTCGCCGGGTGGGCTGAGGGCGGCGAGACGTACGAGGACCCGTGGGGGTTGGGGTTCCGGTACGTGTATGAGCCGGGTGAGCCGATGGGCCGGCACGTCACCGCGCCGTTCATTCGGTGCATGGCGACGGAGGAGGGCCAGACCGGCAACGTGTACGACACGGTCCTGTTGAACCTCACTGATGAGGACGCTCCGTTGTCGCAGATCCCGGGCTTGGACGCGGGGTTGACGAGGATCTACCTGCCGGGTGGTGGGGAGATCCGCCCGTCGACTGCGTCGTCGGCGTCGAAGGACGGCGGGTTGGAGACGTTCGTGGTGTTCGACGAGACCCACCTGTACAACCTGCCGGAGCTGCGGCGGATGTACGGGACGGTGACGCGGAACCTGCGGAAGCGGAAGAAGGGCGCGGGGACGTGGTTCTTGGAGACCACGACGATGTTCGCGGCGGGTGAGGAGTCGACCGCGGAGTCGACGTTCCAGTTGGCGGAGCAGATCCGTGAGGGCACGTCGCGTCGGGCGCGGCTGCTGTATGACCACCGGTGGGGTGAGTGCGACGACCTGTCGGCCGAGGAGCAGCTGCGGGCGGCGATCGGTGAGGCGTTCGGTGAGGCGATCGAGTGGAACGACATCGACGGGATCGTGGACGAGTTCTACGACACCCGCAACGATCCCGTCGACTCTCGCCGCTACTTCTTGAACGCGCAGACGGGCGCGTCGGATGCGTGGCTGGTGCCGCACGAGTGGGCGGGCTGCGCGGATCCGGCGAAGGTGGTCGCGGCGGGTGAGCGGATCACGTTGGGGTTCGACGGTTCTCGGCGCCGGAGCCGGGGTGTGACGGACGCGACAGCGCTGATCGGCTGCCGCGTGTCTGATGGGCATCTGTTCGAGATCGCGGTGTGGGAGCAGCCGGACGGTGTCGCGGGCCGGGACTGGTGGGTGCCGACTGCGGAGGTCGAGGCGGCGGTCCGGTCGGCGTTCCAGAAGTACAAGGTCGTCGGTTTTTACGCGGATCCGGCGGCGGAGTGGCGGTCTTTCATCGCGAACTGGGAGTACACCTACGGGCGGCGGCTGCGGGTCCGGTCGACGCAGCAGCACCCGATCGAGTGGTGGATGAACAAGCCGCAGGCGGTGGTGCGGGCGTTGGAGTTGTTCCACGTCGCGGTGCTGTCCGGTGAGCTGACGCATGACGGGTCGTTTGCGTTGACGCGGCATGTGCTGAATGCGCGGCGGCGGCCGTCGCGGGCGGGGTTGCAGATCGCCAAGGAGCATCCTGATTCGCGGCGGAAGATCGACGCGGCGATCGCGGCGACGCTGGCGTGGCAAGCCAGGTTGGACGCGTTGAGTAAGGGCCTGGGTAGGCGCGGCAGGGGACGGGCGGTGGTGCTGTCGTGACCGCGACGATCCCGGAGTTGCCGCTGTTGACGCTGACGGACGACGAGGCCCGGCTGATCGACGAGTTGCGCGGGGATCTGGTCGCGTCCAGGTTCCCGCTGGAGTTGCGGGACCACTACTACAACGGTGAGCAGGTCATCCAGGACCTGAAGATCTCGATTCCGCCGCAGCTTCGGGGCTTGCACACGGTGATCGGGTGGCCGCAGATCGGTGTGGACGCTCTGGAGCAGCGCCTCGACATCGAGACGTGGCGGTACGCGGGTGACCCGGACGCCGCGACCGAGCTCGAAGAGATCGTGGAGGCCAACGACCTGATCACCGAGTCGCAGCTCGCGCACTTGGACTCGTTCATCTACGGCCGGTCGTACGGTGCGGTGGGTTCCGCGGAGGACGACGACGCCGATCCGGTGATCACGGTGGAGTCCCCGCTGGACATGACCGTGGACTGGGACGCGCGGCTGCGGGCGGTGCGGTCGGCGCTGCGGCTGTACAAGGACGATGACCGGCAGGCCGCGGTGCTGTACCTGCCGGACCAGACGGTGTACGTGCGGGAGTCCGACTCCGGGGGCTGGGAGGTCACGGACCGCGACGAGCACGATCTGGGTGTGGTTCCGGTGGTGCGGTTCGCGAACCGTCAGCGGGCCGCGCAGCGGGTGGGGCGGTCGGAGATCACCTCAGCGGTGATGTCGGTGACTGATGCGGCGTGCCGGACGCTGCTGGGCATGGAGGTCGCCCGGGAGTTCTACGGGGCTCCGCAGCGGTACATTCTCGGGGCGTCCGAGTCGGCGTTCCAGGACGCCGAAGGCAACCCCAAGTCGGCGTGGGAGACCTACATCGGCCGGGTCCTGGCGTTGGAGCGGGACGAGGACGGTGAGATCCCGCAGGTCGGTACGTTCGCGGCGTACGACCCGTCCGCCTACACCAAGATCGTTGACCTGTATGCGCGGATCATGGCGACGCAGCTCGGGCTGCCGCCGCACTACCTGGGCTACACCACCGACAACCCCGCCTCCGCCGACGCGATCAGAAGCACTGAGGCGCAGCTCGTGAAGCGGGCGGAGCGGAAGCAGACGATGCTGAACGCGCCGTGGGCGCAGCTCCTCCGCCTGGCGCTGCTGATCAAGATGGGGCGGGTGCCGGATCGGGCTCGGCGGATCGAGACGGTGTGGCGGAACCCGGCGACCCCGACGATGGCGGCCCAGACCGACGCCGCGGTGAAGCTGGTGCAGACGCAGATCATCCCGTCGGAGTCGGAGGTGGCTCTAGAGATGGTCGGGCTGAGCGAGGCGCAGCGGCAGCGGGTCCGCGCGGACCGGCGCCGCACGCAGGCGCGGCAGGTTCTCGCGCAGATCGCTGGGCGGGACGATGTGGTGACGGCTGATGGCGTCGCTGGAACAGGCGCGTGAGCAGCAGGCCGCGCAACGCGGCCTGATCCTGCTGATGCTGCAGGACCTCACGCGGACGTGGGTGAACCTGGACCCGGCGCGGCTCGCGGTGACGCTCCCCAGGTGGATCACCGCGGTTCTCGGCGTCATCTCCCGGTACGGAGACGCGGCGGGGGCGCTCGCGCTGGACTACTACGACACCGAACGCGACGCCGCCGGCGTCCCGGGCGCCCCGCCGTCCCCGGAGATCCGTCTCCCGGGCCGGGGTGAGGTGGAGCCGCAATTGCGGTGGGCCACCAAGGGGCTGTGGGACAACCATGTCCTCGACCCCGACGACGAGTTCGACCGGATGTGGCGGCAGATCGTCGCGGAGGAGGCCGCCGCGGACCTCGCGGACCTGGCCCGGCTGGCGGAGGAAGACCTCGCTGAGCTCGGCGACGATGACCTCACCGGCCCCGACGACGAGGATGAGGCCGCGGCCATGGAGTTGAGCCCGGCTGCGGATCGGCTCGCCAAGGCCCGCAGCAACGTGGAGGGCGTCGCGACCCGGCTGGTGACGAACGTGGGCCGCGGCGCGATCGTGGATGCGGTCGCTGAGGACCGGCAGGCAGTCGGGGTGGCGCGGGTCGCGGCACCGGACGCGTGCGCGTTCTGCCGAGTGATGGCCATACGCGGACCGGTCTACAAGAACGAGCGGACCGCAGGGCGCACCGCGAACGCGCAGTTCGTGGGCGCGGGAGAGTTCAAGTACCACAACCATTGCCGCTGCACCGCCGTCCCGTACTTCCAGGGGCAGGAGTGGGACCCGCAGCCGCAGGTGCAGGAGTGGCAGCGGCAGTACGAGCGTGCCCGCGGCATGCAGGGTGACACGCTGCGGAACTTCGACCGGATCGTCCGGACCGGTGGATGAGCAGGCGTGTGGTGCTGGTGTGCGGGCCTCCCGCCGCCGGGAAGTCCACGTGGGTCGCTGACCACGCCGAACCGGGTGACCGGGTCGTCGACCTCGACCAGATCTGCCGGCGGCTCGGGTCCAAGGACCCGCACCAGCATCCGCAGCACATCTTGGACCAGGCCCGCCGGGCCCGTCTCGCTGAGGAAACGCAGGTGGCGCGGATGACTGCGGGCACCGCGTGGGTGATCCGCACGATGCCGGAACCCGAACGGCGGGCGCGGCACGCCGCGGCGCTGGACGCCACCGAAGTGGTGGTCCTCGCGACGCCCGCCGAGGTCGCGAAGGCCCGCGCTGACCAGGATTCACGGCCCGCATGGACGGGAGCCGTGATCGACCGGTGGTGGAGCCGCTACCGGCCTCAGTCTTCCCGCCTGGAGCGGGAGATCACCATGTCCCAACCCCAGGAGGGTTCCTAACCCATGCCCGACGAGATCGAGCAGACCAGCGCCGACACCAGCGCCGTGGACGACACGGCACAGCAGCCCAGCGAGGACACCGGCACCGGCACCAAGACCGGTGACGACGCCCCCGCCGGTGGTGGCGGCACGCCCCAGGAGGGCGCCGGCAAGGCCGATGAGGAGCCGTTCGACGCCGCACGCGCACGAGCGAAGATCCACAAGGCGAACCAGGAGGCCGCGAGTCTCCGTAAGCGCCTGAAGGAGCTTGAGCCGCTCGCGGCAAAGGCCAAGGAGTACGAGGACGCGCAGAAGACCGAGACCGAGCGTCTCCAGTCCCAGCTCACCGAGCGGGAGCAGGAGATCAGCAAGCTTCGGAAGCGGACGGTCCGCAGCGAGGTACGCGCCCTGGCGGCGCACAGCTTCGCAGACGTGACCGACCCGGAGGCGCACCTCGACCTGGACGGCTACATCGGCGACGACGGCGACATCGACACCGACCGGATCAAGGCGGATCTGGCGGACCTGCTCGAACGCAAGCCGCACCTCGGCAAGCCCAAGGCCCCGGAGCCCGAGCCGGAGGAGCCGCGTAGGCGGCGCCCGGCCCCGGACCGGACGCAGGCGTCGGGCGCCAACCAGCAACGGACCAAGGACCCCGCTGACGAGTTCGCGGGGTTCGTTCAGTCGCGGCTCCTGAAGGGACGCCGCTGAGAAAGAGGTGACCGGTGGCTACCACCGACCCGATCCTGCTGTCGGACATCGACAGCAACTTGCTCCCGCGGACGCTCGCGGGACCGATCTTCGAGAAGTCCGTGGAGCAGTCGGCGGTCATGACGCTCGCGCAGCGTGCGCCGCTGTCCATCGACTCCAACACGTCCATCCCGATCCCGCTGGACGTCCCCACCGCCGACTGGGTGGGTCAGGGTGCCCGCAAGCCCCTGTCCTCGGGCGGCATCGACGTCAAGCAGATGTCGCCGAAGAAGATCGCGGTGCTCGTTCCGGTCGCGGAGGAGGTCGTGCGGACCAACGCGGCGGGACTGTGGACGCAGCTTCAGCGGGACCTGCCGACCGCGTTCGCGCGGGCGTTCGACCATGCCGCGATCCACGGAAAGACGATGAAGGGCGCCGCGGGCCCCTTCACCGACTACCTCGCCTCCACCACCAACACCGTCGCGCTCGGCACCGCCGCGCAGAGCAACGGTGGCCTGTGGGCGGATCTGGTGGGCGGCATGGGTCTGGTCGTGGACGGCGACTGGGACTACACCGGCACCGTCGCCGACCCCCGCCTGAAGCCGCAGCTTCTCCTGGCGACCGACACCACCGGCCGCCCGATCCTGGTCGACACGACCACCCCCGGCACCAACATGGCCGCCGCGGGGACGCTGATCGGGGAGCCGCTGGCGTACTCCCGCGGTGTCAGCGGGAAGCAGCGCCGCCAGTCCACCAGCGTGGACACCGGTCTCCGCGCGGTCGGCGGTGACTGGTCGCAGGCCGCCTACGGCGTGGGGATGGACATCACCGTCCGGATCTCCGCCGAGGCGACCTACGTGGACGAGGAGGGCGGCGTCCACTCCGCGTTCCAGGAGAACCTGGTGCTGCTGCTGGCGGAGGCGTACTACGGTTTCGTCATGGGCGACCCGGACGCGTTCGTCACCTACACCGGCACGCCGAGCGGGTCGTGACCGGCACCGGCGCCAAGCCGGCCCCGCGGAAGACCACACAGCGCAAGACCCGGCCGAGAACCATCAAGAAGACGACCGCCGCTGCGGGCCAGGAGCCCACACCGGCGGTTTCTGTGTTCGAGGGGCTCGGCCGGGCGCGGGTGCCGCTGCGGATCGTGGTGCGGATCGGGTACTACCCGCCGCGGCACAACGCCGGGTCGGAGTGGATGGCGCACTCGCTGCTGCGCGCCCTGGTGGCGCGTGGTCACCAGGTGGAGGTGTGGTTGTCGCGGTACTCCGCCGACCGGGAGCCGTACACCCTCGACGGGGTCCGGGTGATCCCGTTTGCGGCGCGGCTCGACTTCGGGGCGGCGGCGTGGCGCGCGGACGTGATGGTCAGCCATCACGAGAACGTGCCGTCTGCGGGTGCTTTGGCGCGGGGGATGGGCCGCCCGTTCGTGGTGCTGTGCCACAACAGCGCACCGGGCGGGTTCCGGAACGTGGGCCGAGGCTCCACCAGCCTGGCGGTGTACAACAGCCTGCACATGCAGGCCGAGGCCGAGGGGTTCTTCTGCGAGTACACCACGGCGCTGCGTCCGGAGCGGTCGATCGTGGTGCGGCCCCCGGTGATCATGGCCGACTACGCCACCACCCCCGGTGACCGCGTCACCCTGATCAACCTCAACGCCGACAAGGGCGGGGAGGTGTTCTGGCAGCTCGCCGAACGGCTCCCGGACATCCAGTTCCTCGGGGTGAAAGGCGCGTACGGGCAGCAGATCGAACGCCCCCGCGGCCTCCCGAACGTGGAGCTGGTGCCGCATCTGCCGGGCGACCGGATGCGGGACCAGGTGTACGCCCGCACGCGGCTGCTGCTGATGCCGTCGGCGCACGAGTCGTGGGGCCGGGTCGCCGTGGAGGCGATGGCGTCCGGGATTCCTGTGGTCGCCGCGCCCACCCCGGGCTTGGCCGAGTGCCTCGGTGAGGCCGGCATGTTCGCTGAGCGCGACGACCTGGACGCGTGGGTGTCTGCGGTGACGCGGCTGGCCGATGAGGCGCAGTGGGCCGAGGCGTCCGACCGTGCCCTGGCCCGGGCGAAGGCGTTGGACCCGGCCGCGGACCTGGCCGCGTGGTGCGAGGCCGTGGAGGCGCTGCACCGGAAGGAGTGACGGCCCGTGGCAGTCGACGTCGCCGCCGAGGACCTCCGCGTCTATCTGGGGCTCGACTCCATCGACGAGGCTCGCGCTGACCTGATGCTCTCGCAGGCGATTCTGCTGGCCGAGTCGATCGTGAAACCACTCCCGGACGCGGCGTCTGCGGTGGTGCTGGCGGTCGCGGGCCGCGCGTACGCCAACCCGCAGGGCGTCGCGTACGAGACGGTCGGGCCGATCAGTGTGCAGCGCCCGCAGGCGGGCCTGTACATGACCAAGGACGAGCGCCGCACCCTGCAGCGTCTCGCCGGCCGCGGCGGCGCGTTCACTGTGGACCCGACCCCGGTGGACGCGGACCCGGAGGTGACCCACCCGATCACCGAGCGGGAGGTCGAGTGGATGCTGCTGGACGCGGGTGTGGACCTTGAGGGCGGGTGGTGAGGCGTGCCGCCGCCCTACCCGGTGGGGGAGACCGTCACGATCCTGCGGCCGGGCCCGCCCGTGGAGGACGACTACGGCAACGACGTGCCCGGCCCCGACACCGAAACGCAGGTGGCGGGGTGCGCGGTGTGGCCCCGCACCTCCAACGAGGACAACCAGGCCCGCGCTCAGGTCATCGAGGGCCTCAACTTGGTCGCCCCGTACGGCACCGACATCCGCCCCCACGACCGGGTGAAGATCGGCGACCTGATCTACGAGGTCGATGGTGACCCGGGGGACTGGGCATCGCCGCTGACCGGCACCAAGGCCGCCACGCAGGTGTCGCTGACCCGAGTGACCGGCTGACAGGAGGCCCTCGTGTTGTTCGCGCAGCCACCCGACCCGGAGCCGCCGGGCCCGATCCAGGGGTGGGTGGGGTCACCGCCGATGGTGGTGCTCCGCCCCGGCGACAAGGTCCTGATTGCGTTGACCGATGACCCGCCCGGTGAGGAGATCACCCGGTTCACCGCGGAGCTCCGCCGGTCGTTCCCGACCGTGTCGTTCACGGTGATCGGTGGGATCGCCGGTATCGCTGTGCAGGCCGGGGGCTGCGATGGCTAGAGCACCCGGCACCCAGTTCCGCGCCTCCTACAAGGGGATCGGGAAGATGATCCGGGGGCCGGAGATGCGGGCGGAGATGCGGCGCCGCGCCCAGAAGGTGAAAGCGGCGGCGGTGGCGACCGCGCCGGTCGACTCCGGTGAGTACAAACGCAGCTTCAAGGTCACCTCGGGTGCCCGCGGTGGCCGCAACAAGGATCGGGCGTTCGGTCGGGTCACCAACACCGCACCCCACGCGATCTACGTCGAGCACGGCACCTCCAACAACCCCGCTCACCACACCCTCCGCCGGGCCCTGCGCGCCGCCGCCGACTAACGGAAGAGGGGGTGGCATGTGGGATACCCCGACATCGAGCAGCTCCTGGTGGCGTACTACAAGGACAAGACCGGGAAACGCGCGGTCACCGAACTGCCCGGCAATCTGGAGGAGATCCTCGCCGGCAACACCGGGGTCATTCAGGTGACGCGGGTGCCCTCCGGAGCCGGATACCGGCTCGACCGGCCCCAGGTCGACGTGAGCGTGTGGACCCTCAAGACCCAGCGGGGCCTGTGCTCGCAGATCGCGCAGCAGGTCTTTGACCTGACCACGCGGGATCTTCCCGGGCCACGCAGACCCGGCGGGGTCGTGACGGCCGCGAGCGTGGACGTCGTCCCGTACTGGGTGCCTGACCCCAACCCGAACCTGTGCCGCTACCTGGCGACCTACCAGCTAGCCGCGCATCTGTAACCCACTCCATCTGACCCACTCCACACCACCCGTAAGTCCCCGGCCCCGCCCCGTGCGCGGGCCTTTCGCATGGGAGGGGGCCTGATGGCCACCATTGAGCGGTCCGATGACCTGGCGATGATCGGTATCAACGGCGGAGCGTGGACGGTCGACATGGGGTCGGCCACCCCGTCCGCCCCGACCGGGTTCGAGGCGCTGTCGGCGCCGTGGCTGGCGGTC
Source organism: uncultured Micromonosporaceae bacterium (assembly GCA_964438855.1). GTDB lineage: Bacteria > Actinomycetota > Actinomycetes > Mycobacteriales > Micromonosporaceae > Natronosporangium. Next base: position 9,738 of record CAYTMR010000098.1, read on the forward strand.
GGGATGATCTCCGAGGACGGTCTGACCTACGCGATCGACGAGGACTCCGAGGAGTTCAAGGCGTGGGGCCAGACCAGCCCGTTCCGGAAGGTCGTCACCGGGTCGGTGCGGACGTTCCAGCTCACGCTGTGGGAGACGCAGCGTCCGCTGGTCAAGTCGCTGATGTACCGGCTCCCGGTCGACGACGTCACCCCGGACGGGGACGGGCTCGCGACGTTCGCGGAGTCCGCCAGCCCGGCGCAGGACCGCCGCGCGTGGGTGTTCGACGTGTACGACGGCGAGAGCATGCTGCGGATGTTCGCGCCGGAGGCGGAGGTGTCCGAGCGCGGCGACGTGGTCTACAAGGGCGACGAGGTCACCGGCTACGAGGTGACGGTGTCGGTGTACCCGGACGAGGCCGGGAACCTGCTGTACCACACGAGCAAGATCGACCCGGCGGCGCTGGTCGGCGGCGGATCGTAACCCCGCGCTGCTCCGGGCCTGCCGCGAGTTCCTGCCGGGCCTGTGACCCGGCCAAACCAACCCACTCTGAAGGGGAGCAATGACTGCTGCACCCAGGATCATCACCGAGGACGGGGAGCCTGTGGTTCACCTCGACCTGGACGCCACGGAGAACGAGGCGCTGGAAGCCACGTTCACCTTCCGCATCCAGGGCGAGGTGTTCACCGCGATCTCCCCGGACGACGCGGACTGGCAGGCCACCGCCGACACCGACTCCCCGGGCGGGCTGCGGGCGTTCATCCGTGAGCTGCTCGGCGCGGAGGACTACGAACGGTTCTGTGAGCTGCCGGTCACCAACCGGCAGCTCAACAAGATCGTGGAGAGCGCGCAGAAGCACTACGGCGTGAGCGTGGGGGAATCCAGGGCCTCGCAGCGCTCCTCGAAGAAGCGGCGCCGCAAGTAGAGGCCGATCTCCAGCGCTACTACCAGACTGACCTGCGGGACCTGTGGCGGCCCGGTGGTGGCCGCTCACAGCTCACCTGGCGTCGGCTGCGGAACCTGATCCGGTTCCTGCCGCCGGAGTCGGCGACGATGACGGCGCTGCGCAACAACCACCCCGGCCAGGTCGGCGACGCCGACGCTGATCCGGCGGAGGGGCAGTGGTCCCAGCTTGAGCTGCTGGTGGCGATGCTGCTCGACGAGACCCGCTTCGCCCGCTGGGAAGCCGCCGTCGCGCGGCTGAAGAAGGGCGACAAACGCCCCAAGCAGCCGGAGCCGACACCACGGCCCGGGGTGGACCGCAAACACCGCAAGCCCGCGATGCCGCCGGAGCTCGCCGAGTGGCTCATCAACCACATGAACGGCGGCTCACCGCAGTTGCCTGCCTGACCTGACAGGGACGGGGGTGCTGCATGGCCTCGGTCTCGGTCGGCTCGGTCTCGGTCGACGTCGTCCCGTCCGTGAAGGACTTCGCGTCGCGGATGCGGCGGGAGATGCTGCCGCAGGCCACCGAGCTCGGCCGGGAAGTCGGCAAGAAGATCCAGCAGGGCATCGAGAAGGAAGTCAAGCCCGTCTCGATCCGCGTCAACATGGGCACGGCCGTGACCCGGCTGGAGCGGCTGAAGAAGCTCATCAAGGAGATCGACGGGCAGACCGCCAAGGCGCAGGTCGAGGTCGATATCGGCGGCAGCCTCGTTGAGCTGCGCGCTTTGGCGACGCTGATGAACCGGCTCAACGGCCGCCGCATCGACGTCCACATCAACACCCAGGTCGCGCAGGCACAGGCGCAGATCGCGCTGCTGGAGGCCCGGCTCCGGGCGATGGACTCCCGCAAGACCATCAACATCGACGCCGATGTGGGGGCGGCGCTCGCGTCGATCTTCTCGTTGCGGGCGGCGTTGATCGGGCTGGGCGTGCTGTCGCTGCCCGCCATCGCCGGTGTGGGCGCGGGCATCGCCGGTCTGGTCGGGCCGCTCACCGCCGCCGGCGTCGGTTTCGGTGGGATGGCCGCGGTCGCGGTCCCGGCGATCATGCGGATCCGGGAGGCGCAGCAGCAGCAGGCCCAGGCCACCCGCGCGGCGGCCGGCGCGGCAGGGCAGGCGCAGGCGAGGGCGTTCGCTCTGGCCAACGCGCAGCAGCAGCTCGCCGCGGCGATCCGCAACGCCGGATACGCGCACAAGCAGGCCCTAGAGCAGGTCCGCCAGGCGCAGCAGCAGCTCACGCAGGCGCAGGTCGCCGCCGCGGCAGCGGAACGGGACCTGGCTGCGGCGCGTGCACAGGCCCGCCGGTCCCTTGAGGACATGCGGATGCAGCTTGTGTCCGCCAGCTTGGCGGTGCAGGAGCAGCAGCTCGCCATCCAAGAGTCGCAGATGCGGTGGCAGGAGCTCGCCCGAGCCGCGTCCGCCGCCGCCGCGAGGGTCACCGCCGCGCAGCAGGACCTTGCAGCAGCGCAGGCGGCGCAGGAACAGGTCCTCGCCGACCCCGCGGCGACCGACGCGGCCAAGGCGCAGGCCGCAGCGAACGTGTCCGCCGCAAAGGCCGCGGTGAAGGCCGCCGAGGACAAGCAGAAGGCCGCCGACCTGGAGGCCAAGCAGGCCGAAATCAACCACAAGCAGGCGGTGCAGCGGCTCAAGGAGCAGCAGCTTCAACTGAAGCGGCTCCGCGCCGACGAGGCGGCAGCGTCGAAGGCGGGGGTGGAGGGCTCCGACCAGGTCCGCAGCGCTCGGGAGCGTCTTGCGCAGGCCAACCAGCGCATCACCGACGCCGAACGCGCGTTGGCGGCGGCCCGCGCGAACGTCGCGAGGGTCGATCAGCAGTCCGCGGACCAGATCGCGTCGGCGCGTCGTGCGCTCGCGCAGGCCAGCATGCAGGCCGCGTCGAGCACGGCGGCGATGGCCGGCCCGATGATCCGGCTGACCGCGTTGGAGAAGCAGCTCGCGGCCGCGTGGGAGGGCCTCACCGACGCGTTCGACGACTGGAACCGGGCGCTGCAGCCCGCCGTGATCCCTGTCCTGATCAAGGGGATCACGCTGCTGCGGAACACGCTGCCGCTGCTCACCCCGGCGGTGCAGGGCGCCGCGATCGGGATCGGGTACCTGCTGGACCGCGCGAACGCCGCCGCACAGTCGCCGTTCTGGACGCAGTTCTCCACGTGGGTGGGGCAGGCCGCCACACCAGCGATCATCGGGCTCGGCACCC
>CAYTMR010000099.1:0-12630 GCA_964438855.1 uncultured Micromonosporaceae bacterium
TGCCGGGCATCGTCGCGGCCGCCATCTTCGCGTTCGTCCTGTCGTGGAACGAGGTGCTCGGTGCTTCCATCCTCACACTCAACCGGCGTACTCTCACCGCACACGTACTGTCCACACTGTCCCAGTCGCCGTTGGCGTACCGGTTCGCCGGCGGCCTGGCACTCATCGTGCCGGCGTTCGTCTTCATCGTCATCATGCGCCGCTACTTGCTGAACCTGTGGGGAGCGACACTGAGATGAGCGATGTCCAGGTCCGTGGGTTGGTCAAGACCTATCGCGGTGCGCGCCGCCCGGCCGTGGACCACGTCGATCTCGAGGTCGCCGACGGCGAGCTGCTGGTCCTGGTGGGTCCCAGCGGTTGCGGCAAGACCACCCTGCTGCGGATGGTCGCAGGGCTGGAGGCACCCGACCGCGGCACCGTCACCATCGGCGGTCGGGACGTCACCGACCTTCCGGTGCGGCAACGCCAGGTCTCGATGGTGTTCCAGTCCTACGCGATCTTTCCGCACATGCGGGTCTGGCAGAACATCGGCTTCGGTCTGGCGATGCGAAAGGTGCCGCGCGACGAGATCGACCGGCGAGTCCGAGCGGCGGCGGAGATGCTCCAGCTCACCGACTATCTCGACCGCTACCCGGCGCAGCTGTCCGGTGGGCAACGGCAGCGGGTGGCGGTGGCCCGGGCGATCGTGGTAGACGCGGACGTCCTGCTGATGGACGAGCCCTTGTCCAATCTAGATGCATTGCTGCGGCTTCAGTTCCGAGCCGAACTCAAGCGCATCGTCCAGCAGGTCGGCGTGACCACCCTCTACGTCACCCACGACCAGGCGGAGGCGATGTCGCTGGCCGACCGGGTGGCGGTGATGAAGGACGGGCGCATCGCCCAGATTGGACCGCCGCTGTCGGTGTACGGCCGGCCAGCCGACCGGTTCGTCGGCGGTTTCCTCGGAGCGCCGCCGATGAACTTCCTGCCCGGCGTGGTGCAGTCCGTCGGTGACACCGTCGAGGTGGCGGTGGGTGACGAGCGGATGCCGGGTCCGTCGGAGCTGGGCGCCTACGCCGGTCGGCCGGTGCTCGTCGGGGTGCGGGCGGAGAACGTCGAGGTCTTCGCCACCGCGGGCGCGCACCGATTGGCGGCCGTGGTGGAGGTGGTGGAGCCGACCGGGGCGACGGTGCTGTTGACGGCTCGACTCGGCGGGCACCCGATCAAGGTGCACGCACCGGCCGGGTTCCGCGTCGCTGCGGGCGATCGGGTGTGGCTGCGCTGCGCACCGACCGCCCTGCGGTGTTACGACCCTGAGACCGGACTCGCGCTGGCCACCGACGGGTAGACGCCGCGCGACGGTCGGAGCCGGGCCGGGCGCTGCGCCCGACCCGGCTCACCCTCCCCGGTCCCCGGATGGCACGCCTTCCGTCATACCCCATCACGGCAAGTCCGAGACCAAAAGCGCAGCGACGGATAGGCGACAGATGGTGCGGGAGCGGTCAGAGGAGTGGTGCGGGCCAGTCGTCACCGGCGGCGAGGCGGCGCTCGAGCAGCGTACGCAGGGGCACCGATTCGCCGTCACGGGCACCGACACCCGTGGCGAGCCGGGGTGGCGACGGCGACACGTCCACGCCGACCAGCCAGGCCCAGAAACCACCTGAGGCCTCCATGAGGTAGAACTGGCCGTCTTCGCCGACGGCGAGAGTCCGGGCCGGGTTGAGGTACCAGCCACGCAGGCGGGTGCGGTACCGGCCGCGGCCGTGGTACGAGCGCGCGGTCAGCCGGGTCGATGTGAGCCCTCGTTCTCGAGCTCGGCGGGCGAAGTCCGCCACCAGCTCCGCCGCCTGGGCCGACTCGACCGCCTCGCGGCGGGCATACGCCGCCGCGTGGGCCTCGACCGCCCGTGCGCGCTGCGCCCGCCAGTCCTCCTCCACGCCGGTCACGTTGCCGACCCTAGCCGGCACCGGCCAGACCGTGCTGCCGGGGCCGGTGGCCGTCAGATCGCGGAGGCGACGGTCGCCGCGGCTCCGTGCCGGCCGGGTCGCTGGGAGCGTGTCGGGCCCCGACGAGCCAGGCCACCACCCGGGCGTGGGCTGTGTCCGCGTCCAGGCCCACGAGCTCGTCGGTGGACATCTCGGCGAGCAGCCGCCACAGGGGCACGCCGGCCACCTTGGCGCGCAGATCCCACACCGCGTTGACCAGCGCGCCGGTGACCATGTGGATGACGCCCATCTCCGGCCCCAGCCAGCGCAGCTGGGGATCGGCGGTGAGCGAACGCCAGAACCCCACCGGCTCGGCGATGATGTCCGCCAGCCGTCGGCCCACCACGTGATGGGCCAACGCTTCGATCGCCGCCCACGTGATCTCGTAGCCCCGGCCGTTGGTGAAGGTGAACCCGGCGCCGGTGGGCCCGCCGGCGGTGGTGAGCTCGACGTAGCTGGCCGAGTAGTCACCGCGGTTGACCGCATCGGAACCGTCGCCGGCTGCGGCGGTGGGAAACCGTACGTCGTGGACGGTCGCGGCGGTGATAATGAGGGCCAGCACCGGGTACCCGGCGACCGAGACCCAACAGCGAGCGGCGCTGTGGTCCGTGCTGGGAGCAGAAGCGTACGACCGTTTCTTCGACCGCTTCCTGACCGACTTCTTCGGGCCCGCCGGCGCCACCTACCTCGCTTCGCTGGGGCTCAACTGTCTGCGGATGTCGTTCCACTACCGCCACTTCGAGTGCCGTGGCCGGCATCTACACGATCCTCGACCTGCATGCCGTGCCGGGCTACCAGAACGGAGACTGGCGGGTGGTGCCCCTGTGGGAGGCGCTCGTCGATCGCTACCGGGACAACCCGTACGTGGCCGGCTACAACCCGGTGAACGAGCCGGCCGATTCGTCGGGTGAGGTGATCGGCCCCTTCTACCAACGGCTGGAACGGGCGATCCGAGCGGTCGATTCCCGGCACATCCTGTTCTTGGACGGCTCGTACCGCGGCGGCCACTGGCCGACCCGGAGCACTGGGCACGACGTGAGAGGGCTCAGATCCGGCGACGGTCCACCGTGCGGGCTACCTCGATGAGGCCGTCAGCGTAGTCGGTGGGATCCGCGTCGGTCTCCTTCGGCATGGTGAGCGCCAGCGTCACCAGCCGCCCGTCGGCGGACAGCCAACCCACCTCCAGGCCCGGTCCACGGTCGTCCACGGGCTCGACCGCCACGACGTACCCCATCCGGCCCAGCCGTTCCACCTCGTCGGCGTCCTCCGGCATGAGATCCAGCTCGAAACTCTCCAGGTCCGCCGAGGTCGGCACCACCGTCAGCGCGAGAGCCGGTGACGGTGGTGCCGTCGCCCGTACGACACAGGCGTGCGCGTCTTTGCGGGAGCGCGCGGCGGCGACGTCGAACGGCAGACCGAGATGGTCGTACAACGTGGCGTAGTCGAGCAGGTGACAGGCGCCTCCGGCGGCGGACAGCGGGCGAGCCGGTGTGGGGGGTGGGGTCGGCGCCGCGTCCGCGTCGGCGGTGGCGCTCGGCTCGGCGGTGGGCTCCCCAGGTGTCGAGGAGGGTTCGCCGGTCGCGGACGGCTGTGGTGACGCCGTGGTCTCGACCCCGGTGGGTGCCGGATCGCTCGGAGACGTACCAGGCGGGGCCGCGCAGCCGGCGAGGAGGAGAACGGCGGCCGACGCGACGGTGGCCGCGAGACTGTCGACATGGCCGGTGCGGCCGGCCCTACCCCACCGCCTCATGCCGGCAACTGCTCCACGAGGTACCGGCCGATCTCCAGCGAACTGGTCGCCGCGGGGGAGGGAGCGTTGAGAACGTGCAGTTGCCCCGGACGGGACATGATCAAGAAGTCGTCGACCAGCGTGCCGTCGCGGCGCACCGCCTGGGCGCGGACCCCGGCCCCGGCCGGCACGATGTCCGATGCGTCCAGCTGCGGTACCAGGCGCGCCAGCGCGGCGGCGAAGCGGCGCCGTGACAGGGAACGGCGTACCTCGGTGAGGCCGTATCGCAGGTGCCGCCGCGCCAACCGCCAGATGCCAGGCCAGGACGCGATGTCGGCGACGTCTCGCGGGCTGATGCGAGCCCAGCCGTAGCCCTCCCGGGCGGCCGCGAGCACGGCGTTGGGTCCGGCGTGGACACTGCCGTCGATCATGCGGGTCAGGTGGACACCCAGGAACGGGAAACGGGGGTCCGGGACCGGGTAGATCAGCGACCGGACCAGGTTACGGCGTTCGGGGCGCAGCTCGTAGTACTCGCCCCGAAACGGGATGATGCGGGCCGGTGGCACGAAGCCAGCCAGCCGAGCGATCCGGTCGGAGTGCAGTCCAGCACAGTTGATCAGGATGTCGGCGGTGAACTCGCCGGCGGTGGATTCCACCACCTGCTCTCGGCCGGCCGTCCGGATGCCGGTGACTTGAGCGTTGAGGTGGATCTGGCCGCCCGACTTCTCCACCAGCTCGGCGAGCCTCCGGCAGACGGCGCTGAAGTCGACGACGCCCGTGCGGGGTATGTGGATGGCGGCCACTGCGGCCACGTGAGGTTCGTACTCGCGCGCCGCGGCGGCGTCCACCCAGGTGGCGTCCAGGCCGTTGGCCACCGCCCGCTCGTGCAGCGTCCGCAGGCGCGGCCGCTCCGCGTCTTCGGTGGCGACGATCAACTTGCCGCAGGTCTCGGCGGCGATGTCATGCTCCGCGCAAAAGTCCACAAGAGACTTGCTGCCGGCGACGCAGAACCGTGCCTTGAGGCTGCCCGGAGGGTAGTAGACGCCGGCGTGGATGACGCCGGAGTTGTGACCGGTCTGGTGGGCGGCGACGCGGTCCTCCTTCTCCAGTACGGTCACGCTCGCCCCGGGGCGAATCCGCACCAGTTGGTACGCGGTGGCAAGCCCGACGATGCCGGCTCCGATCACGACGTAGCGGGTCACTCCGGCACCCTATCCACCCGTCCGGCGATGGTTGACCGCGCGTCGCCGCCCACCCAGGCCGGTCAGGCCGCGGTCACGAACACCCTGGAGGCGATCTCCCGGGGCAGGTGGACCTGCTCGCCGGAGCGGTCCACGGTGACCCCGTCCCGCTGCTGCGCCACCGTTACCTTCGCTCCCGGGTTGACACCCGCCTCGTGCAGCTGACGCAGCACCTCCGTGTCGGTCTGAGCGCCTTCACAGATGCGCCGTACCACCACCGGACCGGACAGCCCGGGGAAGAGGAGATTACGCTCCGCTTCGTCGCCGTCGACCTGCGGTGCCGAACGATCGAGCTCCGCCAGGCCGGGGATCGGGTTGCCGTATGGAGAGCGGGTCGGGCGGCCAAGTAGGTGGAACACTCGCCGCTCCACCTCGTCGCTCATGACGTGCTCCCACCGGCAGGCCTCTTCGTGGGCCTGTTCGTAGGGCAACCCGATGACGTTGACGAGGAGAAGCTCGGCGAGTCGATGCTTACGCATGACCGAGATGGCGTAGGCGCGGCCTTCCTCGGTGAGTCGTAGATGCCGGTCGTCGTCTACGACGAGTAGCCCGTCGCGCTCCATCCGCGCCACGGTCTGGCTCACCGTGGGGCCGCTTTGGTGGAGACGCTCAGCGATCCGGGCACGCAGCGGGACGATGCCCTCCTCCTCGAGCTCGAGGATGGTCTTGAGGTACATCTCCGTGGTGTCGACGAGATCCTTCAAAGGTCCTGCCCTCCCTGATGAGATGCTACGTCGCTGCGGCTCAAATGGCCTACTACGCCGCTGGCGGCCGGCGTGATGGTTCACTGAGGCAGTGACGACGTTGGTGGTGTGGGATGACGCGTTGCTCGGCTACGACATGGGGGACCACCCGCTGGACCCGGTCCGGTTGGAGCTGACCATCGCACTGGCGCGGTTACTCGGTGTGCTGGAGCGGCCGACGGTGCGGGTGGTGGCCGCGGAGCCGGCCGACGACGAGCTGTTGACCTTGGTGCACCAGCCCGAGTACATCGCTGCGGTGCGGGCCGCCCCGGATGACCCCTTCTTTCAGGGCTGGGGCCTGAACACCGCTGACAATCCCGTGTTCCCCGACATGCACCAGGCCAGCGCGCGCGTGGTGGGGGCCACGGTAGCCGCCGCTGAGGCGGTCTGGCGCGGAGAAGAGCGACGGGCGATCAACATCGCTGGGGGCCTTCACCACGCCATGCCGGCCCGGGCGGCCGGGTTCTGCGTGTACAACGATCCGGCGATCGCCATCGCACGCCTGCTGGCCATGGGCGCGTCGCGGGTGGCGTACATCGACATCGACGCGCATCACGGAGATGGGGTCCAGGTGGCGTTCTGGGCCGACCCGCGGGTGCTCACGATCAGCCTCCACCAGTCTCCGGTGACGTTGTTCCCTGGCACCGGCTTTCCGGACGAGACCGGCGGCGGTGATGCGGTCGGCACCTCGGTGAACGTCGCGCTGCCCGCCGGTACCGGTGACACCGGTTGGCTACGCGCCTTCCACGCCGTGGTGCCGCCGCTGCTGCGCGCGTTCCAGCCGGAGATTCTGGTGACCCAGTGCGGAGCGGACACCCACCGACTGGACCCACTGACGGATCTTCGCCTGAGCGTCGACGGCCAACGGGCGGCGTACCTGGCTCTCGCCGAGCTGGCCGAGGAGTTGTGTGGAGGGCGGTGGCTGGCGACCGGGGGAGGGGGTTACGCACTGGTGGAGGCGGTACCGCTGGCCTGGACCCACCTGCTTGCGGTGATCACCGGCGAACCACTCGACCCGGCGACGCTCACGCCCCCGCGGTGGCGCGAGCTGGCAGGCCGGCGTCGCCCAGGTGCGCAGGTGCCGCTGCGCCTCACCGAGGAGGCTGAGGTCGACTATCCGCCATGGTCGCCCGATCGATCCGGAGATCACCCGGTGGACGAAGCGATCACCGCGACTCGCCGCGCGGTCTTTTCGCTGCACGGGCTGGACCCCGACGCTCCGTAGGACCGACCGCCACCCCGGCCCGGCCCGGGCCACGCCGCCGGGCATCAGGGCACCCGTAGCTCGTGCAGCGGGTCCCGCCAGGCGGCGAACAGGGCCGGCGGCACGGCGGCCGCTGCGGCGGTCAACGTCGCCGCCACCAACAAGGCGGCGGTGAACGAGGCCCCCGGTAGCGGGCTACCGGTGATGCGAAGCCAGCCGAGGGAGGCGACGGTGCCCAGCCCGGCGCCGACGGTCGCGAGCAGACCCACCTGGGTCAGCAGCAGCGCGACGATCAGTGAGCGGGGGGCTCCCAGGGCACGTCGGCGGCCGAAGTCCTTGCGGCGCATCGTGACCAGCGCCGCAAGGTTCACCGCGACCAGTAGGGCTGTGACGGCGAGGATGCCGAGCACGGTGGAGCGTCCATGGGTACCCAACTCGCCGGAGACCGCGGCCCGGATCGCCGCCAGCCGCGCGGCGGTCTCCACCGTGACCGAGCCGTCCGCGACCTCCGGCAGCAGGCCCCGCACGGTGGCCTCGACCGCGGCTACCTCTGGTGGGCTGGCCGCTACTACCACCAACAGGGTGATCGGGTCGGGGGAGGACTCGCCACCGCTGGCTGGAATGACGACTAGCGGGTCGAGGAAGGCGAGATGATCCGGCAGAGTCACCTCGCCCACCACCGTCACTCCGGCCCTGTCGTCGGTTCGTAGGCCGCCGGTGCCGTCGGTGAATCCGAGGGTGCGGTTGGCGGCGGCGGTGGCGAGCGCGGGCGGGTCGCCCACCACCGGTGAGGCGCCAGCGCCGACTGATCTGGTCGGCTGACCCGGGAGACCTCCGTAGAGGTGGCGCATCGGCACCGCCGGGCCGTTCGGCACCGCCGCGTTACGCGCGTCCACGACCGGCCCAAACGCGGTCACTGACTCCACCCCCACCACCGCGTCCAGGTGCGGCAAGACGTCAGTGGTGAGCCCGGAGGTCTCATGCGCGCGGACCACCACCGTGCGGGTGCCAGCGGCGTCGAGTTCAGCGAGGACCGCCTGCTCGGCGGCGACCGTCCTGCCGGTGGTGAGCAGTACGGCGGTGCACATGCCCGCCACCATGGCCACGGTCAACAGGCTCGCCACTGGTTGGCCCCGGGCGCTGGCGATCGCCTCCCGGAGCAGGGCGACCCAGAAGCGCGTCATGGCTCGGCCCTGAGCGTCAGGTGGCGGTCGCAGGCGTCGACCACCGCCGGGTCGTGGGTGGCGATCACGACTGTCGCGCCGGTGCCTGCCTGCTGCTGTAGTGCGTCGATCACCGCTTGGCTGGTCCGCGGGTCCAGGTTGCCGGTGGGCTCGTCGGCGAGCAGCACTGGTGGGGAGGCGAGCAGCGCCCGGCACAGGGCGATCCGTTGAGCTTGCCCACCGGATATCTGGCCGGGCCGGTGCCCAGCCCGCAACTCCACCCCGAAGCGGGCCAGCAGCTCGTGAGCGGTGCGGACCGCCTCGGTGCGGGGTTGGCGCCGGTAGAGAGCAGTCTCCACCACGTTGTCCAGGACGGTCCGGGTGGGGTCGAGCGCCGCGTCCTGAAACACGAAGCCGTACCGGTGCGCCCGAAGCCAGGCCCGATCGGCGTCGACGAGCTGGTCTACCCGCCCACCGTCGAGCAGCACCGTCCCGGCGTTCGGCCGTACCATGAGGCCGAGCAAGTAGAGCAGTGTGGACTTGCCACTTCCGGAGGGGCCGGTGAGGGCGGTGACCGTCCCGGCCGGGAAATCGGCGCTCCAGTCCTGGACGATCGGCTCACCGCGCCGGTATGCGAACGTCACCTCTCGGGCGGCCAATCGGACCGGCTCGGTCACGAATCGTCCCTCGTCGGCTGTCCCGGGGTGCGGACCAGAGTGCCGGCGGTGAGGCCGTCGACGACCGCGATCCCCGAAGCCGCGGCCAAGACCGTGACTGGCTGCTGCCGCCCATCGGCGAGGTGCACCAGGGTGGCGCCGTCGGCGCTGGTCACTATCGCGGCGGCGGGCACGGTCACTCCCTCGGTCTCGGGCACCACGTGGATCAGGCTCGGTAGCAAGGTCGGCGCCTCGATGGGCAGTTCGCCGCACTCGTCTCCACACACCGCCTCGCCGCCGCCCCTGAGCACGGCGGTCACGCCACCAGCGCCGGTGGCATCCTCCTCACGGTGCAGGTCGACGATGGTGGCCCACCAACGGTCGTCGCCCTCCCGGAGGATCTCGACCTCCATGCCTGTGGAGACCAGCCGGGACTGACCCTCCGGCAGGGCGATGGTGAACTGAGGCGCCGGTCTCAGCACCCGGACGGCAGGGTCACCGGGACTGACGGTGGCCCCGATGACCAGGTCGGGCTCCAGCGCCAAGCGAGCCGGCAGCGAGGGTACGAACAGGACGTCGCCGCGCCGGACCACTCCGTCGGCGACCAGACCGAGATCGCGTTGCCAGGCACGGACCGCGCGCTCGGTCGTGTAACCGAAGACCCGTCCGCTGCGCCTGCGTAATGGCCGGTCGAGACGAGCAGCTCCTGCAACTGGGTGACATCCTCGCCCCGAGCGCCACTATGCAGGTCACGAAAGGCCGGCACATCACCGGCCGCCACCACGACCGGCCTCAGATCCACTGTGTAAATGATCGATCCGGCGCTGGCGGTGTCGCCGGCCTGCCACACCCGGCTGGTGATGATCCCGGCGGCCTGGTTCAGCAACGTCGTCTCCGCCTGCCACTCGGCCGTCGTGTTGAGCCGCAGCGAGTGTCCGACTGTTCCCTCCTGCGCGGCCACCAGCGTGTACGCCGGGGAGTCGAGCACCTCTGGTGCGGGCGCCAGCAAGGTCCGAAGTGCGCAACCACCGCCAACTCCAAACAGCAGCGCCGCCAGCCCGGTGATCGCTGCCGGTCTGATCCCGGCACGCCGAGGTCGCTTTTCAATGGACGGCACAGATCACCGCCTATCAAGATTGGATTGTCGGACACCCTACGATAGCTGCCTGGCCGATGCCAACATCCGCAGCGTTGCGAAGCTCGAGCGAGGGCCTGCTGCGCCAGCCTGACGGGTTGGCGATCATGGCGGGGTTGTGCTCAGCTACATCGCTACCTTGCGATATTGAGATGATCAAGATCGTGAGTATCGTGGCAAGTGGCCAAAGGTGAGGGTGAGGTGCCTCGCGTAGCCAACCCTCCGTCGTGTCCGTGATCGAAATCCCGGAGGTTACTGATGAGTAGACGACCTCGCTCAAAGATGCATGCGTCAAAAGGATCCTATCTCCGTATGCGGTGGGGTGCTTCGGTGGTCACCGTGATCGTCGCCGTCGTCCTACTAGCTCCAAGCAATGTGTCTGCCGCTGTCCGAAACTTCGGAAGCTGGAGTTGCTCCGCGCCCAGACTACCCTCAGTCGAGAGCGTGGCAGCCTCGGCGCGTATCGCTAGTCCTAACGAAATCACGCACGCGATAACACGAGGCGATGGCAACTTCCGCTCTCGCACCTGGACCCAGCCAGACGCAGCGACTTTCAAGTACCGCTTGTTTTCCGTCAGCACGTCTTCTGCGCGGGGCGGGTGGGTCTCCGCCGCAAGCATTGAATCTGCTGCCCGAACCTGTGTCTTGTGAAGGAGCTTGAATGCGTAAGACATTGATAGCTATGGTGCCAGCTGCCTTGTTGACATTGGCAACAGCATGTTCGAGCTCTGGGGCGTCAGCTTCAGCTGACCCAGACGAAGGTTTTCAGGCCCAGCCCACGCCGACCGGAACGGCGGCGGACATGGCGGCATGCCTGGAGGCCAAGGGCTGGCAAATGGAGGTGCACCTCGACAACAGCTACTCGGTCGGAGGTGATGGCATACCTGAGGAACAGGTCGAGCAATACTTCACTGACCAGGACGATTGCCGGCGCCAGCTCGGGCACGATCAGCCGTTGCCGCCGATGACGAGAGCACAAGCAGAGGTCTACTTCGAACACCTACTTGCAGTGGCTGATTGTGTCCGGGATGAAGGCTACCCGGTGGGGGAGCCGCCGAGTCGCCAAGTGGCGGTCGAGGCGTTGATGCAACCAACCATCGACCTCGGGGACTGGCCATATGGGCCGCTCCATGAGAGCGGCATCTCGCCGCTCGAGCTCGAAGCGCTGTACGCGGCTTGTCCACTTCCCGCACGACCATCTTGACTATTTGGTTTCGCCCAAGCGGGGTAGCAGCACGAGGTCGTTCTGCTAATGAAATGGGCGTGATGCTCGCCGGTTGAGTTAAGGAGGATCTGGATGAGAGCACTCAAGCGCCTAAGAGCCTCGAAGAGGCTCTTACGTCGTCGACACACTGCGCAACGCCGCCGTGCGGCCCGGGGATTGGCGGTGACCGCTGTAGTGACCGCGGTGACGATGGTACTGACGTCGAGTGCCGCACATGCTGCCACCCGTAGCTTCGGAAGTTGGGGGTGCTCGACTCACCGATTCGCCACACTAGAACATGTCGCAGCGTCTCCCGCGACTGGGAGTATCTACTGGATTCAGGCTTATGTGCAGACGCCGAGTGGACTGTACCCACGCACGTGGACTCAACCAGACGCGGCGACCTACAAGTACCGCCTGATCCAAACTCCCAGCCACACCGGCACGTCGGCGTGGCTGCAAGCGGCATATATCGAGCGAGCTGCGGGTACTTGCATCTTTTGATATCGCCGATACTCGATACTAGGGTAGGGCTCGACCCATCAGGATCGAGCCCTACACGCAGATTTCGACGCTTCTGCGGCGTCACTGTCAGCAGGCGTACGCCTCCAAGCGTCGGGAGCGCGACGGGTGGCGCAGCTTCAGCAGACTGCCCTTCTCGATCTGGCGGATCCGCTCCCGGGACAGTCCAAACTCCCGGCCGACCTCGTCCAGGGTGCGCGCCCGCCCGTCGTCGAGACCGAAGCGCAGGCGGATCACTGCCTGTTCACGCTTCGACAGCGTGGTCAGGACCACCTCCACCTCCTCGCGCAGCAGGCCCCGCATGGACGGGTCGGTCGATTCGTCGCGTGGGCCGGTGGCGGCGACGAAGTCGCCGAGCGTGCTGTCGCCATCTTCGCCCACCGCCTGGTCCAGGCTGATCGGCTCGCGGTCGTAGGAGATCAGCTGGAGCACCTGGTATTCGGTGGTGGCGAGAGCGTTGGCGATCTCCGCGATGGTGGGCTCCCGGCCGAGTTCGGCGCCGAGGTCACGGCGGACCCGGACCATCCGGTTGACCTGCTCGACCATGTGCACCGGGATGCGGATGGTGCGTCCCTGGTCGGCCATCGCCCGGGTGATCGCCTGCCGGATCCACCAGGTGGCGTAGGTCGAGAACTTGTAGCCCTTGGTGTAGTCGAACTTCTCCACCGCCCGGATCAGCCCGACGTTACCCTCCTGGATCAAGTCGAGGAACGCCATCCCCCGCCCGGTGTAGCGCTTGGCGATGCTTACCACCAGCCGTAGGTTCGCCTCCAGCAGGTGCTCCTTGGCGGCCCGCCCCTCTGCCGCCACCACGGCCAGATCCGTGCGCAGTTCCGGGTCGTCGATCTCCTCATGGTCCAGCCGGTGCTGCGCGTACAGCCCTGCTTCGATCCGCTTGGCGAGCTCCACCTCCTGTGCAGCCGTAAGCAGCTTGCGCCGCCCAATGCCGTTCAGGTACGCCCGAACCAGGTCGGCGGAGACACCGGAGTCGTCCAGGGTGTCGAGCTCGGTGGCCTCGTACACGCTTCACCCCTTCCCCGTAGCGGGCCGGCGGTGTTGCCGGCGTATG
>CAYTMR010000100.1:0-12504 GCA_964438855.1 uncultured Micromonosporaceae bacterium
AAGCTCCGGATTGGGACGAACCGGGTACGGTCGAAGAGGTGCTCGCCGCCGAGGCGTGGGCTCGGTCGCGCGCGCGTGAGATCATCGCCGCCAGGGTGCGGAGTGAGGGGTAGCACAGCCGGATGGACCTTCTGACGCTGATCGGGATCGCGCTGTTCGCCGTCGGCATTCTGTTCTCGATCAGCCTCCATGAGGCGGGTCACCTTGTCACGGCCAAGGCGTTCGGGATGAAGGCCACCCGGTACTTCATCGGGTTCGGTCCCACCCTGTGGTCGTTTCGGAAGGGCGAGACCGAGTACGGGATCAAGGCGGCTCCGCTCGGCGGCTTCGTCAAGATCGTCGGAATGACTCCGCAGGACGACGACACCACACCACAGGACGAGCACCGGGCGATGTGGCGCTTCCCGGTCTGGAAGCGCACCATCGTGATGGCCGCTGGCTCAGTGGTGCATTTCGTGCTCGGCTTCGCGATCTTGTGGGGAGTCTTCTCCTTCGCGCCGCTCAACGACTTCGAGAATCTGGACACCGCGCCTCCGACCGTCGCCACGGTCTCCGAATGCGTGAAGCTCACGTGGGAGGTGGATCCGACCACGGGGCGGGAGATCGGATGTGTCCCCGGCCAGGACCCGGTCAGCGCGGCCGCCCAGGCCGGCCTGCGCCCAGGGGACACCATCACCGCCTTTGCTGGCCAGCCCGTGACCGAGTGGGGAGACCTCACCGAGCGCATCCGCGCCGCCGGCGGCACCACCGCCACCCTCACCTGGGAGCGGGACGGTCAAATCCACACCGCAGAGATCACCCTGCCCGTCGCGCAGCGGCTTCGGCAGGACCTCGAGCCGACTCCGCTGAACGAGATCACCGAGGCGGACTTGGAAGAGGTCGGGGTGCTGGGCATCACGCCGGTCATTCCGCAGGTGGTGCACGGACCCGTCGCCGGAGTCGGCGAGGCGGCATCGCAGACAGCCCTCATGTTCGAGGGCACGCTGTCGGCCTTGGCGTCGTTGCCCGAGCGGGTGCCGAAGCTGATCGAGGCGATCTTCGGGGGGACACGGGACCCGGACTCTCCGGTCAGCATGGTGGGCGCCAGCATGATCGGCGGTGACCTGTTCGCCCGCGGTGAGATCCCCACCTTCCTGGTGCTTCTCGCAGCGCTCAACTTCTTCGTCGGCGTGTTCAATCTGCTGCCACTGCTGCCCCTCGACGGTGGGCACATCGCCATCGCTTGGTTCGAGAAGGCGCGTTCGTGGCTGTATATGCGCTTGGGACGGCCTGATCCAGGCCGCGTCGACTACTACAAGCTGATGCCGGTGACCTACGTCGTGATTCTGATCATGGCGGGTTTCTTCCTGCTGACCGTCACGGCGGACATCGTCAACCCGATCCGGCTGCCGTTCTAGGTTGAGGGAGACTCGTAACCGGTGAGTGCCGAACTGGTGCCGTGCGAAGATCACCGTCGGGAACGGAGGAAAGTCAAGTGACCACCGTCGCGTTGGGCATGCCCACGACCCCGCCGCCCCCGTTGGCGCCGCGGCGCAAGAGCCGTCAGCTCATGGTGGGCTCGGTGCCGGTGGGTGGCGACGCGCCAGTGTCGGTGCAGTCGAGGACCACCACGCTCACCGCCGATGTCAATGCGACCCTTCAGCAGATCGCCGAACTGACCGCCGCCGGGTGTCAGATCGTGCGGGTGGCGGTGCCGTCCGCCGACGACGTGGCGGCGCTGCCAGCGATCGCGAAGAAGTCGCCGATTCCGGTGATCGCGGACATCCACTTCCAACCGAAGTACGTCTTCGCAGCGATCGACGCGGGGTGCGCGGCGGTCCGGGTCAACCCAGGCAACATCAAGAAGTTCGACGACAAGGTAGGTGAGATCGCCAAGGCCGCCTCTGAGGCCGGGGTTCCGATCCGGATCGGGGTCAACGCCGGTTCCCTCGACCCTCGGCTGCTCGCCAAGTACGGCAAGGCCACTGCCGAGGCGTTGGTCGAGTCGGCCCTGTGGGAGTGCTCCTTGTTCGAGGAGCACGGCTTCCGCGACATCAAGATCTCTGTGAAGCACAACGACCCGGTGGTGATGATCCGGGCATACCGGCTGCTGGCTGAGAAGTGCGACTACCCGCTGCACCTGGGCGTGACTGAGGCCGGTCCGGCCTTCCAAGGGACGATCAAGTCGGCGGTGGCGTTCGGTGCTCTGCTCGCGGAGGGGATCGGCGACACCATCCGGGTCTCCCTATCGGCGCCGCCGGTGGAGGAAGTGAAGGTCGGGGCCGCGATCTTGGAGTCACTGGGCCTGCGTGAGCGCGGCCTGGAGATCGTCTCGTGTCCGTCCTGCGGACGCGCCCAGGTCGATGTCTACAAGCTCGCCGACGAGGTCACCGCGGGGCTGGCTGACCTGCCGGTGCCACTGCGGGTAGCGGTGATGGGCTGTGTCGTCAACGGCCCTGGCGAGGCTCGCGAGGCCGACTTGGGCGTGGCCTCCGGTAACGGTAAGGGCCAGATCTTCGTCAAGGGCAAAGTGATCAAGACCGTGCCCGAGTCGCAGATCGTCGAGACTCTGATCGAGGAGGCACTACGGCTCGCCGAGGAGCGGGGGGTCGAGCTGCCGGAGGAATTCGGCGGGCCGATCGTGACGGTGCACTGACCGGCGCGCGGCGGCAGCCACATGGCGCGTTAGGGTGGCCGGTATGAGTGCCCGTGTCCGAGCCCCGCTCACCCCTGGCGAGATCTCACCTCCGCGTCCGGTACCAGCCCACATTCCTCGCCCGGAGTATGTCGGTAAGCGTGCCCCGCGGCCGCACACCGGCTCACACGTGCAGACTCCTGAGATCATCGAGAAGATGCGGGTCGCCGGTCGGCTCGCGGCCCGTGCCCTGCAGGTCGCTGGTGAGCATTGCAAGCCCGGCGTGACCACCGACGAGATCGACCGGGTGGTCCACGAGTACCTGTGCGACCACGGTGCCTACCCGTCGCCGCTGGGCTACCGGGGCTTCCCCAAGTCCTGCTGCACCTCGCTCAACGAGGTGATCTGCCACGGCATCCCGGACTCCACCGTGCTGCAGGAAGGGGACATCATCAACGTCGACGTCACCGCCTACCTCAACGGGGTGCACGGCGACACCAACGCCACGTTCCTGGTCGGTGAGGTGAGCGAGGAGGCCCGGCTGCTGGTGGAGCGCACCCGGGAGGCGATGGAGCGCGGCATTCGCGCGGTCGCTCCCGGCCGCAAACTCAACGTCATCGGCCGAGTCATCGAGTCGTACGCCAAGCGGTTCGGCTACGGGGTGGTGCGCGACTTTACCGGACACGGCATCGGCGAGACCTTCCACAGCGGTCTCTACGTCCCGCACTACGACTATCCGGAATTGGACGTCGTGATGGAACCGGGGATGACCTTCACCATCGAGCCGATGATCACCTTGGGGACTCACGAGCACGACATGTGGAAGGACGGCTGGACCGCGGTGACCAAGGACCGCAGGTGGACCGCCCAGTTCGAGCACACCGTCGTGGTGACTGAGGACGGGGTGGAGATCCTGACCCTGCCGTGAGGCGACGTCAGGCTTGCCTGAGCGCCTGCCCTGGTCGGCGGCTACCGTCGTGTCATGCGAGAGCCTGCCGCCCTCCCAGAACCCCACCACGCCGACGTCTCCGGCGGGTGGCTACGGGCCGCCACGTTCGGTGCGATGGACGGCCTCGTGTCCAACATCGCGCTCATCGCTGGCGTGGGAGGCGGTGGCGCCACACCGCGGACCATCGTGCTGGCGGGGTCCGCTGGCCTGGTCGCGGGCGCCATCTCGATGGCGCTGGGGGAGTACACCAGTGTCCGGACCCAGAACGAACAGGTAGCCGCCGAGGTCGAGAAGGAGCGCGGCGAGCTGGTCCGTCATCCGGAGGCCGAGGCGGCGGAGCTGGCGCAGATGTGGGCTCAACAGGGCGTGCCTGAGCCGGTGGCCCGCCGCATCGCCGACGTGATCAAGGACTATCCGGACCTGGCGCTCCGCATCCACGTGCAGGAGGAGTTGGGGGTCAGCCCGACCGACCTGCCCAGTCCGTGGGTGGCCGCGGTGTCGTCCTTCACGTGTTTCGCGGTCGGTGCGCTGCTGCCGCTGCTGCCGTACCTGTTCGGCGCGTCCCACCTGTGGCCTGCCCTCGCGGTGGGAGCCGTCGGGCTGTTCGCTGTCGGAGCGCTCGCTGCCCGGTTCACCCAGCGGTCCTGGTGGCTCATGGGCCTTCGGCAGTTGCTGCTCGGCGCGGCGGCCGCCCTGGCCACCTACCTGATCGGCCTGACCATCGGGGGTGTCGCCAGTTGACGTTGAGTGAGCGACATCACAGTATGGGCGAGTGAACCGGGGGTGGCGTGGTGCCTACCCATCGGTGGATGGACGAGATCGATCAGCCGTTGCTGACCCGGGTGGCGGCCGGGGATCAGCGGGCACTCGAGCAGCTGTACGCCCGGCACGGGTCCGCCTTGCTGGCATACGCCGAGGCGCTGCTCGGAGACCGGTCTCGGGCAGAAGAGGCGCTACAGGACACCTTTCTCGCGGTCTGGCGGAGCGCCGCGAGCTTCGAAGGGCGCTCGGCGGTGCGTACCTGGATGTTCGGAATCTGCCGCCGGCAGGCGCTGACGCGCCTGCGTGGCCGCGTACCTTTCCAGGTGCCGGTGGAGTCGATCGCTGATCTACCCGCGAGCGCTCCTGGGCCGGAGAGCGTCGCGCTGGCTCGGGCTGACGTGGCCGCCGTCGCGGCGGCCATGGCGACCCTGTCGCCGATCCATCGAGAGGTGTTGGACCTTGCCTTCGGTGCCGCACTCCCGCTCCGAGAGATCGCTGCCATCCTTGGCGTTCCGGAGGGCACGGTGAAGAGTCGCCTGTTCCAGGCACGTGCCCACCTCGCTCGCGCTCTGCTGGCGGAGGCACCCGCCGCGGCACGGACAGGAGGAGGGGCTGGATGAACCATCCCGAGTCGTTGCTGGTTGGCTACGCCGCCGGCTCCCTCCCGCCGCAGCAGGCGAGAGCGGTCTCCTCCCACCTCGCAGACTGCGGCAGCTGCGCTGCCGAGGTCGCCAGTTGGCGCACTGTCGCGCAGGCCGCCCAGCTCCGGGGCGCACGGACCGTGGCATCGCCTGCCCTGTTCGCCTCGATCCAGGCCCAGCTGGCGCTGGGGAGGTATCAGGCCCGGATCGGCCACCGACCCCTGGCGCGGGCTCTGCGACTGCTGTGGTGTCAGCCCCGCCTCATCGGGTGGCTGGCGTGGAGCGTCGCAGCCCTGCTGCTGGTGGGAGGCACGATGCTCGCGGCGAGCGCGCCGCCTGGTGCCGCCGGCCATCTCCTGGCGGTGGTGGTGCCCTTCGCCGCGGCGCTGCTGGTCGCCGGCGCCTGCGGGCGCGGTGCGGATCCCGCCGCGGAGGTGCTCGCCGCCTCACCGACACCGGTACGGACGATCCTCTTGGCCCGCTTGACCGTGGTGCTCGGTGCGGTCGCCGTGGCCGCGGGCGCCGCCTCGGTGGGGTTGGCCGGGCTGCGCGGCGGCGTCGCAGCCGCCCTGTTCGCTGCCTGGCTCGGACCGATGGCGCTGCTCGCCGCGGTGACCTTCGGTCTAGCGGTGCTGTGGCGACCGGCGCCCGCGGTGTGGGTGGCCGTGGGGCTCTGGCTGATGCAGCTGCTCGCCAGGTTCGGGTTGCTCGACCCACATCTCGCCGCTGTCCTGTCGGCTGTCTGGAGCACCAGCGTGCCGGTGCTGATCGTGGCGGCGACGCTCATCGTCGGGTCCTTGATCTTGGCGCCCTACTCGCCGTTGCAGCCGGCGGTGCGCTACGGACGGTAGGGCAATCCCGTATGGCGTAGCTCACTACCGTCGGTGGTGAACCTCGAGGCGCCTACACCTACACAGTGGTGTGACGACGGTTCTGCTTCTTCGCCATGAAGGGCGACGCGCCGGCCCGGCTCGGTGGGCCGCGCCGGCGGCCGCGGTCGCGATCGCCGGAGGACTGGCCGGGCTCGGGGCCGCCAACGGGGCGTCGACGAACGAGATCGATCGGATGTTGCTGGCAGGACTCGAGGTGGTGTTCCCGCTCGCGCTCGGTGTGGCCGCGCCCGCCGTGGTAGCCAGGGACGCTTGCCGCGAGTTGCAGCTGTCCTTGCCTACCCGGTACGGCGCCACACTGGGACGGCGGCTGGTGACTCTCGGTGCCTGGAGCGCCGCCCTGGCGCTGCTGTACTCGGCCGGGCTGTGGATGTCGGGGCGGTGGAGCGGCCCGGCCGGACCAGCCGGATTGTTGGTGTGGCTGGCGCCGGGGCTGTGGCTGGCCGGTCTCGGAGTCGCGGTGGTGGTGCTCGGCCGCAGCACCGCCGTGGCCACCACCCTGGTCGGCGGGGTCTGGCTCATCGAGCAGTTGTTCGCCGCCTCGATCGTCGGGCACCCGCTGGGCCGGAACCTTTTCCTGTTCGCCACCAGCCAGGTGGGCCACGAGGGCGACTGGCTGGTCAACCGGCTGTGGCTGCTGGCCTCCGCCGGTGTGTTCGCGGCGATTGCGGTGGCCGCCCTCAGGCGGCCGGACCGGTTGCTTCCCAGCGAGGAGGACTGATCGTGGTGGCACAGATCGCGGCGATCTGCCGGTACGAGTTCCAGATGCAGCTGCGTAAACGGGCCCTGTGGGTGAGCGTCTTGGTGTTGTCGGGAGCCATGATCCTGGCGCAGGGTGAGCGAGGGCCGCGGTACACGGGCGCCGACGCCACCGCCCGCGAGGTGATGGGTCAATGGGTGACGCTGCTTTCCCTCCTGATTCCGGTGGCCTTCGGGGTGGTGCTCGCCGACCGGATGGTACGGGACCGGCGGTTGGGAGTGCAGTCCTTGCTGGACAGCCTGCCGGTGACCAGCGGCCGACTGTTGGCCGGCAAGTATGTCGGCAGCGTCGCCGCTACCGGGCTGCCGGCGTTGCTGGTGCTGCTCGGCGCTGCGAGTTACGAGGCATTCCACCGAGGCACCGTGGCCACCTTCGGTTGGGCGTTGGTCGCCTTCGCCGCTGTGATGCTGCCAGGGCTAGCGTTCATCGCCGGATTCGCCCTGGTGTGCCCGCTGCTACTGTCCTGCCCGCTGTTCCGCGTCCTGTTCGTGGGCTACTGGTTCTGGGGCAACCTCTTGCCTCCTGACCTGCTGCCCTCTCTGACCGGCACACTGCTGACCCCGGTCGGGGACTACGCCGCCAGCTGGCTCACCGGTGAGCGGGCGCTCCACGCCGGGGCTTCCGGCTGGCTGGAGTTCCTACGGCCACAGCCCAGCGGCAGTGCCGCCCTCGCCAGCATCGGTCTGCTGCTCATGGTCGGGCTGGTACCCCTGCTGATCACTCACCACCAGCTGCGCCGACGGGAAGGAAGAGCCTAGCCATGGACATCCGCATCAATGGTTTGCACCAGCGTTTCGGCAAGGTGGTGGCGCTGCACTCGGTCGATCTGACCGTGCCCGGTGGAATGTACGGTCTGCTCGGCGCCAACGGTGCCGGCAAGACCACGCTGATGCGCATCCTCGCCGGCGTCTTGGTGCCCACCTCCGGGCAGGTCCGCGTCGGCGGTCACGACCTGCGTACGCGTCGGGGTCGGATGGCGGTGCGGCGTCGACTCGGTTACCTGCCCCAGGACCTGGGTCTCTACCCCGACCTGACCCCGCGCGAGTTCCTCGACTACGTCGGCCTGCTCAAAGGGCTGGACGACACGAGGGCGCGCCGACGCCAGGTGGGAGAGCTGCTCGAGCTCGTAGGGTTGTCGGACGTGGCCGATCGCCGGATCAAGGGTTTCTCGGGCGGGATGCGGCGACGGGTCGGCATCGCACAGGCTCTGCTCGGCGAGCCCGCCCTGGTGGTGGTGGACGAGCCCACCGCTGGGCTGGACCCGGAGGAGCGGGTACGGTTCCGCAGCCTGCTCGCGGGGCTCGCTGGCGAGCGCACCGTCCTGTTGAGCACCCACATCGTGGAGGACGTGGCACAGACGTGCCGGCAGGCGGCGGTGATGGCGGCTGGGCGGGTGCTGTACACGGGTCCGGTGGCGGACCTGGCGCGGCTGGGTGAGGGGGTGACGTGGGACGTCCTCGTCCCGGCTGGATCACCGCCTCCGCCCGGGGTGGTGGTCTCGGCGATCAGCAGCGGTGACGGCATCCGTTACCGGGTCGTCACCCGCGACCGGCCGGGCCCGGACGCCACCGCGGCCACCCCCACATTGGAGGACGGTTACGTGGCGTTGATGCGTCAACAGGCCGCCGTGGCCTTGGACTAGGCGGGCGGTACGCCGCCGTCAGAGCAGGCCGGGGAAGACCTGGGTGACTGGGCTCACCCCGGCCGCTGCTCGCCAGCCAGCCGCCCGCACGGCGCAGTCCACGAAGGCGTCGAGCGCGGTTCGTCGATCCTCCGCCTCGGTGTGCCCCAGGAGGCTCCGCCACACCCCAGCGGTGCGTTCCTCGATGTGGATCGCCAGTCGTAGCGCCGCGGCAGAGTCGGCGACGTCGAACGGCAGGGCGTACGCCGGGGCTGCGGCCGGTGTGGCCAACCCCCTGCTGGCGAGGTGCAGGAGGAGCGCGTCACGCCGCTGTCGGTGGGCGGCTTCGGCTGCCCGGGCGAGCTCGGCTGGCTCTCCGTCGAGCCGGGCGCCGATCGGACCGTACGCGTAGATGGCTGCGTGCTCGGCGGCGAGACCGGTCGCCAACGGTGATTGCTCGGTCATGACAGCACGCTCACATGGCTGGCTCGGGCGGCGGTGATGGTGCCCAGCAGCACGGCTCGGGACGGTGACGCGGCCAGGCACGCCTGTTCGGCCTCGGCCTGCGCGCGCTGTTCCGCCTCGCGCAGGGCGGCCACCGCTGTCTCAGGTTCACCGTCGACTGGCTGGTGGGAGGCGTTGGCGGTCGGTGGTGTCGCCGGATCGCGGCCTACGACCTCGCGCAGGGCGGCGAGGTGAGCGACGTGGGCGGCGTGCAGTGGACCGAGCCGCTCAGCGAGGTCCGGGTGCGCGGCGATCACCGACTCGTACCGCCGGACCAACTCGTGGGTCGACCACAGCAGCGGGTCGAGCGGGTCGGGCGCCGGTGGTGGGGGATCGCGGTGTACCCAGCTGCAGCCGGTGAGCAAGGCGGTGGTCAGGGTCCCGGCTCCGGCCCGCAGCAGCTTCCGTCTCGACCATCGACGTGGTACCACCGGCTCAGTGAACACCATGCGGGCCGGGCTAGGCGCGCCGGGAGGGTCGTGTTCGACCCGGCGCGTTACGCTCGCGACAGCCGCGGGCGTCGCCCAGCGGTGTGCCGGTGTGTGCAAGCCGACCCAGGAGGAGTATCCGATGGCCCGTGCCAGCGCCCTGCGGGCGCGCTTGGTCGAGGTGATCGAGCCGGTGACCCGTGCTGAAGGTTTCGACCTTGAGCAGGTGACGGTGTCGCGGGTAGGCCGGCGCCACTTGGTCCGCGTGACTATCGACCGCGACGGCGGGGTCGGTCTCGACGCCATCGCCACCGTGTCACGAGCAGTGTCCTCAGCGCTGGACGCGGCGGAGGCCCGAGGCCCGGCGGTCATGCCCGGTGAGTACGTGCTGGAGGTCAGCTCGCCGGGCGTGGACCGCCCTCTGACTGAGCTCCGGCATTGGCGGCGTAATGTTGGTCGGCTGGTCACCGTGGCCGTCACAGAGGACGGTGTCAGCCGGCGGCTGACCGGTCGCATCCGGGGGGTCACCGACTCGGCGGTGACGCTAGAGGTCGATGGTGACCGACGAGAGGTGCCGTGGGACCGACTCGGCCCGGGCCGGGTGCAGGTGGAGTTCGATCGGGCACTCGACGGCGAGTCGGATGTCGGCGAGCATGAGGAGATGGGGGGCGAGGGGGCGTGAACATAGACCTCGCGGCGCTACGCGCCCTCGAGCGGGAGCGCGAGATCCCGTTCGACACGATCCTGGCGGCGATTGAGTCTGCGCTGCTCACCGCCTACCGGCACACCGAGGGTGCCCACCCGCATGCACGGGTGGAGATTGATCGGAACACCGGAGAGGCGTCGGTCTTCGCGCAGGAGATCGGCGAGGACGGTGAGGTGATCCGGGAGGTGGACGACACTCCACACGACTTCGGCCGGATCGCCGCTATGACTGCCAAGCAGGTGATCTTGCAACGCTTGCGTGAGGCCACTGACGAGGTTCACTACGGGGAGTACTCGGGCCGGGAGGGCGACCTCGTCACC
This sequence comes from uncultured Micromonosporaceae bacterium, assembly GCA_964438855.1. Lineage (GTDB taxonomy): Bacteria > Actinomycetota > Actinomycetes > Mycobacteriales > Micromonosporaceae > Natronosporangium. The sequence continues at coordinate 10,196 of CAYTMR010000100.1, forward strand.
GGTGTGATTCAGGCTCACGAGGCGCGCAGTGAGAAGGGGATCGTCACGGTCGACCTCGGCAAGGTCGAGGCGACGCTGCCGCCGGCCGAGCAGGTGCCGGGCGAACTCTACGAGCACGGCCAGCGGATCAAGTGCGTGGTGGTCCACGTCTCCAAGGGCTTCCGTGGACCCCAGATCACCCTGTCCCGGTCGCATCCCAACCTGGTGAAGCGGCTGTTCGCGCTGGAGGTGCCGGAGATCGCCGACGGGACAGTGCAGATCGCGTCGATCGCCCGGGAGGCCGGCCACCGGAGCAAGATCGCCGTGCGTTCGACCGTTCCGGGTGTCAACGCCAAGGGTGCCTGCATCGGCCCGATGGGCCAGCGGGTGCGGGCGGTGATGAGTGAGCTGAACGGCGAAAAGATCGACATCATCGACTGGTCGGAGGATCCGGCGGAGTTCGTCGGCAACGCCTTGTCACCAGCCAAGGCGTTGCGGGTGGAGGTCGTCGACCTGGCCAACCGGACCGCTCGGGTGACGGTGCCCGACTACCAGCTGTCGTTGGCGATTGGGCGGGAGGGACAGAACGCGCGACTCGCGGCCCGGCTGACCGGCTGGCGCATCGATATCCGCTCCGACGCCGCAGCCGAATCGACCGAATCGACCACCGGTGGTGCGGCAGCGTCGGCCTAGCCATGAAGGCCCAGTCGATCTCCCTCCCGCGTGGGCGTCTCCCCGGCAGGCCGCGCTAGACTTGCTCGTGACACAACGCGCGTCGTCGGCTGTTTCCGCGCAGGGTGCGCCCTGGGTGCGTACTTGCGTGGGCTGTCGTCGGCGGGCACCAGCGTCCGAGCTACTGCGGGTGGTAGCGACCGAGGGCGAGGGGGAGGGGGCCGGCGATGGTCGACTCCGACTCGTGCCCGACCCGACCCGCAGAAGGCCGGGTCGAGGGGCGCATGTCCATCCCGATCCGGCTTGTCTGGCGCTCGCATTGCGGCGTCAGGCGTTCCGTCGGGCGTTGCGTCTCTCCGGTGTCCCGGACGCCGGAGCGTTGGTCGACTTCGTTGACCAGGGCGCGCGAACGCGGGCCCTGGAGGCGGGTTCGACCTCCCACTGATGGTGACCGGTCGCGAGACCACACCGGAACGCAAGGTAGGACGACCGACATGAGCACACGATGAAGTCGCTGAAATGATCAGGCTTCAAGTGCACGAGTGAGGTCGCCTAGGGCCCCTGCCCGGGCGACCTCGGAGTGAGGAGTGCAGTGGCAGGTAAGGCCCGAGTACATGAGCTTGCGAAGGAGCTCGGCGTCGAGAGTAAGACCGTGCTCGCCAAGTTGAAGGAGATGGGCGAGTTCGTCAAGTCAGCGTCGAGTACCGTCGAGGCACCCGTGGCCCGGAAGCTGCGTGAGGTCATGGCCGCAGCCCAGGCCACTCAGGCAGCGGAAGGCGAGGCAGGGAAGGCGTCGCCGAAGCCGACCGCCCCGAAGAAGGCACAACCGGCGAAGAAGACGGCCCGCGGCCCGGTCCCGGGACCACCGCCGTCCAGGCCGGCGAGCGCGCACGACATCGAGATCGCGGCGGCGGAGGCCCGCGCCGCGGCTCTGAAGGCGGAACAGGAAGCGGCGCGACAGGCGGCCGCACGCCAGCGTCAACAGCCGGATGACGGCGCCGGGCGCCCCAAGGAGCCCAGCGCTGGGACCCCCAGGCCGGCGCCCCCGCCCGGGCGCGGCCCGACACCGCGCCCGCCGGCGCGCAGCGCGGGTAACAACCCGTTCGGCATCACGCCGACGGCCACCCCACGGCCGACGCCGGCGTCGATGCCGCCGCGTCCTACTCCCGCGTCGATGCCGCCGCGTCCTACTCCCGCGTCGATGCCGCCGCGTCCTACTCCCGCGTCGATGCCGAGTCAGCGGATCAATCGTCCGGGTGCTCCCGGCAGCGGCGTGCGCGGTGGCCCGCCGCGTTCGGGCGGCGGTCCCCGTGGTGGTGGCGGCGGCCGTGGCCGCGGCGGTGGTCCGGGCGTAGGCGTCGGCGCCGCGGGTGGTTTCCGTGGTGGCCCTCCGGGTGGTGGCGGCCGCGGCCGTGGCCGCGGCGGTGCGGCGGGCGCGTTCGGTCGCCCAGGTGGTCGACCGACCCGTGGCCGCAAGTCGCGTAAGCAGCGGCGCCAAGAGTTCGACAACCTCTCGGCACCGACCATGAGCTCGGGCGCGCCGCGCGGCCAGGGCCAGAAGGTTCGGCTGCCGCGAGGGGCGTCGCTCTCCGACTTCGCGGACAAGATCAACGCCAACCCGGGGTCGCTGGTCCAGGAGATGTTCACCCTGGGCGAGA
>CAYTMR010000101.1:0-12313 GCA_964438855.1 uncultured Micromonosporaceae bacterium
CTTCTGGCCCATCTGCGACGCGAGGTTGATGATGCGACCCCAACGACGGGCGACCATGCCCGGGGCGGCCAGCCGGCTGCACAGGTAGACACTGCGCAGGTTCACCCTGATGATCCGGTCCCACGTGGCGGGGTCGATGTCGATGAAGGCCCGCTCGTCACCCAGTCCCGCACAGTTGACCAGGATGTCGATCCGTCCGTGGGCTGCCGCCGCGTCAGCGAAGGCATCCCCAGCGCCGACCTCGGTGCTGACGTCGGCGTGGTGTGTGGTGACCGTGGACGCCACCGATCGGCAGGCGGCCGCGGTGACGGCGAGCCGATCCGGATCAAGGTCGACGAGGGCGAGCGCGGCACCCTCGTGCGCGAATGCGGCCGCGATCGCCCCACCGATGCCTCCCGCTGCTCCTGTCACCAGGGCGGTACGGCCGTCGAGCGCTCCACCCATGGCTACTTGACCGCCCCCATCGCCATGCCCCGGACCAGGTGCTTCTGCATCCACAACGCCAAGACCATGATCGGCACGATGACGGTCACGCTGGCGGCCGCCATGGGGCCCATCAACAGGCCGTGAACGGTGAGGAAGGAGGTGAGCGACGCCGGCAGAGTAATGGCGCGCACGCTGGTCAGCGCCACCGCGAACATGTACTCGTTCCACGAGGTGATGAAGCAGAACGTGGCGGTGGCCACGAGCCCTGGCCGGGCGATCGGTAGGACCACTGACCAGTAGGTACGCCACCGGGAGGCGCCGTCGACCGCCGCCGCCTCGTCCAGCTCCGCGGGGATGTCACTGAAGTAGGACCGCATCATGAACACGACCCAGGAGAGGTTGACCGCCGTATAGATGAGGATGAGCAGCCACACCGTGTCGTAGACCTTGAACTGCCTGGCGAGCAGAAACAACGGCAGCGCGATCAGCATCGGTGGTGCCATCCGCGTCACCAGCAGGCCGAACGTCACCGCTTCCTTGCGCCGAAACGGGATGCGGGCCAGTGCATACGCCGCTGGCGTGCCGATGAGAACGGCTAGTGCGGTGCTCAAGACCGTGGTCGTCACGCTGTTGATCAGGTTCGGGAAGAATCCGTAGTCGGTGAACACCTGCCGGAAGAACTGGAGCGTCACCACGGGTGCGTCCGAGCCGGTCGGGTGCAGCGACGCCCACACCACCCACACGGTGGGTGCTGCCCACACCACACCGATCGCCACCATCAGCACGGTCAGGACATGGTTGGACCACCGGCGATACGCTCCGGCGCGTGGCCGTTGGCCCTGCGCGGTCTTCGCAGTCATCGGGAGCTCCACATCTTCACGCCGAACACGAGCACGATGAGCGCACTTCCCAGCACCGTGATCCCGAAGATCACTACTGAGATCGCTGACGAGTAGGCGATGTCGTAGGTCTGGAACCCGGCGTAGAAGGCGGTGACACTGAGGTTCTCACTAGCGCTGCCTGGCCCTCCGCCGGTCATCGCGTAGATGACGTCGAAGGTGCGCACCACATCCATGAACCGGATGAGCAGCGCGACGGCGATGGAGGGCTTGAGCATCGGCAAGGTGATGCGGCGGAACGTGCTCCACGCGCCCGCACCGTCGACCTGGGCGGCTTCGTACATGTCCGTCGGGACCGCTTGCAACCCCGCCAGCAGGATCAGCATGATCAACGGTGTCCAGTGCCAGACGTCGACCATGATCAGTGCCGGCAGGACTCCGGTGGAGGACGACAGCCACGCCTGCTCCGGGAGACCGAGCACCGAGAGGAGGGCGTTGAAGTCGCCCTGTGCCGGGTTGAGCAGCAGGCGCCAGACGGTTCCCACCACCACCGGAGACAGCATCATGGTGCTGATCAGCACCGACCGCATGAGGCCACGGCCGCGGATGTCCCGGTTGAGCAGCAGCGCCAGCGCCAGCCCGATCAGCATCTCCAACACCAGCGAACCGACGGTGTAGACCGCGGTGACGCGCAGTGCGTTGGAGAACACCGGCGAGTCGAACAGCTTGATGTACTGGTCCAGGCCGACGAAGCGCGCCGTGTCTTGTTGACCGGCGAGGCTGCGGTCGGTGAGGCTCAACCAGATGCCGTGCACTGTCGGATAGAGGGTCATGACAGCGATCACGGCGATCGTGGGCAGCAACCAGGGGGCCGCGGACCACGCGCCCGATCGGCGGGCGCGTGGCGGCCGTCGGCGCGCAGAAGCCTGCCCCCGCTCCGGTGTCATGGCGACATCGGAGCGGGGTGAGGGTTGGTTGAGGACGGTCACGATTCCGCAACCACCGCCGCAGCAGCTTCGTTGGCCTCACGCAGCGCGGCCGCCGGCGACACCTGACCGGAGACCGCCTCGGAGATCGCCTTGGAGACGATGTCGCCGATCTCCTGGGCCTGCGCGTTGCGCGGCCGGTAGTCCGGGTCGGCGATCTCCAGCGAGGCCATCAGGGCCTCCAGGCACGACTGCGCCTGTGCGTACCCCTCGTACTTGGGGAAGTTGTAGGTGTTCTCCAACGCCTGGTTGGGGGCGGAGAAGCCGACCTCCACCGCCACCTCGGGGGAGACCATCCAGGCAGCGAAGGCGCCACCGTCCGCTGCCCGGCTCGACCCCTTGGGCACCGAGATCGCCCAGGTGTAGAACCCGGGGTGCCGACCGGCCGGGCCCTGGGGCACCATCGCGTAACCGAGCTTCCCGGCGACGGTGGACTTCTCCGGGTTCTCCGCTGAGGTGCCCAGCGTCGCTGAGTCGATCACCATCGCCGTCTTGCCGGCCATGAGGTCGTTGAGGACCTCTGTCGGACCGTAGGAGGCCGCGCCAGCGGGGCCTGCCGTGGCCAGCAAGTCCACGTAGAACTCCAGCGCCTCGATCGCCTCATCGCTGTCGAGGGCGGGTGTGCGGTCCTCGGGGTAGTTCCGGTAGTAGCTGCCCCCGAAGGAGTTGAGGAAGCAGGGCCAGGTCCATTCGCTGATGCCCACTCCACGCTGGCCACGCATGGCGATCCCGGAGATGCCATCGGCGCGTCCCCAGTCCGCTAGCTCGGCGGCTACCTCCGCGAGCTCCTCCATGGTGTCGGGGACGTCCAGACCGAGCTCCTCGAAGATGTCGGCCCGGTAGATGAGCAGGTTGCAGTCCTGGGTGATCGGTACGCCATAGAGGTTGCCGTCGACGGTGAGCGCGTCGAGGAAGGGTGCGCGGAAGTCTTCACGCCGGAAGGTGCCGGACGCTTCGAGGTAGGCGTCGAGTGGCTCGAGCCGCCCGCCCTCGGCGTACTGCGGCAGCAGCATGAAGTCCATCATGAGGACGTCGATGCTGGTGCTCTCCGCGGTCAGTTCCAGGCCGGCCTTGGCGCGCAACGGCGTCTCTTGTAGGTGCTGGATGGAGAAGCCGAAACCGTACTTCTCCTCCAGTTGTGGCATCAGCTTCTCCAGCCGCGGCCATTCGTCGCGGGTGTCTGCGAGGAAGGTGATGTTTCCGCCGCCGGACGAGCTACCTCCGGCACCGGCACAGGAGCTGACGACGGGAAGCGCCATCGACAGCGCTCCCGCTTTCAACAACGTACGACGCGATAAGGCGTGGCGCACCGCGTTCGCGGCTGACGACTCCATGACTCTCTCCTCTGTCCGGCCAGCCAGGCCGTCTCCGCTCCACCGATAATGTTGCGTTATTTGCAACACCTGTCCTTCTAAAAGCAACGTGATCGTAAACACGGCTCAAGCAGGAGCGCAAGAGTCGACCTCAGATCTGCCGCACTCGCGAGGTAAGACCAGCTTGTTCACGAACTTGGTGATGCCGACCGCCCGGTTGACACTCCGATTCGCCCATCACTACAGTAGAGCGCGTTGCGGTTCATACGACATCGTTGCATCTATTGCAACGCGCGGAGAGGACTACCGAGGCTTGACCCCTCATCTGGATGCCCTGTGCCTGGGTGAGTCGATGCTGATGGTGACACCGGAGCGACAGGGTGGGCTGACGCTGGGACCGGGATATGCGCTCCACGTCGGCGGCGCCGAAAGCAACGTCGCGATACACCTGGCGGCTCTTGGCTGCCGTGCCGCCTGGGCCAGCCGCGTGGGCGCTGATCCGCTGGGTGACCTGCTCGTCTCAGCGATCGAAGCGGCTGACGTGGATGTCTCGCTCGTGGAGCGCTCTGACGCCGAGCCCACCGGCGTGTTCTTCAAGGTCCCAGAAGCGGGCAGGACCTCGGTCCACTACTATCGACGCGGCTCGGCGGCCTCGACGATGGGACCTGAGTTCGCCGACCGCATCGGTTCAGCACCGGCGACCGTCACCCACCTCAGTGGCATCACCGCCGCCCTCTCCCCCTCGTGCCTCGATTTGTTGCAGGCCCTCCTATCCCGACCCCGAGCCGCCGGCCGGTGGATCTCGTTCGACGTCAACTACCGCCCCTCGCTGTGGGAGCGCGACCCGGCACCAGTGCTGCTGGCGCTCGCACGTCAGGCAGATGTGGTCTTCGTCGGGCTGGACGAGGCCGGCGCGCTGTGGAAGGTGCAGAGCGTCGACGAGCTCGCCTCTCTTCTCCCACCGTCGTGCGTGCTGGTGGTCAAGAACGGGGCCGAGGACGCGACCACCGTACGCGGTGGACATCGCGTCACCGTGCCCGCACGGCGAGCCGCAGTCGTCGATTCAGTGGGGGCGGGGGACGCCTTCGCAGCCGGTTGGCTCGCTGGCGCGTTACGCGGGCTGTCCGATGAGGCGAGACTCAAGCTCGGACATTTCGTGGCGAGCACCAGCCTCGGTACGGTAGCGGACGTCGCTCCCCTGCCGCCGGTCGAGCACATATGTGAAGCGATTGGAGTCTCCATCGCCCAATGGTCGGCCGCGGCCACTCGCGTGGAAGGTGCCGCACCATGTCCGTAACCGTCAACCGCGCCCTCGAAGCCATCGAGTTCTGCGCGACTGCACCGAGGACTCTCACGGAAATCACCAACCACCTGAAAGTCCACAAGTCGACGGCGTCGCGTCTCATGCAGACACTCGAAGAGGGTGGCTTCGCTCGCATGGCGGGCGGCCGCTACACCATCGGCTTCCGCATGATCGCGCTGGCGAGCGCAGCCCTCGAGGCGATCGATCTGCGTACCGTGGCGCGGCCTCACTTGACCAGACTCAGCGAGAAGTACGGCCACACCATCCACCTAGCGCAACTCACCCAGTCAGACATCGTCTACGTCGACAAGGTCGAGGGGATCGGCGCGGTGCGGATGCAGTCCCAGGTAGGCAACTCCGTCACCCTCCACACTGCGGCGGTGGCCAAGGCGATCTTGGCCTACCTGGACGAGTCGGAACGCAGCGTGCTGCTCAAACGGGTGACATACGAGAAGTACACCGCCAACACCATCACCACCCCCGCCGCCTTCACCCAGGAGCTGGAGGCGATCCGCGAGCGTGGCTGGTCGGAGGACAACGCGGAGTTCGAGGACTTCATCAACTGCATCGGCGCGCCGATCTTCGGCTTCGGCGACCGGGTGGTGGGAGGCATCTCACTCACGACCCTGCGCGCGCTGGTGCCGATGGAGCAACTTCGGGAGTTCGTTCCGGCGCTCAAGGAGTGCGCTCGCGCGATTTCGCAGGCCAACGGCGCTAGCGGAGCCGTGCCGTGAGCACCCAGGCAGCGGTCAGCGTGGACGCGTTCTTCACCGCCGCCTTCGACCAGTGCCCGGTCATGGTGATCATTCGTGGCAAGGGCCCTACCGAGACCGTGGACCTGTGCCGGCGGGCCTGGCAACTCGGGGTTGCGCTGGTCGAGGTCCCGATCCAGGACGACCAGGCGGTCACGTCACTACACGCGGCGGTCAGCGCCGGTCGCGCCTGCGGGCAGCCAGTGGGCGCCGGGACCGTCCGCACACCCGAGCAGGTACACGTCGCCGCGGCAGCCGGCGCGGCGTTCGTCGTCAGCCCGGACTGGGACGCGACGGTGGGCGCAGCCGCTCGTGGTGCCGGCCTGCCGCACCTGCCGGGCGTGGCGACCGCCACCGAGGTGAGCCAGGCGATCCACAGCGGTTACCGCTGGTTGAAGGCCTTCCCAGCCGCGGCACTGGGCGCATCGTGGTTCACGGCGATGACCGGGCCCTTCCCCCAGGCTAGGTTCGTCGCCGTCGGCGGGGTCGGGCCGGACAACGCCGCCGAGTTTCTCGCCGCCGGAGCCAGTGCCGTCGGCGCAGCGGGGGCGCTGCAGCGTGACGACGCCCTCGCCCGGTTGGTGGCGGCGGTTGGAGGTGAAGAGTGAAGATCGTTGAGCTAGAGACCTTTCTCGTCCCGCCGCGTTGGCTGTTCGTCAAGCTGACCACCGATGAGGGGATCGTCGGCTGGGGTGAGGCGACCCTCGAGGGGCGGAGCGCCACCGTCCAAGCCGCGATCGAAGAGTCGCGTGAGCACCTGATCGGAGCGGATCCGCTACGGATCGAGGACCACTGGCAGGTGCTGACCAAACAAACCTTCTACCGCGGTGGGCCAGTGTTCTCGTCTGCGGTCGCCGGCATCGACCAAGCGCTGTGGGACATCGCGGGCAAGCATTTCGGTGTGCCGGTGCACGAGCTGCTCGGCGGGCCGGTGCGGGAGCGGGCCCGGGTCTACTCCTGGATCGGTGGTGACGAGCCGTCAGAAGTCGCCGACCACGCTCTGACCATGCGAGAAGCGGGCTTCACGGCTGTCAAGCTGAACGCCAGTGGCCGGATGGCACCGCTCGACACGCCACGCGCCATCGACCGTGTCATATCCACCGCCGAAGCGGTGCGGGAGGCGATGGGCCCGGACGGCGACTTCGCCCTCGACTTCCACGGCCGCCTCAGTGTGCCGATGGCGCGCCGGGTGCTACGCGAACTTGAACCTTTGCGACCCCTGTTCGTCGAGGAGCCCACCCTCCCCGAGTTCTCCCCTCACCGGCTTCGCGACATCGTCACACTGACGTCGATCCCGATCGCCTGCGGGGAACGCCTGTACCACCGCACTGAGTTTCTGCCGGTGTTGAGCGCTGGGCTCGCGGTGGCGCAGCCGGACCTGTCGCACTGCGGTGGGATCACTGAAGCTCGACGCATCGCTGCCCTCGCCGAGACCTTCGACGCCTACCTCGCCCCCCACTGCCCGCTTGGCCCCATCGCGCTGGCGGCCTGCCTTCAGGTGGCGTTCGTGACTCCCAACTTCCTCATCCAGGAGCAGAGCGGCGGCATCCACTACAACGTCGGCAGCGACCTGCTCTCCTACCTCGCCGACACCAGCGTCTTCGACTTCTCCGACGGGTACTGCCGTCGGCTGACCGGCCCAGGACTCGGCATCGAGATCGACGAGTCGGCGGTCCGTTCCGCAGCCGAACGCGGCCATGCCTGGCGAGGCCCCACATGGCGGCACCCGGACGGATCCTTCGCCGAGTGGTGACACCCCCGAATCGCACATAAGAGGAGCACCATGGACACCTACCCCAGAGACCTACGCGGCTACGGACGCACCCCGCCGGACCCGAGGTGGCCGGGCGGTGCGCGATTGGCGGTCCAATTCGTCATCAACTACGAGGAGGGCGGCGAGCGGTCGGTCCTGCACGGCGACCGCACGTCCGAGTCGTTCCTCACCGAGGAGCCCAAGCCGGCGCGGCCCAACATCCGTGATCTGGCGGTGGAGTCGATGTTCGAGTACGGCAGCCGGGCCGGCTTCTGGCGTCTCTACCGCCTCTTCACCGAACGCAATCTCCCGGTGACCATCTTTGGTGTGACCACCGCCCTGGAACGCAATCCGGAGGCGGTCGCCGCCATGCGGGAAGCGGACTGGGAGATCGCCAGCCATGGCCTCCGCTGGATCGACTACAGCGAGATGCCGATCGAGGAAGAGCGGCAGCACATCCTCGAAGCGGTCACGCGCCACGAGCAGGTGACGGGTGAACGGCCAGCCGGCTACTACCTCGGCCGCATGAGCCCGAACACCCGCAAACTCCTGGTCGAGATCGGAGGATTCACCTACGACGCCGACTCGTTCGCCGACGACCTGCCGTACTGGGTGCCGGTCGACGGCCATCAGCATCTGGTGGTTCCGTACACACTCGACAACAACGACGGGCGGTATGTGAACACGTACGGCTTCCAGTCCGAAAGCTTCGCCGCCTACCTGGACCGGGCGTATTCGCTGTTGCTGCGCGAGGGTGAGGAGCACCCCAAGATGATGAGCATCGGCTTACACACCCGCATCGTCGGCCGCCCAGGGCGGGCTGCCGACCTGTGTCGATTCCTCGACCGGGTGGCCGAAGCCGGTCCTGAGGTGTGGGTGGCCCGCCGAATCGACATCGCCCGCCACTGGCACGCCGAGCACCCGCCGGAGGCGGCGTGAACTCGCACCCACACCCCGCTGCGGGCGGGCCAGCAGTCCCGCCCGCAGCCTCGGCCGGTGAGGCGCTCTTCGACCTGGGCATCCTCGGCGGCACACTCATCGACCCGCACCAGGGCATCGAGGCGCGACGGGACGTCGCGTTCCGTGCGGGCCGCGTCGCCGCGGTCGAGGAGTCCATCGCCGTCTCGCGTTGCCGCCAGGTCGTCGACGCCACCGGTCGGCTCGTCGTCCCCGGTCTCATCGACACCCACACCCACGTCTACCCTGGTGTGTCCCACTACGGGATCGACGCCGACCAGCACTGCCTGGCCCAAGGGGTGACCACCGCGATCGACGCCGGCTCCGCAGGCGCAGACACCTTTGGCGGCTTCGCGCGCTACGTGGTCGCGCCAAGCCGCACCCGCCTCTACGCCTTCCTCAACATCTCGACCATGGGAATGATCTCCCGGCGTATCGGGGAGCTCTCCGACCCTGACTGGGCCGACCCGCAACGGACGGTCGAGACGATCCAGGCGCACCGTGACGTGCTGCTCGGAGTGAAGGTGAGGTTGACACGGGCGCAGGTCAGCCAACGGGCTGGCCTCACCCCACTGCGGCTGGCGCAGGAAGCGGCCGCCGCGACCGGTACCCCGGTGATGGTGCACCCGCAGGAGTCGTGGGGCGAGTCCATCGACCAGATCGTCGACGCGTTGCGGGAAGGTGACATCCTCACCCACACCTACCACGGTTTGGAGCACGGGGTACTCGACGAACGCGGCCAGGTCCGGCGGGCGATCCTCGCCGCTCGGGACCGGGGGGTGCACTTCGACGTCGGCCACGGTGAGGGATCGTTCTCGTTCCGGGTCTGTGAGCTCGCGCTCGACCAAGGGCTCACACCCCGGACCATCTCCACCGACCTGCACAAGTACAACGTCGATGGACCGGTCTGGAGCCTGCTGGACGTGATGTCCAAGTTCTTGCTGCTCGGCCTGCCGCTGCGAGACATCGTCGAGCGGGTGACCGTCGCCCCAGCGCGGGTCATCGGTCGGCTGGGAGAGGTGGGCACCCTCGCTGTCGGCGCCCACGGCGACGCCGCCGTGCTCGAACTGCGTCAGGGCGGTGTGGACCTGATCGACTCCTACGGCGATGTGCGACGGGCGGACGTCACCTTCGCCTGCCACGCGGTGGTGCGCGCCGGCGAGCTGGTGAGTGATGTCCCAAGACAGGCTACGGCAGGGCACGCGTGAGGGGAGGAAGCCCATGGGCGACACCGGGGTGTTGGTAACCGGAGCGAGTGGACGGGTTGGTCGGCGGGCGGTGGCGCGCCTGGCCGAGGCGGGCTACCGAGTCCTTGCCCACGACCTCTACCCGGTGGAGCATCCGGCTGTGGTCACGAGCGTTCTCGGCCAGCTCTCCGACATCGACGACGAGCTCCTGCGTGGTGTCGACAGCATCGTGCACCTGGCCGCGGTCCAGTCGTGGGACGACGCCCGCGCCGAAGAAGTCATGACCGCCAACGTCATGGGCACCTTCCATCTGCTGCGGGCGGCTGTCACCGCCGGAGTACGCCGTGTCGTCTTCGCCAGCTCCGGCGAGGTCTACCCGGAGACGGCACCTCGTTGCATGCCGATCGACGAAAGCCACCCACGGCTTCCCACCAACCACTATGGGTTGAGCAAGGTGATCGGCGAAGAGATGCTCTCCTACTACCGTCGCCGATACGGTGTGGAGACCGTCATCCTACGCCTGTGCCATGTGCTCGACCCCGCCGAAATCCTGGACCCAGATGCCGAGGGGGAAGGGCCGCGGAGGTTCTTCCTCCACCAGCGTCTCCGTCACGAGGAGGCTCGCGGCGACCAGCAGCGAGTCGCGCTCCTGCGCTCGCTTCGGAACGGACCCCACCAGCTCATCGCGGTGCGCCATTCTGAGGGCCGCCCCGCACGCATGGGCATCCTCGCCCCGCAGGACATCGCGGTAGCGCTCCAGTTGGCGATCGAGACACCCGACGCGGACGGTGAGACGCTCGGGGTGGGCCCTGACGAGTCAGTCGACTTGGTGGAGTTCGCTCATCAGCTCGGCGCGGCAACGGGACTACCCGTCGTGGATGTCACCCTCCCGGGCCCGGACGTCGACTACTGGACGCTCAACTGTCGGGCCCGAGAGGTACTCGGCTTCCGTCCGGAGATCACCTACAACCGGATGGTGGAGCTGGCCGCGGAGGCGTGGCGGGCACGCATCGGCGGCGCGACGTGACCTCGCTGCTCAGACGCCGTTGAGCAGCCGCGCTCTCGCCTGCCGTGCCGCACCCCGCAACCACCCCAGGTCGCCGGCGAGCAGTTGGCCGTCTCGCTTGACGATACGGCCAGCCACCATCACCGTGTCGACCGCGCTCGCCGGCGCGGTCAGCACCGCGAGCGCCGCGTCATCGACGGATGCGACGCCAGGGTCGGCCAGGTCGATCAGCACCAGGTCCGCCTGCTTGCCTGGCGCCAGCACGCCGATCTGGGATTGCAGGCCGAGGGAGGCGGCGGCGTGGCTGGTGACATACGGCAGGGCCGCGGTGTACGCCACGTGCGGACCGCCGAGCCCGGCGGCATGGTCGAGCATGCGCTGGGTCTGCAGCAACATCCGCACCTGCACCCGCAGGTCACCGTCGGCGGCGGTGACCACGTCGACGCTGACGGTCGGCAGGACTCCGGCGGCGAGCATGGCCCGCAGCGGCGGCGCCCCGAGCCCCATCTGCAATTCGGTGTCGGGCGAGACGCTGACCCACGCGCCGGCCGCGGCGATCAGCGCCAACTCCGCCGAGGTGAACGCGTTGCCGTGGACCAGGGTCATGTCGGGGCCGAGCAGTCCTTCGTCTGATAGCCACTGCGGAGCCGAACGGCCCGAGCCGAAGCCGGTGTGCAGGGTGATCGGCACTCCCAACCGACGGGCCTGCGCGACATCGTCGGCGATCCGTTGCAGGCCGGCGGCGTCGGCGGACTCCGGGTTGCGGGTCGCCACCGCCATGCTGATCAAGGGGTCGTACTGCACCATGCCGTAGACCGCGTCGAGATCAGCCACGCTCGGCGGTGCGTCCGCCCGGACACTGTCCGCCGCCGGTGACGAGTAGCCGAAGACCGCGCGGATGCCCGAGTCCCGCAAGGCGGTCACCGCGGCCAGAGCGTGGTCGCGGGTGTTGGTGCCGTGGTTCCAGTCCAGGACGGTGGTGACGCCGGTGTTGAGGGCCTCGTAGGCGCCCAGCAAGCACCCCAGGTAGACGTCGTCGGGCGTCAGCCGCGGTGAAACGGTCAGCAACACCTGCCCGAAGTAGTCGCCGAAACTGTGGTCGGCGCTGTACCCGCGCAGCAGAGTGGCCCACAGGTGCCGGTGGTTGTCGACCAACCCGGGTGCCACCACCATGCCCTCGGCGTCGACGACTTGGCCAGGGCCCGGAAGGTTGAGGTTGGGCGCCACGTCGACGATCTGGTCACCCTGGACCAACACATCCCCCCGCGAGAGCTCACCGCGCTGCGGGTCCAACGTGAGCACCTGACCACCACGGATGAGCGTGTAGTCGCCATGAGGCTGAGCAGCGGTGGAGAAACCGGTCAGCGTCGTTACCGCGGTCGCGGAGCCCAAGCCCAGCAACGCCCGCCTGGTGATGGTCATCGGTCACTGACGCAGCGGGAACAACGGGACGTGGCCACGCCGCTACGCCACTTCCTCCTCTCGCCGGTGGGGAACTTTACAGTGGACCGGCATAGGATAGTCAGAGTCACATGTGGCGTTGTCACGCGGTCCCGTCCCCGCCAGCGGCTCCAGAAGAGCCGCTGTCACCGGCGCAACCTTGAGGCTTCCGCCGCTCACGGCACGAAGCCTGGTCGGTGCTCACCGACCAGGCTTGCCGTGGTGTCGGTCAGGTCGCCTTCGGCGCACCCTGGCCCGGGTCGATCCTGGTCGGGCCACTCGCCGATGGACGCACGTCGAAGTCGAAGATCTCCGTCGGTAGGTAGAGGGTGGCGCAGGAGTTGGGGATGT
>CAYTMR010000102.1:0-5949 GCA_964438855.1 uncultured Micromonosporaceae bacterium
GTGAGCGACACACGAAGCTGATAACGCGCCTGCTCACCGTAGCCGCGCGGCCACCACCTGGCCGGCCGCGGGACGGCGAGGGTGATCGCGCTGTCCACCCGGCCAGGTGCCAACACCACGTGGCCGCGCACGGTGGTGCCGTGACCGGTCACCTCGGCGGTGAGAGTGAGCGGCTCGGCCTCCTCAGCCGGCGCCCGCGCCACTGTGATCCGCAGATCCACCCGCCCTTCCGCACCGTCCACCGTCACCAGCGGCACGACTTCGGCTAGTCGAGCCACCCGCCACCGCCGTAGACCGATCTCACGCCAGATCCCGGCAGTCACCACCTCCGGTCCCCAGTCCCAGCCGAAGTTGCAGGCCATCTTCCGGATGAAGGCGTACGGCCGCGGGGAGGCGGCGGGCCGGTCACCGAGCTCCTCGCGCAAGCGCTCGGCGTACCGGTAGGCCGAGTCGAACCGCACCTGAAGGTGGTTGCCCCCGTCGCGCAGCGCGTCGCCGACGGCGAACTCGTAGCTACGGTGCATGTTGGCGGTAACGCCGATCGCCTGCCCGTTCAACGAGATCGTCGCGAGCGTGTCGAGCCCGGCGCACACCAGGTCGACCTGCTCACCAGGCTCCGGTCGCCAGTTGAACCGCAGGTCGTAGCACCAGTCGGCACGCCCGATCCAGTGCAGCCTGGTCTCGTGGTCGTCCAGGTGCGGATCGGGAATCAGACCAGCCGCGAGCAGATCAGTGTGCACACACCCGGGCACCGTCGCCGGCACCGGTGCCGCCGCGGCCACCTCGGTCGGCACCTCGCAACCCTGCACCGGCCGCAGTGACCAGCCGTCCCGCAGCGGACGGAAAGAGCGCATGAAAGGCCTTTCGCACGTCACGCCGACCCTGTCGGCAACTGAACCGGGTAAGCAGTTCGACCGTACGGAACAGCAAGAGGACTGTCAATAATTCGATGATCGATAGTATCCGGTGGCGCTAATCTAAGGGAACCGGTTCAGCTCCGACCGGCCTGTGGAAGGGGGTCAGGTGAAACGGCCCACCATCGCCGACATCGCGCGGCGCGCCGGCGTCTCCAAAGGCGCCGTCTCCTACGCGCTCAACGGCCAGCCAGGAGTGTCCGACGCCACGCGGCGTCGCATCCTGGCCATCGCCAAAGAGATCGGGTGGAAGCCTCACAGCGCCGCCCGGGCTCTCTCCGGCGCGGCAGCCAACGCCGTCGGACTGGCACTGCGCCGACCCGCGGCCGTCCTCGGCCTGGAACCCTTCTACATGGAGCTCATCAGCGGAGTCGAGGCGGAGCTGTCGACCCGCTCCTACGCTCTCATGCTCCAAGTCGTGTCGGACTTCGACGCCGAAGTCGCCGTCTACCAGCGCTGGTGGGGCGAGCGACGTGTGGACGGTGTCCTCGTGTGCGACCTGCGAGTGGACGACCCCCGGATCCAGATGCTGGAGCAGCTGCGACTTCCCGCGGTGGTCGTCGGCGGCCCCGACGGCGTGGGCGACCTGGCCCACGTCTGGAACGACGACGCGTCCGCCCTGGTCCACTCGGTGGAGTACCTGGTAGCCTTGGGCCACCGCCGGATCGGACAGATCCAAGGGCTACCAGACCTGCGCCACACCCGCGTCCGGACCGAAGCCTTCATCTCCGTGTGCCGCCGACTGGGGCTCGGCGAGGCCGTCGTCGAATCCACCGACTACAGCGGCGAGCAAGGCGCGGCGGCGACCCGACGCCTGCTCTCCACCCACCCGGCACCAACAGCGCTCATCTACGACAACGACATCATGGCGATTGCCGGCCTCGCCGTGGCCCAGGAGATGGGTGTATCGGTGCCGGCCGACCTGTCGATCGTCGCGTTCGACGACTCCCCGCTGTGCCGGCTGGTGCACCCACCGCTGACCGCGCTCACCCGGGACATCCCCGCCTACGGTGCGGAGGCAGCCCGGGAACTACTCGCGGTGATCGCCGGTGAGCCGCCGAGGTCACGCCAGGTGGCCACCGCCCGCCTCACCCCGCGTGGCAGCACCGCGCGCCCCGCGACGGCGCACGCGTCCTAAGCCGCCCGACAGACCTGCCCGTCCTCCGTGGCGTAGAAGCAACCGACGAAGTGGTCAGGCGCCACCTCCACCATCGGTGGCGCGTCACCACCATCGAGCGGATAGCGCTCGTGGTAGAGGCAGGGCAACGCCTCCTGTTGCGGCGCCACCGGCTCCCACTTGCGGTGCAGCTGCGGCACCGAGGCCAACAGAGTACGGGCGTACGGGTGCTGAGGATCAGCGAAGACCTTGTCGGTAGCGCCCCGCTCGACCACCACGCCCTTACGGAGGATCACCGTCTGGTCGCTGATGTAGTTACCCAGCGCCAAGTCGTGCGTGACGAACAGGATGCCCAGCCCTCGCGCCTTCAGCTCGGCGAGCAGGTTCAGCACGTCGATGCGGGTGGAGGCGTCCAACATGCTGATGATCTCGTCGGCGACCAGCAGCTTGATGTCGAGCAGCAGCGCCCGCGCGATCAACACCCGTTGGAGCTGACCACCACTGAGCTGGTGCGGATACTTACCGAAGACCGTGCCCGGATCGAGCCGCACATCGGTGAGGGCCTGCTCCACCCGTTCACGCCACTGCGACTCCGGCACGTGCGGGAAGTGTTCGCGCTTCACCATGGCGAAGACCCGGTCGGCTGGGAACACCGGGTTGAAGGAGCTGAACGGGTCCTGGAAGACCCCCTGCACCCGCCGGTAGTAGTCCTTCAGGCGACCACCGCGGTAGCCGGAGATGTCGTTGCCGTCGAAGGTGATGCGCCCACGGGTGACGGGGATCAGCCGCAGCACCATCCGACCGATGGTGGTCTTCCCGCTGCCGCTCTCTCCGATCAACGACACCACTTCACCTGGGCGCACCTGGAAGCTGACGTCGCGCACGGCGACGCGCTCACGCCGACCGAACGCTCCGACCCGAAAGACCTTCCAGACCCCCTCGAGCGTCAGCATGTCAGTTCGCCTCCCAGCACGCCACCGTGTGCCCCGGCGCCACCTCCACCAGCGGTGGCTCCTGCTGGCAGCGGTCACTCGCCAGTGGACACCGATCCCGGAACCGGCAGCCAGCCGGCGGATCGAGCAGCGCCGGTGGGCTGCCCGGGATGCCCGCGAGCACCCGGTCGGCGTATCGGACGCCCACTTCGGGCAGTGACGCGATCAGTTGCCGGGTGTAGGGATGTTGGGGCTGCTCGACGATCACCTCGGCGGGTGCCTTCTCGGCCAGCTTGCCCGCGTACATCACCATGATCGTGTCGGCGATCTGGTAGACCAGCGAGATGTCGTGGGTCACCACGATCATGCTCCGCACGATGTTCCGATCGCGCAGCTCGACGAGCGTCTCGGCCACCGCCCGCTGGGTGGAGACGTCCAACGCCGAGGTGACCTCGTCGGCGATGAGCAGCGAGGGGTTGAGCAGCGTGGAGATCACCATCACGGTGCGCTGGCGCATGCCGCCGGACAGTTCGATGGGGTACCGGCGAAGCACGTCCGTGGACAACCCCACCAGCGTCAACCGCCGCTCCAGCTCCGGGAGCAGGGTGGCGTAGGAGATTCCACGCGACTCCACCAACTCCCGGATCATCACGCCGATCCGCCGAGTCGGATTCAGCGCGCTCATCGCGTACTGCGGAATCAGCGAGATGCGGTGGAACCGGAACTGGTTCATGGCAGCGTGGTTGTCGATCGGCACCTGGTCGCCGTCCAGTTCCACCGTGCCGCCGACGTACCGCATCCTCCCGTCCAGACGGATCAGGCTCTTGCTCAACGTGGTCTTGCCACAGCCCGACTCGCCGGCGAGGCCCATGATCTCGCCGTCGGCGAGGGTGAAGGTGACCCCGTCGAGGGCCTTCACGTCACCACGACTGGTCCGGTACCACACCCGCAGGTCGTCCACCCGCAGCGCCATCGGTCACCTCTCCCTCAGCTTCGGGTTGAAGACCTCGTCCAGGCCGACGTTGGTGACGTAGAGCGCACCGACGATCAGCACGATGCCCAGCCCAGGCGGGATGAACCACCACCACATGCC
Source organism: uncultured Micromonosporaceae bacterium (assembly GCA_964438855.1). GTDB lineage: Bacteria > Actinomycetota > Actinomycetes > Mycobacteriales > Micromonosporaceae > Natronosporangium. Next base: position 4,057 of record CAYTMR010000102.1, read on the forward strand.
CAGCGTCAACGCGGCCGAGTGCACCGCCTGGTTCATCATGAGGCCGAGCGACACCGCGTTGGTCGGGCCCAGTCCGATGAAGTCGAGACCCGCAGCGAACAGGATCGACCCGCCGAACAACAGGATGAAGGCGAGCAGCAGGTAGGAGCTCATGTTGGGCGCCACTTCGCGGAGGATGATCCGCCACCCCGGCACCCCCGTGAGCCTGGCCAAGTCGACGAACTCCCGAGACCGCAGCGACAGCGCCTGCGCGCGCACCGCACGCGCCACCCAGGGCCACGAGAAGAGGCCGATCGCGACCGCCTGGGTGAGCAGGCTACGCACCCCGAGATACGAATTGATGATGATCAGGACAGCGAGGGCCGGCAGGACGAGCACGATGTTGGTGAACATGTTGAGGAACTCGTCGACGAGGCCACCGCGGTAGCCGGAGATGAAGCCGATCGTCATGCCGATCACGGCGGCGACGCCACCGGCGATGAGGCCCACCAGGAAGGTGGAGCGCAGCCCGCTGGTGAACTGCAGGAAGACGTCCTGACCGTAGATGGTGGTGCCGAACCAGTACTCCGACGACGGCGGCTGCATCCTCGGACCGACGTACTCGTCGGGACTGTGGTCGGCGAAGAACGGGGCGATCACCCCCAGCGCGAGCAGTCCGAGGATGACGACCGCACCGCCGATCACCTTCGGGTTGACCAAGGCGATCCGCAGCGTGTCGCGTCGCACCTGGGGTCCACCGCTGCTCATGAACTCACCTCCGCGGCGCCGATCCGAGTCCGGGGGTCGACGACGAAGTAGACGATGTCGACGATGAAGTTGGCCACCAGGACCCCGAGCACGATGAACAAGAAGATGCCCTGAAGCAGGAAGAAGTCCTGGTTCAGCACGGCCTGCAGGATCAGGTAACCCAGGCCCGGATAGGCGAAGGCCACCTCGGTGAGCAGGGCGCCGCCGACCAGCACTCCCAGTTGCAGGGCCAGTCCGGTGATCTGCGGCAGCGAGGCGTTACGGAAGGCGTACTTGCGGATCAGCCTCGGAGGAGCACCGAGCACCTCCAGGTAGGAGGCGTAGTCCGCCTCCAGCTCGTAGATCACCAAGTTGCGCATGCCGATCGCCCATCCGCCGAAAGCGACCAGGAACAGCGACAAGAACGGCAAGAACCAGTGCTGGAGCAAGCTGCCGACGAACTGCCACGACCACGTGGGCTGCAGCGAAAAGCTGTACCCACCGGCGATCGGGAACCAGCCCGCCACGATCCCCAGACTCCACGCCAGCAGGATCGCCAGCCACATGTAGGGAGTGGCGGTGAGGATGTAGCCGATCGGCAGCACCGTGTTGTCCAACCACCGGCGCCGCGCGGCGAGCGCCCCGACCTTGTTGCCCGCGTACCAGCTCAGCAGGATCGCCGGCAGGAGAAGGCCGAGCGTGTACGGCACCGCCCCCAAGATGACGTCGATCACTGGCGTGGGGAACAGCCACACACTGACACCGAGGTCGCCCTGCAGCAATGCCTTCCAGAAGTTGAGGTACTGCTGCCACAGCGGCACGTCTAAGCCGAAGACGTTCTCGTAGTACTCCCGCATGGCGGCCGAGGCGTCCGGGTGGCTGATCGAGCCTCGGGCGAGCATGCTCTGCACCGGATCCCCCGGCATGAATCGGGGAATCGCCCAGTTGATCGTGACGGCGACGAAGAAGGTCAGTCCGTAGATGACCAGCTTCCTGCCGATGTAGCGCCGCACTCCGCCCTCCTCGCCGGCTTGCTGGTCGTCGGCGCGGCGACAAGGCCGCGACGACGACCAGCGGCACTTAACCGTAGGGTGCTCAGCCCCCCGTGGCGGGGTCCAACTCGGGGAGCCAGAGAAATCAAGCAGTGGACCGTGCGACTGGGTGCGC
>CAYTMR010000102.1:5959-12275 GCA_964438855.1 uncultured Micromonosporaceae bacterium
CGGCCCGAACGCCGCCATCGTCCCCGGTTTGGTGGTGGTGTCCGGGCCCACATGGCCGCTCCGACGACCAGCGTCAGTTACCCGTCTGGTGCTCAGCCGCCGTTGGCGGGTTCCAACTCGGTGAGCATGAGCACGGCGCCGCGCTGGAAGTAGCCGCGCCAGCTGGTGGGCACCCATCCCGGGGAGTCCGGGCTGGAGCTGGGCCAGTTGGTCCAGACCTGCGTCGATGCCTGCGACCACATACCGTTGTACCAGAGCGGGATGATCGGCATCTCGGTCAAGTGGATCTCTTGCAGCTTCGACGTGACCGCGAGCATCGCCTCCGGGTCCTCGATCGGCGTGCGGTCGAGCTGCTGGACCAGGTCCCACGCCTCCTCGTTCTCGTAGCGTCCGAAGTTGACGGTGTTCTGCTGCTCCCGGATCGGCAGCTGGAACATGTAGTCGTAGTAGTGCCACGGCGAGACGTCGATCTGGCGCTCGTTGTTGAGCAGCAGGTCGAAGTTTCCGCTGGACCGGGCGTCGACTAGTGCGTTGAAGTCGGGGAACTGCGGGGTCACGTTGATGCCGACCGCCACTGCGCTGTCGGCGATGACCCGAGCCGCCTCCATCCAGTCGGTCCACCCGGACGGAACGATGATCTCCAACTCGATCCGGTCACCGTCCGGAGTCTCCACAAAACCGTCGCCGTTGGTGTCCTTGTACCCGGCGTCCGCCAGGATCTTCTTCGCCGTGTCCGGGTCGTAGCTGAAACCAAGCTCCTCGACGACGGAGCGGTCGATGTACTGGTCCCACATCGGCAGCAGACCCGTGGGGTCGGCGGCGGAGACGATGTTGCCGTACACACCCTCGACGATCTGTGGGATGTTGATCGCGTAGGCCAGCGCCCGGCGGAACTCAGGGTCGTCGAGCGGCTTCCGCTCGGTGTTGGGCACCAGCCAGGTGGTGTTCGCGGGCAACATGTACGGCGGCTCGTCGTAGTAGCTGACCACGTCGAAGTCACCCTGGATGATCTCCTGGATGCCAGGCAGGAAGTTGTTGCTCAGGTCGAGCTCTCCCCGGATCACCAAGCCCAGAGCCACCTCGTTGCTGGGGTTGACGATGTCGACGATGTAGCGGGGCTTGACCTCGCGGCCCAGCGCCTCCTCGGCCCACCAGCCTTCCCGCTTCTCCCAGACCATCCGGTCGTCGCTGTGGGTCAGGTAGCGGTACGGCCCAGTGCCGATCGGGTTCTCGTTGGCGCCCGCGGTGACGTCCTCCTCGCTACGGTCACGCCAGATGTGCTCGGGCACCATCGGGTGGAAGTAGATGAAGTTGGCCCACTGCTGGTAACGAGGGTTGGAGAAGGTGAACCGGACGGTGTGTGAGTCGACCGCCTCGACGCTCTCCAGCCAGTCCCACAGCGGCGCGAACGGCACCGACGGCATCTTGCCCAGTTCGACGGTGAAGACGACGTCCTCGGCGTCGAAGGCCTCACCGTCGGCCCAGGTGACGCCCTCCCGCAGCGTCACCTCGTAGATCTCGTCACTCACCCACTCCCCGCTGGTGGCGAGCCACGGGATGTACTCGTCGGTGAGCGGGTCGTAGAGGAACAGCGTCTCGTAGACCAAGCCGATCGTGCCGGGTGCGTACGCCCAGTTCATGATCGGATTCCAGTTGGAGGGAGGGCCCCACTGGGTTCCGCTGGTGTAGAGGGTCTCGTGGCGCGGGTACTCCCCAGGGGCCGCTGGTGCCCCGTCGGAGCCCTTCCCGTCGTTATCGCCGTCACCACAGGATGCTGCCACCAACCCCAAGGCCACTAATGGGGCGAGCAACCTCATCCATTTGCGCATGGTGGCCTTCCCTTCCTTCCCCGACCGGCGCGACATCACGACTGCGCCCCGCGCAGGCGTACGCCGCCAGCACGGTGACACAACGCCTTGTGGCGCACATCACTGAACCGCATAAGCAAGGCGACCGTAAGTCCTTTGACGGATATTCGTCAATATTTGAACTCAGGATTGTGCTCGCTTTGTTATCTCTCCGTTACGAAGAGAAATCGCCACGTCGCTCTGAACATCGAAACTGACGCCCGCCTCTTAAACGGTTCATTGGAGCGTGGTGTCGGGCAAGCCACCCTGGCTAGCGAAGGGACATGACCACCTCCTGGCCACTGTGGTCGGACCAGATTCCCGGGGGCACCATCTGGTAGCGGTGCACGACCACCTCAGGCGTGGTGAACACCCAGTCGATCCGCCACCAAGGAAGCCGCCGTTCCCACGACGTCGGGTAGACCGAGTCGAGTAGCACCGTCGCATCCACCAACCGATCCGGCAACTCGCGCAGTGCTCCCATGGCCGGTGTGGTGTTGAAGTCACCAGCCACGAACGCCGGCTGGGAGTTGCTCTCCACATCCGCCGCCAGGGCACGCATCCCCGCCACCCGCAGCTCATGGGCGGCGCGTAGCCGCTTTGGTGTCAGCCGGCGCAGCGCCGGCTCCAGTGGTGCGTGAATGTGCGTGTTGTAGAACGACACCACCCGCTCGCCGATCCGCAGGTCGGTTCGCAGCACCTTGACGGTGTGGAATCGCACCATCTCCGGCTCAGCGTCCACCACGGTCCCGTCCGTCAGATACGGGCGCAGATCGATCGCCCGCTGCCGAACGATCGGAAACCTCGACAACGTGACCAGTTCACCGACGGCCGCGAGGTGATGGTGGGGAAACGCCTCCCGCAACGCCGTCAGGCCGTCCACCGCCACCGGTTCTCGGCTCTCGTTGAGGTAGAGGTACTCCTGCAGCAGGTAGACATCGGCGGCCTGCTCCTGCAAGAAGCGGTGGAACGCGGCGACGTCCTCGGCCGGCGTGCCGCTCGGTGGTGGCCCCAGCGCGCCCTCGGAGGCCCGTTGGTCCCAGTACCACGTGTTCCACGAGAAGACCTTCACCGCATCCGGCGGGGCCGACGTGGCGTGGTGCCACAGCGTGGCAACGTTCAGTCCGCCGAGCCCCGCGCCCAGCGCCAACGACGCCGCCGCCACCACCGCCACCGCCCAACGCCCCCGTCGCAGCACACGTAGCAGCGCCACCAGAGCCACCGGAACGGCGACGAACAACAGCGGAGGCATCAGCTCCAGCAGGGCCCACCACCACACCCGGCCGCTGAGTAGGCGATGGAGCACCACGAAAACCAACCACGCCACCGCCAGCCACACCACCCACCTAGTACCCCTACCCCACCGCTGGCGGGTAGGCACCGCGGTGGGGTGGTCTAACCGCGGGCCACTCAACAACGTCCTTGGCATCATCACTCCGCGATGGCCAGGAAGGTGGTCGAGATCGCTGCCCACAACACGGCGTTGATGACCAGCGCCGGGTCGCACAGCAGCGTGCGAACCGGATTCTCACCCGAGCCCTGTACGACCACGAGTTGCAGGTATCGGAAGAGCCCGAACAGCGCCAGCGGACCGGTGAGCACCGCCGCCAGCGCCGCGTGCTGGCCCAGCGGAGCCTCGGTCCGCACGTAGAGCAGGTAGCAGGCGGTGGTCAGCACCGCCGTCAGCAGCATGAGCTGGTCGGCCAGGCCGACCGTGTACCCGCGTAGCGCCGGCCGGTGTCCACCGCCACTGACCAGCAGCTCCTGCCGGCGCTTGCCCATCGTCAGCAGCAGGCACAGGCTGAACACACAGGTGAGCAGCCAGACCGACACGTTGATGCCGAGGGCGAGGTAGCCGAGCATCACGCGCAGCCCAAAACCGGCAGCGACGAAGAACACGTCGAGCAGGGCGACGTGTTTGAGCCCGAGCGAATAGCCGAGGTTGAGCAGAAGGTAGGTTCCAATCGGCCACACCCAGCTCAGTGGCTGCATCGCCAGCATCACCGCCAGCAGGACCGCGACGCCAGCGGCGAAGACCACGGCAGCGGGCACCGGCAGCCGACCAGAGGCCAGCGGCCGATCCCACTTGCTGGGGTTAGCGGCGTCCCGCCCGCGGTCCATGAGGTCGTTGAGGACGTAGACCAGGATCGAAGCGAGCGTGAACGCCGCCACCGCCCAGGCCAGCCTCGGCACTACCGCCAGACTCCAGCTCGGCAGGTCCAGCAGCGGCACCGAGACCACCAGCACGTTCTTGGGCCACTGGCCAGGGCGTGCGAGCCGAAGAAGATCCCAGGCAACGCCGCGGCTGCGGCGCGCTGGCGACAGGGCGGTGACGTCCGACCCGGCCTCGGTCGTGGTCGCCATCAGAAGAACACCTTCGCGAGTCTGAGCGCCCCCTGGGACCAGGGGTCGCGACTGGTACGGCCGGCTCGTTGACCGGGGTCGCCACGCGAACGCTCGTCACGCCACCACTGGAACGTGCGCAACAAGGCGTCCTTGTTGGACAGTCGTGACTGCCAGCCGAGACGCTGGCGTGCCTTGTCGGTGCTGACGTACGAGTCGGCGCGCAGCTTGTGGATCAGTCGGTCGTACACCGGCGAGAGCCGGGCCCACTTGAGCAGCAGCAGCGCCGCTACCGCGGGACCGGCCGGGATCGAGATGACCCTCCGCCCGTGTCCTGCGGCGTCCAGGATCGCCTGGAAGTCCTCCCGGATGGTGCCGAACTCAGCCGCCGCCACGTTGTACGTGTCGTTGGCGACCTCTGTCGGGGCGGTGAGCACGGTGGCGACGCACTCCACCAGGTCCTCCACCGCACACATCTGGATCCGCACGTCCCCGCGCCCGAGCATCGGGAAGTTCCGGCCTTCCACGGCCCACTCGAACAGCATCGAAAACAGGCCCATGCGCCCAGGGCCGAGAAAGGTCTTCGGTCGCAAGATCGGCACGCACATACCTGCCTGCCGGTACCGTTCACACTCCACTTCAGCCGCTGCCTTCGCTTCGCTGTAGTGGTCGACCGGGCTGCGGGGGTACTCCTCAGTGGTCGGCACCACCGTCGGCAACCCATAGACCGCGGTGGAGGAGATGTGGACCATCCGCTCCACCTCCGCCTCCTGCGCAGCCGCCAGCACTGTGCGGGTGCCCTCGACGATCACCGAATGGATCTGTTCCGGTGCGTAGCTGGGCAGCGCAGCGGCGCAGTGCACCACCGCCTGTGCTCCCGCTAGCGCGTGACGCACCGCCGCGGCGTCGCGCACATCGGCGATGGTGTGCTCCACCCCCTCCGGTGCGTCGTGCGGCGGTCGCAGATCGATGCCATGCACCGACCACCCACGCTCATGCAGGTGCCGTACCACCCAGCCGCCGAGCATGCCGCTGGCCCCGGTGACGACCACCCGACGGCTCACCATGTCGCGCTCACCTTTTCCCGAACGAATCCGGTCAACAGCCGCCGTAGCCCCACCGACAGCGTCTCGTCCAACGCGTGGAGGAAGTACTCGAGGTCGGCCGGTTCGATCATCAAGGTAGGGGCGACCATGAGCGGATTCCGCCCATTCGGGCTGTAGTACGTCATGATCTTGTAGTTCCGGTAGAGGTGCGCGATCACCGACAACGTGACGAGCTTGGTGCGGAACTGCGGGTCCTTGGTGAAGCCGGGCACCAGCTTGCCGGCCAGATCGAGCAGCTTCGGACCACCGTTGAGGAACACCCCATGCAGCGCTCCCACACCGGTGACCCGGTCCACCGCCTCCGGGTGCGCCTTGTGGATCCGCTCCAGCCCTGCCGACAGGATCCGTTCGATCTCGAGAGCTCGGCCGGGAAAGCCCTCCTCCACCACCACGTTGATCGCCTCGATCGCGGTGACGGTCTCCTCACCGAACCCGTAGTAGGTGGTCGAGTGCAAGATCACGTCGACGAGTCGGTCGTACGCCTTACGGAACAAGCCCTCTCGAGCGGTGTAGCCCGAGATCGACGCCTTCCCACCACCGAGCGACTTGGAGTAGGCCACGATGTCCGGGATCAACCCGTCGTAACGCATGAAGTAGAAGAGGCTGCCAGTCTTACCCCAACCGGTGTACACCTCGTCGAAGATGAGCACGATGTCTTCGTCGGTGCACAGCTGGCGCAGCCCTCGCAGGTCCGACTCCGACCAACACCGCAGGCTAGAGGCGCTGAATGGCTCGACCATGATGGCGTAGACGTCGCTGGTGCCATCCGGCTTGCGCGTGCGCTCCACCGCCTCACGCACCGCGTTCAGGTCGCCGTACGGATAGACCACGATGCCCGGCAGTCCTGGAAAGCGGAAGTGATTCTCCGCTGACCCGGTCAGGCTACCGGCCCCCAGGGTCTTGCCGTGGAAGCTGATGTCCGCCCGCAGGATCGTGTTGCGCTGGCCGTTGTGGTACTTGTACGCCATCTTGATGGCGCCTTCGTTGGCCTCGGCGCCAGAGTTGGGAAAGTACGAGATG
>CAYTMR010000103.1:0-12210 GCA_964438855.1 uncultured Micromonosporaceae bacterium
ACAGCTTGAAGTACCAGTACGCGTACGCGGCGAACCAGTTGTTGTTGCCGCCGTACAGCACGACCGTGTCGTCGTTGCTGATGCCCTTGGACGACAGCAGCTCCTCGAACTGCTTCTTGTTGACGAAGTCACGGCGGACCGGGTCCTGCAACTCGGTCTTCCAGTCAAGCTTGATGGCGCCGGGGATGTGCCCGTTGTCGTAAGCCGAGGTGTCCTCGTCCACCTCGACGAACACCACTCCCGGGGTCTCGAGGTTCTTTTCGGCCCAGTCGGCCGTGACGAGCGCGTTTTCGCGACTCATGGAAACTCCTTTGTCAGGTCGGATGAGTCGACGCGCGATGTGGAACGGCTCCGGTCACACCGCGCGGGACCCAGGGACGGACGGGTCTACGGGTGTCGGTGGGACCGAACAGAATCGAATGGGTCGAGCAGCCGGTCCCGCCGTCACAGGACGGTGGGACACAGACAGGTGGCCACGCGGCACAGATCAACCGCGCGCCGTTTGGTGAGCATCGCACCCATGGCTACGCACACTAGCACTGACGAGGGCGGTTACGCACTGTCGGCTCAGCATCCGGGAATCCGAGGCGCCATTCACTCAGCGAGTCGGACATCACGGGCGCTGACCTCGACCACGATTCCGTGCGGCTCCACCCGCACCGACTCCACCCGCAGGTCGAACGGCAGCGGCGGCAACGGCACCCGCAATACCACCGAGCTGGCGGCCTGTCGTACGAACGGCTCGGCCCCCGGAGGCACGATGTCGGGCTCCGCCACCTCGAAGTCGACGAAGTTGAGCCGCAACGCGTCCCCGTCGACCACCACCTCGGCCCGCCCGGCCAGTACGACGTCCATGCCGAGCACCTTGACGGGCAGGCGCATCCGCAGCACACCGTCGTGACCGCCGGACAGCTCGAGATTACGCCGCTGCGCCAGCTCCACCACACTGCCGTAGCCGATCACCGCCCGACCCGTCACCCGGTCGGCGACGATCGAGCCGGAACGGTTCAGCAGCGTGCCCAAGGGCGCCTCCACGTCTGCGGCGGTCAGCTCCACCAACGGCGCCCTCAGCTCGTCGCGGCCCACGTCCCGTAGGACGACCTCCACCCTGTCGTAGCGACCGGCGACGACCTGCGTGAGGAACGGAAAGCCTGTCACGTTGGCCTCCGGGGGCGCCGAGTCGATGTGGTGCTCGGCCAGCCGTTGCGCCACCCGTTCGGCTACCGCTTGGTCAGCCAGCCACGCCGCGACCCGGTCCATCGCCACGCCGATGCCGGCCAGCACCACCAGCACCACGGCCAGACGTCGGATGGTCCGCACGGCGGCATCGTCCTCCCGCAGGTCAATAGCGCGGAACGAAGAAGATCACGCTCATCGCGTACGCCAGCGGAGCCGCCAGCGCGAACCCGGCCAAGGGCCCCTGCAGGTGTCGGGCGATCCACATGGTCGGCGCCTCGCCCTCCAGCCGACGCCCCGCCTCCGCGTACCCCACCGACAGGTCGACCAGCACCGCCGCGACCGCGGTCACCAGGCCGACCAGCGCGGCGCTGGACGGGCTGAAGCCGCGCACGTAACCGCCGAGTACCGCCGCGGCTGCGGTGCCGCACATCGCCCCGAGTACCACTCCGACCGAGCCCCGCGGCACCTGCGGCGCGAGCCGGGGCCACGGCGCGATGGTGTCGACGACCCTCGCCACGACCAGTGCCACCCCGGAAGCGGCGAGGCATACCGTGATCGCCTGGGTGCCGATCGGGTGCCGGGTGAGGACGATCAACGTGGCGAACGCCACCACCCCCACCACGACCACCAACGTCGCGCCGAGCGACTCGGTGACCCGCAGCCGACCCTCGCGCCGAACCAGCTGGCCCACCACCCCGGCCACGAAGCCGGCGGCGGCGACGTACCCGAGCGGCGCGACCGTGGCTTCCCGGGGAAGGATCGCTGCGACGTCGGAGCCCGCGGCGGCGAGCAGTCCCGCCATCGTCACGACCCGTGCCCCGGGCGGGCGTAGCGCCATCGTGAAGGCCAGGACGAACAGTGCCTGGACACCGAAGATGATGACCGCGTACGGCACCCGGTCGATGCCCAGGCCCGCGGTCTGGGCGCCGAAGTTGAGACCCACCGTGAGCAGGCCGGCGAAGCCCGCGATCCCCAGTGAGAGCAGCCGGCGCAGTGGAGTGACGGGCGTGGGTTGCACCTGGGTCGGCGCGTGGGGATCCGCCTCCGGCGCCTGGTCGGCCTCCGGTGGCCGTCGCTCCGGCGCCCGCCCGGCTTCGGCCGGCCTCACGCGCGCACCGGCGCGTACCGGGGGTGGCGCCGGCGCCTCGGGCGCACCCCCACGGGGCGTGGGCGGGGCGGGCGCAGCCGGGGAGGTCGGGGCGCCCGGCATCGCCGACCCGCCAGGGCGCCGTGGACGCCGGACCGGACCGGCGGATCGGTCCCTAGGTCCGGCCCGTCTCGGCGACCGTGGGCCGCCACGGGCGTCGGGGGAGCGAGGAAGCACGCCCCGATCGTGCCAGATGCCGTCACTTCGCGAGTTCCCGCGCCACTGGTGCGGTATGACTCCGTTAAGCTTTGAACACTTGCCCGCCAGCGTCGCCGGGACGCGGGCGGGCCCACGAGCCCGCTCCGATGCCCTGGTCCGACCCGGCCCATAGGCCGCCGGCGACCTCATTGGAGGTGAGCCGTGGAACTTCTGTTGTTGGTGACCGCCCGTGCGGGAGAGCCGGCCTCGGTGCTACCGGCGCTCGACCTGCTCCCCCACACCATCCGTACGGCTCCACGCGACGTGCGCGCGCTGCTGTCGGGTCCGAGCCCGGACGCGGTGCTGATCGATGCCCGCACCGAGCTGGCCGACGCGCGCGCCACCTGTCGGATGCTGCACACCACTGGCCTGAGGGTGCCGCTGCTGGCGGTCGTCACCGAGGCCGGGCTGATCGCCATCCACGCGGACTGGGGAATCGACGACGTCATCCTGTCGACCGCGGGCCCGGCTGAGGTGGAGGCGAGGCTCCGCCTGGCCGCTGGCCGGCTGTCCTACGCAGCCGCCGAGTCGTCCAGCGTGATCCGCGCCGGTGATCTCACCATCGACCCCGACACCTACGCGGCCAAGTTGAAGGGACGCCCGCTGGACCTGACGTACAATGAGTTCGAGCTGTTGAAGTTCCTCGCCCAGCACCCGGGGCGGGTGTTCACCCGCGACCAGTTGCTGCGTGAGGTGTGGGGCTACGACTACTTCGGCGGTACCCGCACCGTCGACGTGCACGTGCGGCGACTGCGTGCCAAGCTCGGCGCCGAGCATGATTCGATGATCGGCACGGTGCGGCAGGTGGGCTACAAGTTCGTTCTGCCGCCGCCGCGCCCGCTGCCCGAAGCTGACCCGGTGCTCCAGCAAGCCTGACCACCGGCTGCCGACTGTCTCCACGGCGAGACGACGAGGGAGGATCGTGCAACGGAGCCATCACCTCGACTCTGAGCAGGTGGCCGAGGTCTCGGCGCTCGCGGAGGCGGTCGCCGCCGCTGACGGGGTCGCGCCGTTTTCCGAGCCGGTCTTGCTCGCCCTCCGCCACGGTGGTGGGGCAGACCGCACCCACCTCCTGCTCCGCCGCGACGACGGCGTTCTGTGCGGGTACGCCCAGGTGTGGGACTCCGGCGGTGCTACCGCCGAGTTGGCGGTGCACCCCGACGCGCGGCGCCAGGGTCGAGGGCGGGCATTGGCGGAGGAGGTCGTCGCCGTGGCCGGTGGCGACGTGCGGGCTTGGGCCCACGGCGATCACCCCGCGGCGGCGGCGCTCGCCCGACGCTTGGGGTTCACCCGGGCACGGGTGTTGTTCCAGCTGCGTCGCCCACTGACCGATCCCGTGCCGGCACCCACCCTGCCCCCCGGGGTACGTCTCCGCACGTTCGAGCCGGGCCGGGACGACAGCGCCTGGCTCGCGCTCAACGCCCGCGCCTTCGCCGATCACCCGGAGCAAGGTCGGTGGACGGAGGAGGATCTGCGGGCCCGGATGGCCGAACCATGGTTCGATCCGGCCGGGTTCCTGTTGGCGGAGCGGGACGGCGCCCTGATCGGCTTCCACTGGACAAAGGTGCACCCGGAGGACCCACCGCTGGGTGAGGTGTACGTGCTCGGTGTAGACCCGCAGGCGCATGGCCATGGGCTGGGCAAGGCGCTGACCCTGGCGGGATTGCGTCACCTGCGCGACCGCGGCTTGACGACCGCGATGCTGTACGTCGACGAGACGAACACCCCAGCCGTCGCGCTCTACCACCGGCTCGGATTCACCCGGTGGTCGACGGATGTGATGTACGCCCGCGTGACGCCAGACGAGCAGCGCACATGAATACATGACGTTCCATTGATTTACTCACCGGAAAGATGAGAATCACGTCACAGCTACGGCGCCGTCGCTGGTTGTTCAACTCCTGTTCACCCGTAACCGGCTCGCTGGCAACCTCGGATTCCTAACGTGCAGGTGGCGGGTCGGCGACGACCACGCCAACCGCAGGTGAATGGGGGACACGACGTTTGACCTTCGGGTACGCCAGACGAACACTCGCGGCGGCGGTCGCCACGGTGCTGGTGGTGCTCCCCGGTTGCTCCAGCGGGCGCGACCGGATCGAGGGGGCCGGCGCCACCTTCCCTACTCCGCTCTACCAGGACTGGATTCACACCTACGTCACCAGCGTGAACTCCGAGCTGGTGATCGACTACCAGAGCATTGGATCCGGCGGCGGCATCACCCAGTTCCTCAGCGAGACGGTGGACTGGGGCACCTCCGAGCGGTACCTGCGTGACCAGGACCTGGCCGACGCGGAGGCAACCCGTGGCTGCCCGGCGATCCAGGTGCCGATGGCCTACGGCGCCGTGGTGATCGCCTTCTCCGACCCGCAGTTCGACGGCCTGGTGCTCGACGCCGCCACCGTCTCGGCGATCTTCCGGCGCGAGATCACCAACTACTCCGATCCGCGGATCGCCGCCCTCAACCCCGACCGCGAGTTGCCGGACCTGGAGATCATCCCGGTGCACCGGTCAGATGGCTCGGGCACCACCTCGGTGTTCACCACCTGGTTGGCCGACGAGGACCCGATCTGGGCCGCCGAGCTGGGCTCCGGCACCGAGGTGAACTGGCCCGCCGGGACCGTCGGCGGCCCCGGCAACGAAGGGGTCACTGCGAACATCGCCCAAAACCCGGGCGGTCTCGGGTACGTCAACCAGTCGTACGCCCAGGTACAGGACCTTCCCCAGGCGCGAGTGGTCAACGCCGACGGCAACCCGGTCTACCCGAGCCTGTCGGCCACGTCCGCCGCCGTGGACGACCTGGAGATACCTGACGACTTCCAGTTCGACATCCTTGGTGTCGGCGGTGATGGTTACCCGATCGCCGGCACGGTGTGGAACTTCTTCTGGGAGTGCGGCTACGACGAGCGCACCGCGGCGCACCTGCGGGACTTCTGGAGCTGGGCCGTTCGCCACGGCGACGAGGCAGCCCTCGCACTGGGTTACGCGCCGCTGGGGCCGGCGATGAAGCAGCGGGTGTTGGCGGCGCTCGAGCGGATCGGGCGCCTAGACCAGCCGACTTCTCCGGAGGCGACGCCGTGACCACGCCGCACACACGCGCCGCGTTGCTGGACGGCAGCCGGGGACGGCTCGCCGACCCGGTGTTCAAGGCCGTGGTGACAGCATCGGCGATGTTCGTGCTGTTCCTCCTGGCCTTCATGATCATCAGGACGACGGCGAACGCCTGGCCGATCTTCGCCAAGGAGGGCCTGGGGTTCTTCACGGGGGCCGAGTGGCGAGCCGGGCAGACTCGGGACCTGCCGAACATCCACGGCACCTACGGGGCACTGCCGTTCATGTACGGCACCCTGGTCACGTCGCTCATAGCCCTGACGCTGGCACTGCCGGTGGCGGTGGCGGTGGCGTTGTTCATCACCCAGATCGCCCCGCGGCGGCTGCGCAATCCCCTGTCCTACACAGTGGAGACCCTGGCCGCCGTACCGTCCATCGTGTACGGACTTTGGGGCCTGCTGTTCTTCCTGCCGACGGTGATCCGCCCGGTGATGGAGCGCCTGAACGCCTGGTTCGGCGGCTTCTTCCTGTTCGAAGGACCGGTCTTCGGACTCAGCTACTTCGCCGCGGGAGTCGTACTGTCGATCATGATCTTGCCGGTCATGACGGCGATCATCCGCGAGGTCTTCGCCGCCGCGCCCCGCTCCGAGCTGCACGCCGCCTATGCGCTGGGGGCCACCCGCTGGGAGGTGATCCGTAAGATCCTCCTGCCGCGCAGCTTCTCCGGTATCGTCGGAGGCAGCATGCTGGGGCTGGGCCGTGCCGTCGGCGAAACGGTGGCCGTGGCGATGCTGGTCGGCGGCTCCCAGGCGATGGGTTACAGCCTCTTCTTCGCGGGCGACACGATGGCCGCCCACATCTTCAACACATTCCAGGAGGCCGTCCCCGAGACGGTGCTCGGTCTCACCGCGATCGGAGTCGCACTGTTCCTCTTCACCTTCGCGATCAACCTGCTCGCCCGCCTCTTGGTGTGGCGGCTCGGCCGCAATCTGGGGGACGCCGCGGTATGAGTACCCACGCTGTTTCGCTCACGTCCGCCTCGCGACGACGCAGTCTTACGCAGATGGACGCGCGCACCCGGAGACGCAAGCGCCGTAGCGCGGTGATGACCGGTGTGTTGACGGCGACCATGGTGCTGGCCGCCCTGCCCCTGTTCCTGATCGTGGCGGTCGTGGTAGGCAAGGGCTGGTCAGTGATCGACCTGCACTTCTTCACCCAGGACACGCTGCCGTTCCGGTTGGAGGGGGGCGGCTTCCGGCAAGGATTCGTCGGCAGCCTGCTGATCATGGCGCTGGCGATCCCGATGGCGGTCGGTCCCGGCATCGCCGCCGCCGTCTACCTCGTCGAGTACGGCCGAGGCAAGAAGCTCGCAGCCCTGGTCCGGTTCGTCACGGATGTGATGACCGGAGTTCCTTCGATCTTCGTGGGTCTCTTCGTCTACACCGTGCTGGTGATCGGCACCTTGAAGATCGGATTCGGTACCCTCGCCGCCGCGGTGGCGATCGCCATCGTGATGTTGCCCATCATCGTCCGTTCCAGCGAAGAGATGCTGAAGCTGGTGCCGGACAGCCTGCGCAACGCCGCGCTGGGCATGGGGGCCCGCCGGTGGCAGGCGACCACCAAGGTGGTCCTGCCGGCCGCCGCGCCCGGCCTCGCCACGGGGTCGATGCTCGCGGTGGCCCGCGGCGCCGGAGAGACCGCACCGCTGATCCTCACCGCCCTGGGTTCGTTCACGATGGCGTGGGTGTTGGTGGGCGAGCGGCAGGCGTCACTGCCGCAGCTGATCCACCAAAACGCAGTCCAACCGTTCGCTCCCGGCATCGCCCGCGCCTGGGGCGGCGCGCTGTGCCTGCTCGCCATCACGCTGCTGTTCACGGTCGCTGCCCGTGTGATCGCAGCCCGCTTCGCTAGCCGCAGGGAGGCACCATGACCATGCCAACCATCAAGCAACGTCCCCGGCGCGTGCACATGCCCACCCGGTCGATCCCGCTCGTCGAGGATCCCGCTCCGCGCCCAGAGAAGGTGGTCTTCCACCTCGACGCCGTCAACGTTCACTACGGCGCGTTCCACGCGGTGCGAGACGTGAGTTTCGACATCCGTGAACACGAGATCACCGCACTGATCGGCCCGAGCGGCTGCGGGAAGTCCACCCTGCTGCGGTCACTGAACCGCATGAACGACCTCATCCCGGGCGCCCGGGTGGAGGGCACGGTGGCCTACCACGGGGAGGACATCTACCACCCGGACATCGACCCGGTGGAGGTACGCCGCCGGATCGGCATGGTGTTCCAGAAGCCCAACCCGTTCCCCAAATCCATCTTCGAGAACGTGGCCTTCGGGCCCCGGCTCAACGGTGTGCGGGGCAGTGAACTGGCCGAGACGGTGGAGGCCGCCCTGCGCAAGGCCGCGCTGTGGGACGAGGTCAAGAACAAGCTGAAGGAGTCTGGTTACAGCCTCTCCGGTGGTCAGCAGCAGCGGCTGTGCATCGCCCGGGCGATCGCCGTGCAGCCGGAGGTGATCCTCATGGACGAGCCCTGCTCTGCCCTTGACCCGATCGCGACCGCTCGGATCGAGGACCTCATGCAGGAGATGAAGCACGACTACACCATCGTGATCGTCACCCACAACATGCAGCAGGCCGCTCGGATCAGCGACCGGACCGCATTCTTCACCACCGAGGTGGACCCCGACAGCGACACCCGCACCGGCACGCTGGTCGAGTTCGACATGACCTCGAAGATCTTCTCCAACCCGAGCGACGAGCGCACGGAGAACTACATCACCGGTCGCTTCGGCTGACGACTCACGGACACGGTGTTCACCAGAATTTAAGTTTCGCCCTGCACCGACGAAACCAGCACCTCAGCATCTGTTCGCCGTCTGTTCACTCACGACCGAAACGCTGGCCACCTCACCCTCTTACGTTCGGGGGCACAGGGCCAGCAACGGCCCGGTGAAACTGACAACAAGAGAGGCACTGCTGAGGTGAATCGCAACGTGCTGACGCGGCGAGCACTGGTCGGTGTCGCCGTGGCCGCGCTCGCCCTCGCGGGCTGCAGCAGCGACGACGGCGGCGACGGCAACGACAACGGCTCTGCGCACCAGAGCGGCGGTGACACGTACGCCAACCTATCGGGGTCGCTTACGGCCTCTGGGGCGAGCTTTCCGGATGCCTTCTACCAGGAGGCCATCGCGGAGTTCGCCGCGCTGGCCCCGAACGTCACGGTGACGTACAACGCCACTGGATCCGGCACAGGCAAGAGCGAGTTCGGGGAAGGGCTCACCGACTTCGCCGGCACCGACAGCCTCGTCGGGCCGGACGACGGAATCACCGACGACTTCTACTACATCCCCACGGTGGCGGCACCGATCACAGTGTCGTACAACCTACCGAGCGTGTCCAGGCTCCAACTCAGCCCGGACACGTTGGCCGCGATCTTCCAGCGGGACATCACCAAGTGGAACGATCCGGCGATCGTGGAGGAGAACCCAGACGTCGAGCTGCCCGACCTCGAGATCACGGTGGCGCACCGCTCCGACGGCTCGGGTACCACCACCAACTTCACGAAGTACCTGGAGAAGGCCTCCGACGTATGGCGACTGGGCTCCGGGGACACGGTGGACTGGCCTGCCGACACCCAGGGCGGTGAGCGGAACACCGGCGTGGCACAGCTCATCCAACAGGGTGAGGGGACCATCGGCTACGTCGACCTGAGCGACGCGACGGAGCTCGGGCTGCAATTCGCGGCGATACAGAACAAGGACGGCAACTACGTGCTGCCGACCCTGGAGGGCACGACCGCCGGGTTGGACGGCGCCGAGGTCGCCGACGACCTGACCTACGATCCGCTGGACGCCAGCGGGCCGGACGCCTACCCCATCACGGCCCCCACCTACATCCTCGTCCGGGCGAACTACCCGGACCCGGACACGGCGGAGCTGGTGAAGGCGTTCCTCACCTACCTGCTGACCGATGCCCAGGAGTTGGCTCCGGAGATCCACTTCGCGCCGCTGCCGGAGTCGCTTCAGGAGCGGGCACTGGCACAGCTCGACAAGATCCAGACCAGTTGATTGTCACCGTTGGGCTGCGCCCGTGGGCGGAACCCCGCCCACGGGCCAGCGGGGTAGTTGGAGAGTGAGCGTGACCCCGACCACCACCCCGACCCAGGCCGACTTGACCAGGTCGCGTCGTGCCGCCCTGCCCGACCGCATCTTCTGGGCCCTGTGTGTGGGCGGCGGCGTCCTCGTCCTGCTGATACTGGCGCTGATCCTGATCACCACCACTCGGCAGGCGTGGCCGGCCTTCGTCCAGGAAGGACCAGGCTTCGTCACCACCAACGCCTGGGTGCCCAACCGCGGCACCTTCGGCGCCCTCGCCTTCGTCTACGGCACCCTGGTCTCGTCTGCGCTGGCGCTGCTGTTCGCGGTACCGGTTTCGATCGGCATCGCGCTGTTCCTGACCGAACTGGCACCCCGTCGGCTACGAGGCCCGGTCATCACCGTCATCGACCTTCTCGCCGCCATTCCCTCTGTCGTCTTCGGACTGTGGGGCATCCTCGTGGTGGCACCGGCCATCGTGCACATCTACCGCTGGATCCACGCGCTCGTCGATGGTGTACCGGTCCTCGGCACCGTCCTCGGCGAGCCGGTGTCGACCGGTCGCGGCTTCATGACCGCGGGATTGATCCTGGCCATCATGATCACACCGATCATCACCTCCATCTCACGGGAAGTGTTCAGCACCGTCCCGGTAGCGGAGAAGCACGCGGCCCTGGCGCTGGGCGCTACCCGATGGGAAATGATCAAGGGAGCCGTCTTTCCGCATAGCTTCGGCGGCCTGATCGGCGCGGTCATGCTGGGCCTCGGCCGGGCGTTGGGAGAGACCATCGCGCTGGCACTGGTCTTCGGTGCCTCCACCCAGGTGGTCGCCAACCTCTTCGCCTCGGGCAACGCCATGCCGGCGGTCATCGTCCAGCAGTGGGGTGAGGCCGGCGGGATGCACCGCAACGCGCTGGTCGGACTCGGCGTGGTGCTGTTCGTGATGACCGTCGTCGTCAACTACCTCGCCCGAGCCATCGTGCGCCGCGCCGAGTCCCGGATGAGAGGAGCGACGGCATGACCACGACAACCTCTCCCTCGACCGCCCCGGCCGAGGAGATCGACCTGCGGTTGGGGCGCTCCGCGCTGTCCCCGTGGCGCCGGCTCGCCGACCGGGCCGCCAGCGCCGGCATGGTCCTCGCGGTGGTGGTCGCGGTGGTGCCGCTCGGTCTGGTCTGCTACACGGTCGCGACCAAGGGCGCTGGGGTGTTGAGTCTGGACTTTTTCACCCAGGACATCCAAAACTCACCTCGGCGACCGGGTGGCGGGATGGCACCAGCGATCGTCGGCACGCTGGTCATCACCGGGATGGCGGCCCTCATCGCCGTCCCGCTCGGCGTGCTCGGCGCGATCTACCTCAACGAGTACGGCAAGCAGAAGCCGCTTGCCCGGACGATTCGGATGATGGCCGACGTGATGACCGGTGTGCCCTCGATCGTCATGGGCCTGTTCATCTACATCGCCTGGGTGACCACGTTCCAAGAGCAGACGGGCTTCGCTGGATCGCTGGCGCTGGCCTGCCTCATGGTGCCGGTGGTGCTACGCAGCTCGGAGGAGATGCTCCGACTGGTCCCAGACGAGCTTCGACACGCGAGCCTGGCACTGGGCGCTCCCCGCTGGCGGACCACTGTCAGCGTGGTCCTGCCGGCCGCGGTCTCGGGCATCACCAGTGGGTCGCTGCTTGCGATCGCCCGCGCCGCGGGTGAGACAGCGCCTCTGGTCGTCACGATCGGCCTCATCAACACGGTGAACCCGAACCCGTTCTCCGGACCCAACACCAGCCTGTCGATGCAGATCTTCCGTAACGCGTCACAGCCATTCGCCGTCGCGAACGATCGCGCCTGGGGCGCCGCCCTGACGCTGGTCACGATCGTGCTGGTCTTCACCGTCCTCGCCCGCTTCATCGCCAACCGTTTCGCGGTGAAAGAACGTTGACCGATGTCCGAGCCCGACGACACCGAGGTGAGTGCCGTGTCCTCCACCATCAGCAAGGAGCCGGCGGTCCGGTGGGACAGCCTGCCCGCTGGCCGTCCGGAACAGAGCCACACCGCCCCTACCGACCCGCCGGCCCCAGCGCCGCCACCCCCGACCACCGGCGAGACCGTCATGGAACTCGCGAACGTCAGCGTGTTCTACGGCTCGATCGAGGCGGTCCGTCACACGTCCATGCCGATCCGGCAACACCGGATCACGGCGATGATCGGCCCTTCGGGGTGCGGCAAGAGCACCATCCTGCGCTCCCTGAATCGGATGAACGACGTGATCCCGGGAGCCCGCGTCTCCGGAAAGATCACTTACCGAGGCCACGACCTGTACGCTCCCGAGGTCGACCCAATCCAGGTGCGCCGACGTATCGGCATGGTCTTCCAGAAGCCCAACCCGTTCCCCAAGTCCATCTACGACAACGTCGCGTACGGGTTGCGGATCAACCGGATCAAGGGTGACCACCGGGAACTGGTGGAGCAGGCTCTGCGCGGCGCCGCGCTCTGGGACGAGGTGAAGAACAAGCTGCGGACCAGCGCGCTCGCCCTCTCCGGCGG
>CAYTMR010000104.1:0-12038 GCA_964438855.1 uncultured Micromonosporaceae bacterium
GCGCTGGGGATCGGCGACACGCGCCTCGGGCGTCGCCTCCAACGAGTTGATCATGTCGCCGCGGTAGACCGGGAGGCCGAGGGCGGCGGTGTCGTTGGAGCGGGGCTTGGTGTACTGCCCCGCCACCCGGGCGACCTTGACCACCGGCATGCTGGCGCCGTAGGTCAGCACCACCGCCATCTGTAGCAGGGTGCGCGCGTTGGCCAGCAGGTGCTGCTCGGTGTTGTCGGCGAAAGTCTCGGCGCAGTCGCCGCCCTGCAGCAGAAAGGCCCGGCCTTCACAGACCAGCGCCAGCCGCTCACGCAGCTGGTCGACCTCGTAGGGGGCGACGATGGAGGGCACGTTGTCCAGCAACCGGCAGACGTCGTCGACCGCGCTCGGGTCCGGCCACGGCGGAGTCTGCGCGCGGGGAAGGGTGCGCCACTGGTCGAGCCCCAGACGCTCGGCCTCAGCCGGGTCGTTCGAGGGCCGGCCAACAGAGAACACCGGCGACGACACCGCCGGGTAGGAGAACTGGTGCCACTCCTGGCTCATGGTACGTAGGGTACGTCCTCCTCAGGCCGCGGCGCTCGTCGAGGTGTAGCCCCGCTCCGCAGCGTGGCGGACGCCATAGGGTTGATGTGCGCGCCATCACACCAGGGGAGTGATCATGACGAGGTACGCGCGGCCGGAGCGCGAGGCACTCTGTGACCTGCTCACCGATCTCGGGCCGGAGGCACCCACACTCTGCGCCGGCTGGCGAACCCGCGACCTGGCCGCCCACCTGGTGCTGCGGGAGCGACGGCCGGACGCGGCGCCGGGCATCCTGCTGCCGCTGCTGGCCGGTTACACCGCCCGGGTCCAGCGCCGCCTGGCGGCCCGCCCGTTTTCGGACCTGGTCGGTACGCTCCGGCGGCCGCCCACGTTGCTGGCACCGTTCGACGAGGCGATCAACACACTGGAGTTCTTCATCCACCACGAGGATGTGCGACGCGCCCAGCCACGGTGGCAGCCCCGAGACCTTCCCGCTGGGCTCGCCCGTGCACTGTGGCGGCAGGTGCGCAGGATGTCACGCCTGACGCTGCGCCGATTCCCGGCGACGGTCGTACTGACAGCGCCGGGGTACGGCGAGGTCCGGGCCGGCACCGGCGGCGCATCAGTCCGGGTCGTCGGCGACCCAGGCGAAGTGGCGATCTTCGTCAATGGCCGCCAAGGCGCCGCCCGAGTCGACGTGGAGGGTCCGCCTGAACTGGCCAGACGGCTGACCGAAGCCCGCCTCGGTGTCTGAGGGACGTCACCGGCATGACTGATTTCGTCCTACCCGACTGGTCAGGGTAAGTTAATCACAATGATTGTGGTGACGGCGGCGCTCAAGGGCGGGGTCGGCAAGACGACCACGTCCGTATATCTGTCCGCGCTGGCCGCCAGCCGGCACAGCGTGACGCTGATCGACGTCGACCCGCAGGCCGCCTCGGCCGAGTGGGTCGAGCACTCTGTGGACGATCGGTTGGCCAAGGTGACCGTGATGGAGGCCCCCACCGATCGGTTGCTGACCCGTGCGCTCAACCGGTTGGAGGACGACGCGGTGGCGATCATCGACACCCCGCCCTCCAACGACCGGTTGCTGGCCAAGGCGATCGGCGCGGCCGACGTGGTCGTCATCCCGGCTCGTGTCGGCGGGATCGAGACCCCGCGGGTGCAGGCGGTGCTGGAGATGATCCCGGAGGGCACACCGGCCGGCTTGGTGATCACATCGGCGCGCACCTTCACCCGTGACTACCGCGACGCGGTGGATGGCTGGACCCAGGCACGGGTGCCGGTGTGGGGCACGGTGCCGGAGCGGGTCGCGATCGCCGCGGGCCCGGCCGGACCGCTGGTCGATGAGGCGCTGGACGCCTATCGGAGAGTGTGGCGCCGGGTGCTGTCGGCCACGCGGCGGCGGTGACCGCCAGCACCCCTCGCCAGTCCCAGACGTGGCCGTGGCGGCCGGGCGTCGACTACCAGCGGTGGTGGACGTAGGGCCGCACCAGCCGGTCGTAGACGTCACGCACCCCGTCGTGCTGTTCCCTGGTCAGCGGGGCCACGGCAGCGGCGGCTACGTTGGCGCGCACTTGATCGGCGTCACGCGCGCCGGGGATGACCACCGTCACACCCGGTTGGTCGAGCACCCAGCGCAGAGCGAACTGCGCCATCGTCACTCCTTCGGGCACCAGTGGCGCCAACTCCCGCACCGCGGCGAGCCCGACGTCGTACGGCACCCCGGCGAACGTCTCGCCCACGTCGAACGCCTCGCCGTGGCGGTTGAAGTGACGGTGGTCGGCCGGGTCGAACGTGCTCGTCTCGTCGAAGCGGCCCGACAGCAGCCCGGAGGCGAGCGGCACCCGCGCCAGGATGCCCACCCCAGCCTCTTGAGCCGCTGGGAGCACCTCTTCCAACGGCTTGAGCCGCAGACAGTTGAGGATGATCTGCACCGTGGCTACCCCGGGCCGCGCTATCGCCGCCAGTGCCTGCTCGCACGTCTCCACCGACACGCCGTAGGCACGGATGCGGCCCTCCTCGACCAGGGTGTCGAGCGCGTCGAAGACCGCGTCGTCGTGGTAGACGGGGGTCGGTGGGCAGTGCAGCTGCACGAGGTCGAGGCTGTCCACACCGAGGTTGCGTCGCGAACGGTCCACCCAGGAGCGAAAATTGTCCAGGTTGTAGTGCTCTGGCCGCTGCTCCACCCGCCGGCCCATCTTGGTAGCGACGAACCGCCCCGGCCAGCGCGCCAAGGCTTCCCCGACGAACGTCTCACTGCGCCCGTCGCCGTACACGTCGGCGGTGTCGATGAGGTCGATCCCGTGCTCCACCGCAGCGGCTAGGACCGCGCGCGCCTGCTCGTCGGTGACGACGCCCCAATCCCCGCCGATCTGCCAGGCGCCCAGCCCGACCACGGCGACCTTGCGACCGGTCCGCCCGAGGGTCCGCTTCTCCATGGCGACACCGTAACCTGCGTACCGGCCCGTGACGACAGGCAGACCTCCGCTCGGTGGTTCACCGGTCCGATGTGGCAGATCCCCTACGGAGAATCGCCGCGTCGTCACTCCAGCGACAACGGCGTCCCCTCGAGCGGATCAGACAGTATGCACGCTTGACTGACGACGGATCGGGCATATGCTCTCATCGGTTTGTCGGACCTCGTACGAAGGGTTGCCATCATGTCGACCGAAGAGCCCACGACGACGAACCGAGGACCGGCGCAGATCCCGGAACCTCCGTTGGCTCGGTGGCTGTTCAGCTCTAGTCGGGCAAGCTGGTTCTGGCTGATCGCGCGACTGTGGCTCGGGTGGGAGTGGCTGCGCTCCGGTTGGAGCAAGGTCTTCGGTGGCAACATCACGGTGCGTGTCTGGGAGTGGAGCGACCAGCAGTACGCGCTCACCGGCGACGCCAACATCGGTTGGGTCCGCGGGGTAGGCGATGTCGGGGTGGGCGACGCGGTGGCAGGGTTCGCCGACCGCGCCATCCAGGCCTCCGAAGGTCCCCATCCGGACGTTGCCTACGGCTGGTACGTGGCTTTCCTGGAGTGGGTCCGCGACACCGCACACCCTTGGCTCGGTCCGCTCGTGGCCGTCGGCGAGTTGGTGATCGGCGCGTTGCTGATCGTCGGTCTCTTCACCGGGATCGCCGCCGTACTGGGAGCCGTCCTCAACTTCTCGTTCGTGTTCGCCGGCTCGGCCGGAGTGAACCCGGCGATGATCCTGGTCTCGGTGCTGCTCATCCTCGCCTGGCGCAACGCCGGCTGGTTCGGGCTGGACCGCTGGGCCCTACCGCTGTTCGGCACACCCTGGCACCGTGGACGGATCCGACGCCGCGACGATCCAGCACGACCCGATGACGCAACGTCCTGAGTGGTGATACGCCCTGGCGCTCAGCGCCGCCTCCCCGACACGACGCCATCGGTCTGACACGCTGAGCTCATGAGTGAGCACAGCGCATTCGCGGTGACGCTGCGGCGGGCCGCGGCAGGTGAGTTCGTGGCGACCAACGCGCGCGGGGGTCAGCTGCGCTTCGGCGGCACAGACGAGGCATTCACTCCGGTCGAGGCGTTACTAGCGGCGATCGGTGGCTGCACAGCCCTCGATGTCGATGCGCTCACCTCTCGCCGAGCAGAGCCGGAGAGCTTCGAGGTCCGCGTGAGCGCCGACAAGGTACGCGACGAGCACGGCAACCACCTGACCAACATCGAGGTCGTCTTCCATGTGACCTTCCCGGATGGGCCGGCGGGCGACAAAGCGCGCGCCATCCTGCCGAAGATGATCACCCAGTCCCATGACCGGCTGTGCACCGTCTCGCGGACCGTCGAACGACCCACCCCGGTCACCAGCCGAGCCGCGGAGTAGCCGGCGCAGAAGATTTTTTCTGACTCGCCCTCGGCGAACGTCACTCGTTCGGGTGTCGCCGGGCCGGCGCGTCGGCTCGCGCGACACGCCACAAAGAGCGCGAAACCGGACTTCAAGACATGAACGTGTGAAACAGACACTTATAACACCTGAAAGCGGACTTATACCTGAAACCAGAAAACTAGTTATGAACCGGCATGAAGCCTCCTAACGTCTGTGGTGGCTCGTCCTCCTGAGCCGAACACAGAAGGGAGTGGAGGATCATGTCGAAGAGGTTCCTTACCAAGGTGGCAGGGGGCGTGGCGCTCGGTAGCGCCGCTCTGTTGCTCGGTGCGCCTGCGACCGCGCTCGCCGACCCGGCGCCGGAGGCCGAGAGCGAGGACACGGTCCAGGTCTACTCGCACAAGCGAGGTGACAAGAAGGGCGACAAGAAGCGGGACCACAAGCGCGACCACAAGCGCGAGCAGAACACCTTCTACGTGAAGGACCGTGGCGGAGAGATCTACACGTGCCAGTTGGTGGAGCAGGACTCGGAGGCGAAGGTCCGGAACGTCATCGGCGACGTGGACCTCTCCGGGTCGTCCAACACCACGGTGACGGTCATTCCGATCACTCCGGCGATCGCGCCGAACGTGAACCTGACCGGTCTGGTGATCTGCTTCCGCGACATCGACGTGGACCTGACCGCGGATGTGGACGTCGACCTCGGCCTGCTCGACGGGCTTCCGCCGATCAACGGCGGGATCCTCGCGCAGCCCTTCCAGGCCAACGGCACTGGTGGGCTCGGCATCTCGTCGCTGCTGTCCCTCGGCTGGCTGGAGGAGCTGTTCCGTAGCGGCCTGTCCGTCACCGCCGACGGTGTCATCATCGGCGGAGGCGGCGGTGTCCTGCCTCCGGGCAACGGGAACGGCAACGGCAATGGCCTGCCTCCGGGCAACGGGAACGGCAACGGCAACGGCCTGGCCAACATCCTGCCGGCTGGTGGGGTCGCGGCCGGGGACGGTGGCGCCCTCTCCAGCAACGCTGGCACCCTGGCGGCGGCTGGCGCCGGCCTGATGGGTGTGGCTGCCCTCGGTGGCATGGGCCTGCTGCGTCGGCGGTCGGCCAATGGCACGGTCGCCTGAGGCGGCCAGGATCGCCAGCGGCCGCCACGGATTTCCGTGGCGCGCCGCTGGCCTCATCCTGGTCACCATGTTCATGCTGGCAGGCGCAGGGCTGATCGCGATGGCACTCAACGAGCCGGAGCCGTTGTACCCGCCGCAGCCCGACCCCGCCGCCGCACCGCCGTTCCTGCTGACACCGTCCCCGTCCGAGCCGGCTTCGACCCCCTCCCCCGCAGCGCCCGGCACGCCGAGCGCGTCCGCGCCCTCCGGCGAGGGCGGGGGCACCACGTCCGACCGGACGGACTCCGGTCGCGCCGACGCCGAGCGCACGCCATCGGCGGGGACCAACCGCCAACGCTCGGCAGGGACGGATCGGCAGCGGCCCAGCGCGGCACCTCGGCAGCGGCCCAGCGCGGCGCCCTCGCCCAAGCCGGTCGGGATGCCGCGGTCCACGCCGGTGCGGGTGAAGGTGCCACGGATCGGCATCGACGCCGAGATCATCCCGGTAGGGCTCAACGAGCGGCGGGAGCTGGTAGTGCCGCCGTTGGACAAGCCCCACCTGACCGGCTGGTACGAGTTGGGGCCGAGCCCGGGTGAAGTTGGCAACGCCGTAGTCGTGGGGCACGTCGACTCCCGCTCCAGCGGACCGGCGGTGTTCTTCCACCTCGGCGCCATGCAGCGTGGCGACATCATCGAGATCGTCCGTGCCGACGGCAAGGTGGCGAGGTTCGTCGTGGACGGGGTCGCCCGGTACCCCAAGAACGACTTCCCGACCCAGCTCGTCTACGGGCCGGCCGACAAGCCGCAGCTCCGGCTGGTTACCTGCGGTGGAACCTTCAACTCGTCGACCCGGTCTTACCAGGACAACATCGTCGTGTTCGCGACCTTACTCCAATGAACACCGGGGGAGCTTGGCCCGCCCGGGGTGATCCCGGGCGGGCCAAGCGACGACCGGCACGTCAGTCGAACAGTTCCTCCACGAACGCCCGCCGCTTCTTTCGTCTGCCGTAGCCGTGATCGTGGCCGTACAAGGGCTCCTCGCCAGGGTCGTACTCCCGGTAGGGTCGCGACGGCAGATGCGCCTGCGGCAACGGCATCTTCGCCGCTCTCCGGTGCCAGGCGTTCTCGGCGTCGATGAGCTGCTCGACCTCGTCGTGATCCAAGAAGACCCCTCGGCACTCGCCGCACTGATCGACGACCACCCCGGAGCGCTCGTATCGCCGCATCTCACCGTGGCACTTCGGACACCGCATGACATCACTCTATGGGTACTCGGGTCGCACCAAGCGAACAACCGCCACCGGGCAGCTGGCTTGGGCCAACAGCATCCGGCTCACCGGCCCCAAGAGTTGGGTGCTGTGCACACCAGCCCGCCGGGCCCCGACCACCACCAGACTGGCCATGGTGCTGGCGTCACGCATCGTCGTCGCGGGATTCGGGTCGTACAGCGGCATGCGATCGACCTCGACGTCGGGGAACTTCTCCGCCCACCCCGCGATCCGCTCGGCCACCAGTCGGTCCGCCGCCGCGTACGCCTGCGGCAGATCGTAGGCGAACGGGTCGATCGTGCCGAGCGCGTCACCCGGCAATCCGGCCCAGACGTGCGCTGCCACGAGCGGCACCCGGCGCAGCTGGGCGGCGGTGAACGCGAACTCGATCGCGGCCTCTTCGTTGGGTTCGGCGGCCAGGCCGAGCAGCACGGGCCCGCTGGCCTGGTCTACCACCGGCGGCACGACGAGGGTCGGGCACAGCGCGTGCGCGGCGACCCGAGCGGCGCACGTCCCTACCTGGTCACGGCCGACCACCACCAGCTCCGCCCGCCGAGACGCACCGATCAAGACTCCGCCAGGGTCACCCGTGACGTTGTAGGCGAACACCATCAGACCCGGCCACGCCGTACACGTTCGGCGCATCACCCCCGTCAAACTTTCCCGCCGCCAAGGCCCACTGGTGGTATGCATCGCCAACATCTGCAGCGGCACGCCCCGCAGCACCGCTTCCCGGGCGGCTGCGTCCACCACCGCTATCGACGTCTCCGGACCGATCCCGACCACCACCGCCCGGGGCACCGTGCCGACCATCTCGCACCTCCCCTTCCCCTTCCACCGTCCCCCGCTTCGTCGCCCCGGGCCAGGGGACAAGGTCACCACCGCGACAGTCGTTGGTCCACAGCGATGACCGTGTGAACTGTGGCACCTCCTGGCGGGTCGCGGGAATTCCTTTGCCAAGCGAGCGTTAGGTGGCAGGTGTGACCGCAGTGTTCGACCCTCCCGCACCGACGCACACCGGCGAACCGGCGCGCCGAGGCCACCGGCTACGGATCGTGCTCGTCCTCGGCTCATTGATCGCGATCGGGCCGTTGACGATCGACATGTACCTCCCCGCGCTCCCGGCCATCGCCGAGGATCTGCGCAGCAGCGCCACCGCGGGGCAGCTCACCTTGACCGGCACCCTGGCCGGGCTCGGATTCGGCCAGCTGGTACTCGGTCCACTGTCGGACGCGATGGGACGGCGGCGCCCGCTGCTGGCCGGGCTCGCCCTGCACGTCATGGCGTCACTGCTGTGCGCTATCGCACCGTCGATCACCGTGCTCGGGGTGTTCCGGGTCCTGCAAGGCTTCGGAGTCGCCGCCGCCTCGGTCGTGGCCATGGCCGTCCTGCGTGACCTGTTCACCGGCACCCTGTTCGCGCGGCTGCTGTCCCGACTCCTCCTCGTCATGGGCGCCGCCCCGGTGCTCGCCCCGACACTGGGTGGCTGGCTGCTCGAGTGGACCCGGTGGCCGGGTGTCTTCGTGGCCCTCGCCGGATGCGGCGTGCTCCTGCTCGTCGTGGCCGCGCTCGCGCTGCCGGAGACGCTGCCACCGCATCGCCGCCCGCCTGCCGGTGTCCGACCGATCGTCCGCACCTACGCCCACTTGCTGCGCGACGGCAGCTTCATCGGCCTGGCCGCCGTCGGTGCGCTCACGTTCGCGTCCCTGTTCGCCTACGTCTCCGGATCGACGTTCGTGTTGCAGGAGCAGTACGGGCTGGACGAGCAGCAGTTCGGCCTGGCGTTCGGGGCCGGCGCCATCGGTCTGATCGGTGCCACCCAAATCAACCCGTGGCTGCTGCACCGCTTCCGGCCCCAGCACGTCCTCGTCGCAGCGCTGTGCGTGGGCGCACTGTCCGGGGCGGCGCTGCTCGGTGTCGCCGCCACGGGAGCAGGCGGGTTGCCCGCCGTCCTGGCGGCCCTGTGGACCGTGCTCAGCGCCATCGGGCTGGCGCTACCCAACGCACCGGCGTTGGCCCTGTCCGGGCACGGAGAAGCGGCGGGTACGGCCGCCGCACTCCTGGGAACCGCCCAGTTCGGCACCGGCGCGCTCGCCGCGCCCGTGGTCGGCGTGCTCGGAGCGAACGGAGTGGCGATGGCCACGGTGATCGCTGTCAGTCTCACCAGCGCCATGACGGTCATGCTCGTGCTGAGTCGGCGTGTCCAGTTCGGCGACACCGACGTCGCCCCGGTGGCGGTGTGAGCGGTCAGACCCGGACCAGCGGCGTGTCCACGAGGTGCTCGGCGACGAACCAGGTCTGCATTTCGTTGGTGCGGATGACCTCGCTCACCAGCAGGTCGTTGGTGCCGTCGTCGCCTTGCTGCTGCGTCTGGGCCGCGGCGTCACGAGCCTCGGTCAGGATGGTCTCGTGCGCCTCCAGCAGGCGCGAGAGCATCGCCGGCACCTCCTCGACACCGTCGGGTGGGCGCGGGATCCCCGTGATCTCCGCGACGTGGCGGGGATCGCCGACCGCCACCCCACCCAGGGTCTGGATCCGCTCGCCGATCTCGTCGATCAGCTTGGCTTGCTCGTCGGCGTGCTTGTCGAACAACAAGTGAAGTTGGTAGAAGGTCGGCCCGCGCATGAGCCAGTGGTACTTCTTGTACAGCGAGTGCATGATCTGGGTGTCGGCGAGGATGCGGTTGAGCCGTTGCGTCGAGTTCAGCCGCGTCTCGAAGGACAGCGCGATCGGCAGTTGCCGCACCGTACCGAACTGCTGGATCTCCCCACTGTGTTGATGCAACAGCGGCTGGCTACCCGTCGACGTTGCCATCGGTCTCCCCCTTGTCCGGCCCGGTGGTCGTCACCCCTTCGGCTCCAGCATGCGGCAGCCCTGGCGGCGAGCGCGGGTGAACGCAAGAATTCGTCACGCACTGCGCCCGATCGTCGCCGACCACCGGTCCGGAACCGTACGCTGAGAACGTTGGGCGGTCCCGACGCGTGGTGGGGGGAACCATGCGCAGACCAGTCACGCCCCAGATGCTGTTGGCGCTAGCGGTCGCCGCTGGCCTGGCCGCTGGAGCCGCAGTGGTCGTCACGGTCATGAACCGGCGGGCCGATCCACCACCTGACCCACCGCCCGCGGCTGGTTTCTACGTCCGTGACGGGCGCCTCTACGACGCCCGTCACCACGACTTCGTCATGCGCGGCGTCGGGCACATTCACAGCAGCTACCCCGAGCAGACACCCCGGGTGCTGGCGGACGCCAAGACCATGGGCGCCAACACCGTGCGCCCACCGGAGCGCTGGCCCGGCGTAGCGGACCAGCCGAGCTCGCGACCGTGGCGTCCCAGTGCCGCGAACACCGGCTCATCTGCGTATTCACCGCGTGGGACACCACAGGTTGGGGCGACCGGCACGGCGCCATCCACCAATCCGAAGCGGTCGACTACTGGATCGGTGTCCGAGAAGCCCTCGATGGACTGGAACAGTACGTGATCATCAACGTCGCCAACGAACCGTACGGGCTGGAACGGATCCACACGTGGCGCCAGGACACCATCGACTCGATCCGGCGGCTACGCGCGGCGGGCATCCGGCACACGCTCATGATCGACGCCCCCGACTGGGGTCAGGACCGCTCGTTCACGATGCGCGACAACGCCGCGGCGGTGCTGCGCGCCGACCCGCAGCGCAACATCGTCTTCTCGATCCACATGTACGGTGCGTTCGACGAACCACGGAAAGTCACCGACTACCTCGACCGCTACGTCCGGCACCGACTCCCGCTGGTCATCGGCGAGTTCGGTTTCGCCCACCTCGACGGCGACGTGCCGGAAGACACGATCATGTCAGCAGCCGAGTCCCGTGGGATCGGCTACCTGGGCTGGTCGTGGAGCGGCAACGGTGGCGAGGTCAGCTACCTCGACATGGTGAGCGAGTTTGATCCCACGATGCTCACCAAGTGGGGGCAACGCATCTTCCACGGCCCGGACGGGATCCAGCACACCTCCCGTGAGGCTTCCATCTACCAGTGACACCTCCCCGTGGACACCCGACAGGCAGGCAGCGGGCTCCCTTGAGCGCTCAAGGGAGCCCGCTGCGGGTTGGGGTGGCGGGGTGGGTCAGCTCGCCGTGCAGCTCAGCGACGGGACGCTGTTGACGCCGTTCCAGCTGCCAAGGAACCCGAAGGTCGCGCTGCCACCAGCCGGAAGGACACCGTTCCAGGTTTCGTTACGGGCCGTCACTGCCGGGCCGCCCGAGACGATGGCCCCCCACGACTGGGTGACCGTCTGCCCATCGGTGAACGTCCAGGTCACCGTCCAGCCATTGATGGGTGCGGTGCCCGCCGTGACCCGGACCTCGGCCTGGAAACCACCGGGCCACTCGCCCACCACCGTGTAGGTGGCCGTGCAGCCTCCCTGGCCGGGTGGCAGCGTCGTCGGCCCCGGCGACGGTGAGGTTGGCGGTGGGGTCGTCGGAGCCGGACTAGTGGGACCCGGGCTCGGCGGCGGCGAGGTCGGCGGCGGGGTGGTCGGCGGCGGCTGCGCCGTAGCGATGTCCCAGCCCGCTGGCGAGTCCAGCCAGGCCGCCCGGCGCAGCATCCAGTCCAGCAGGAAGTCCACCTGTCCCTGCCAGGTCGGCTCGGTCGGGGTGAAGAAGAACGAGATCATCGGCTGGGTCAGGTTGGGCCAGCGCTGGAAGTTACGCGCGGCCGCGTTCTGCAGCGGTCGGGCCAGCGCCTCCACCCGAGCGCGTAGCTGCGCGTCGGAGAGCGGCCCACGGCGCAGCTCCGCCCAGCGGGCCCGCAGCTGCTCCACGAACGCCGGGTCCTCCATCAGCCGCGGGTACCAGTTGTTGGCCACCGGGAAGCGGGACTGCTGCCACTGCCAGCCGGCGATCTGGTCGTTCTCGAAGAAGCCACCCACACCGAAGCTGAGGTCGTAGTCCCACAACGGGCCGGCCTTGATCTTCTCGCCGCGATCCTTGTGGAAGTACGCGCTGCGGTAGTACGAGTCGAGCTCGCGACTCAACTCGTTGATGATCATCTGATCGATCCAGGATTCGACGTCGATGTAGGCGCGGTATCCGGTCTGCTGGTCGGTGAAGTTCGGACCGTTGAGCACGTCGTGGAACTCCTGGATGTGCTCCGTGATCCACTGCCGCATCTCCGGCTGGAGGTGCTTCTCCGGATGCGGGTCCACCAGTTCCAAGTAGTTCCAGCAGTTGAACATGGAGCCCTGGCAAGGAAGGATCGGCTCCTCGGCCGCCATCCACTCGAACTTCCAGATGTAACCACCGGTGATCCGCGGCATGGTGCGGTCCTCC
>CAYTMR010000105.1:0-11751 GCA_964438855.1 uncultured Micromonosporaceae bacterium
CGACGGCCGGCTCAAGCCGGTGTGGTACGCGCTGCGGCGGGTCTTCGCCGACCGGCTGCTGACCATCCAGCCCCGACCCGAGGGCCTGACCCTGGTGGCGGTCAACGACTCGGCCACTCCGTGGCGGTCGCCGGTCACCGTGGCACGATTCGGCTTCGACGGCCAGCTGTTGGCCGATGGCACCATCGCCGTGGAGGTGGCTGCCCGTTCGGCGGTCACCGTGCCGTTGCCGTCGCAGGTCGTCCAGGCCGGGCAGCCGCAGCACGAGGTGGTGGTCGCCAGCGCCGGTGGGCTGGAGCGCGCGTGGTGGTTCTTCGACGTCGACCGGGAACTGGCGTATCCCCCCGCCCGCTACGACGCGGCCGTGGAACAGGTGCCAGGCGGCGCTCGGGTGACGGTGACCGCCCGCACGCTGCTGCGCGACATCGTGCTCTACCCGGACCGGCTCGACCCCGCGGCGACCGTGGACCGGGCGCTGGTCACCCTGCTGCCCGGCGAGTCGGTGACCTTCGTGGTGAGCGGACTGTCGTCGCCGGTGGATCCGGAGGCGCTCACCAGGCCTCCGGTGCTGCGCTGCGTCAACGACTGACCAGCCGCCGGCGCGGAAGGCCGGCCAAGGCACACCACAACGCGACGAGGCCGGTGAGCAGAAGCGCAGCCCACCGCAGGCGGGAAGCGGGGTAGGTGGGCGCCCCCGGGGCGACGAACAGCGCGACGCTGTCGGGGAGCATGGCCATGACGGCCGCGAGCACCAACGGGAACGACGCGGCGACGACCCCGCCCGCGCCCCGCCTGGTAGCGACGAGGACAGCGATGGTCCATACCCAGGCGAGGGTGGCGTACGCCTCGACCACCAGGCCGGCACGGGGGTAAGGCACGCCGCTGTCGACCGTGTAGGGCGCGAGCCAGAGGATGACCGCCCAGAAGCCGCTCACGACGAGCCCGACCAGCCCCATCCGGATCGCCGTCGTCGCCTTGACGGAGATGGGGAGGACCTCGGCGAGTGGTCGCGCCGGATCGTCCATGGTGAAGGCGGCGCCGACGAGCAGGGTCACCATCGCGAGGTGGAGGACGAGGGTCGCGTCCAGGAAGTCGAGCTCCGCGCCCGAGAGCGCGGGCACCACCATGACGAGGACTCCGAGAGCGCCGCCGCACCACAGCGGGAAAAGTCGGGTGCTGCGCAGGACCGCGAGCGTGACGTCGGCGGCTAGGCGCACAGCCCGGCCTCCAGACGTGACAGACGGGGAGGTGGCTGCTGCCCGAGGATCGCGGCGGCGTGGTCGACGTCGGTCGCCTCGGCGGTGAGGGTCTCCCAGTGGGCGATCACCCGCGAGCGGACCGCCTCCTGGTCCGCGTCGAGCATCATGAGGGCGAACTCCACCTCCCGCTGGCCGAACCACACCCCGTCCTGGGAGTTGAGGATGGGGAAGCCGACACCTCCGCCGGACGTGTGGGACAACACGGTCCGAAGTGCCCGCTGGATGTCAGGGGTCGCGCTGGCGGCGAGCCACAGGGCGACCGCCCCGGGTCCGCCACACATCGTGAACCCGCCAGGCGAGAGTTCGTCTCCGGTCACGAGGACCGAGGCGACGAGCGCGGAGAACCCGATGACGTCCGTCTCGTCGAAGGAGTCCGCTCCGCCGGCGGACCAACGGGTCGACACCGGAAGCGCCCGGGGGATGCCCGCGGTGGCGTCGTCGGCCGCCCAAACCTCCAGCGGGAGCGGGGCGGGAAACCCCTGTGCGTCCGTGGCGAGCGGGAGGTGCTGCCGCACCGCCAGCGGTGGGGTAGTCACGGGCACGAGGGCGAGCTGCCCTTCGACGACACGGGCCCACGCGTCGATCCTGCTGCGAAAGTCGGGGAAGGCGCAGTAGGTGACGCCGTCACGCCGCTCACACACCTGCACGCGGGACGGCGCGGTGTGCGCGATTTCGAGCCGCGCCCCGAGGTCGGCCGGTGGCGGGCGCAGTTGCATCACGGCCGCCGTGCCCGCGAGGAGCACGGCGGCCACCGTGGCGCCGGTGAGCACCTTCGTCCGCAGCCCGGTGCGTCGCAGGGCCGCCGTGACGGCGACGGCGGTGAGCGCCGTCAGCCACAGAAGGTGCCACCAGGCCGGGCGGTGGATGAGGTCCCGGGGCAGTGGCGGGGTGTCGAAGGGGTTCTCGCCCGCGACGAAGCTCAACCACCGTGCGCGGGAGGAGGTGACCGCGATCCCGACCACGCCGAGGATCACGAGGACCATGAGCGTGACGAACCCGATCGCGATGTGGGGAACGAGACTGGCCACGAGGACGCCGAGGACGCCCGCGAGGAGGATCAGCGCCGCGACGGTCAGCAGTTCGCCGACGTGGATGGCGCCCGCGGCACCGGGCTGCGCGCTCTGAACGCCCAGTCGGACGGCGGAGACAGCCAGGCCGAGCACCGCCGGCCCGGTCACCGCCGCGCACAGGGCGGCGGTGCGCTGCCAGTGGGGGAGGCTGAGCACCTCCTCGAATTCGGCGACGCGGTAATGGTGTCGCCTGGCCGCGGCGAGGTAGGCCGCCACGAAGGTGCCGGCCCCCACGATGAGCATCGGGTACTGGACCGTCCACGAGGCGCTGGTCAGGTCGGGGAAGGCCGTGGCCGACGGGTTGGTCACGGACGAGATGATCCAAGGGGCGACGGCGAGGAGGAACGACACCAGCACGGCCGGGTGCAGGAGCATCCGTCGGCTCTCGACGACCATGAGAGCGCCCCACGCCTGTCCCGAGGGTGGGGTGGCGTGCTGTCCGGAGGCGGTGCGCCGCATCACGTCCAGGCTCATCGCGCACCCGCCATGAGACGGTTGTCGGCCAGAGCCATGAGGACGAGGTACCCGTCGTCGATGGGGGGGCGCGACGAGGTCGGCGCCCGGTGGTGGCGTCCCGATGGTGCGGTATCTGCCGGATCCGGTCGCCCAGGCGGCCAGTGCCCCGGGCTGCCGCTCCGGCGCCTCCCAGACCCGGCCCCGCGCGGCCTCGGCCAACGCCGCGGGGGTGTCGTCGAGCAGGATCCGACCCTGGTGGAGGACGATCACCCGGGAGCAGAGGGAGGCGACGTCGTCCGTCTGGTGGGTGGAGAGCAGGACGGCACGGTCGCGGCCGAGCTCGGCGATGATCTCCCGGAACCTGACCCGTTGCTCGGGGTCCAGACCGACCGTGGGCTCATCGAGGATGAGCACCCGGGGAGCGCCGAGCATGGCGGCCGCGAGCGCGAGCCGCTGGCGCATCCCGCCGGAGAGGGAGTGGATCCGGTCCTTGCGCCGGTCCGTGAGGCCGACGGCGGTCAGGACACGGTCGACTTCGGTGCGGCGGGTGGCTTTGTCGGCGATCTCCTTGAGGATCGCGACGTGGTCGAGGAACGCGGCCACGGTGAAGCCGGGGTAGAAGCCGGGCGACTGGGGCAGGTAGCCGAGGCGCCGCCGGACCGCCCGATGCTGACGGGGATCGGATGCCTCGATGCTGTCGATCACCACCCTCCCTTAGGCTGGCCGCTGGGCGGTCGCGAGTGTACGGAGCAGGCTCGACTTGCCGGCCCCGTTGGGGCCCAGCAGTCCGGTCACGCCGACCCCGATGGCGAAAGAGACGTCGTGGAGGACGACGCGGTTTCCGTAGGCGACCCGGAGTGAGTCGGCTCGCAGATGGGGCTCGGTCACGTTTCCACCAGTGTTCCTGCGTATCCCGTGCGGGATCGATCGTTTTGGGCCCCGCTCCGCTCTCTGTCGGCGAGGGCGGAGCAGGGGCAGTTGTCAGCTGGTCCTCAGCAGGAGCTCAGCCCTGCGAATCGGGCTTGGTAGAGGCGGCCCTCCTCGCGCCAGCCACCTCTGGCGGCCAGGATGTTGCGGCCGCCCTTGCCGTTGGCGTTGACGAAACAGTCCGCCACAATGGTAAAGATTTGCAGTTATCAATGTAGTGGGCGGCTCCGGGTCTAGCCACGGAGCGAAGTGCGTAGCAACGGCTTCGCCCTGTCAGGAAAATGACAGGATCGAATTGATCGCCGCTGCAGTGAGCGTGAGTCCAATGCCAAACGCTAGTGGGCAGAGAGATCTTCTGTCAGGCGTTCCAAGGTCGATGTGTCAGACAGCGCGCTCCTTTCCGTCGTGCTGAAGAAGACGAGGCCGCAGAGGGCGACGATTCCGATCACAACCGCGGCGACGATGCCGATCCCCAGCCACACGCGCTTCTTCCTGCTCCCCGGCGCGTACGCGGGGTCGGTGCCGGTGGGCGAAGACCCTGCTGCGGCGGCGATCTCCTCGGGGTCACCCAGTCGTTCGAGGATGGCCCGGACGTCTGCTTCGGACTTGCTGGGCGACTCCGCCAGCGCCGCGTCGATGTGCTCGCGAAGGTCGCTCAGCAGCTCGTCGCGGCTCTGTTGTGGCAGGGAAGCGGTGGCCTGCTCTACCCGTGCGAGGTACTGCTCGACGAGGCGGTCGTGCTGCTCCCTCATTGGTGCTCCGTTCCCATGATTCGATCCACCTGCGTGCGAAAGGCCACCCACTCTCTCCGGAACTGCGCCAGGGCCGACTCGCCTGCCGGAGCGAGCGCGTAGTAGCGGCGAGGCGGCCCGTGGGGCGACTCCCGCCAAGTGGTGGCGATCTTTTCAGCGCGCCGGAGCCGCGACAACAGCGGGTAGAGCGTGCCCTCGCTGGTGACCATCCCAAGCTCCTCGCTGAGGCGTCGCACCAGCTCCAAGCCGTAGTGCTCTCGTTCCGCGAGCAGTGCGAGCACGCAGAACTCCAAGGTGCCGCGGCGTAACGCGGTAGCCAGTGCGCCTCCCACAACAACAAGGTACCTTGTATTGCAAGGTACTTCAACGGTTAGCCGCTGTGGAGCCCTTCGTCGCCATGTCGCTACGATGAGTTCATGGGCTTCCGGCAAGGGAAGCCGAAATCTCTTTCGTGGCGTGCGGTTTCCGCGTCACGTCTGATGTCGACTGCTCGAGATCGGCCGCTCAAGACCCAGGCCGTAACGGGCCCAGGAGCCCCGGGGCTCGCAAGGCACGCCGCTTCCGACACCGTCTTGCTGACGACGAAGCGGGTCCCGCCTCTGTAGGGGCGTCGACCTTCGGTAGCCACACCGGCGACGCCGCCGCCGGGCGAGGTCGGTGACATGCTGCTGGACGTCGAGCCAGGTGTACCGGTGGTCCGGCAACCTAACGACGGCCAATCACCCGGTCATTCCGGTACCCGACGGTAGGCGCCGTCGGAGGCGCTGGTCGCCATCGAGGCGTACGCGCGCAGTGCGGCCGACACCGGGCGGTTGCGGTCGACCGGGGTGTAGGGCCGGTCGCGCTTCTCCTGGGCGATCCGACGCGCCTCAAGCGTCTCCTCGGGCACCTTCAAGGTGATCGAGCGCGCCGGAATGTCGATGGAGATCAGGTCACCGGTCTCCACCAGCGCGATCAGTCCGCCACCGGCGGCCTCCGGAGAGACGTGGCCGATCGACAGGCCCGAAGAGCCACCGGAGAAGCGGCCGTCGGTCACCAGGGCGCAGGCACGCCCCAGCCCGCGTCCCTTGAGGAACGAGGTCGGGTAGAGCATCTCCTGCATCCCCGGGCCGCCCTTGGGTCCCTCGTACCGGATCACCACCACGTCTCCGGGGACCACCTCGCCGGAGAGGATCCCGGAGACCGCTGCCTCCTGGGACTCGTAGACCCGGGCGGGGCCTTCGAACGTCCAGCACTCCTCGGGCACTCCGGCAGTCTTGACCACGCACCCGTCCGGGGCCAGGTTGCCGTAGAGGATGGCGAGTCCTCCGTCGGCGGTGTAGGCGTGCGCCACGTCCCGGATGCAGCCGTTGACCGGATCGGTGTCCAGCGTCTCCCACCGGTTGGTGGTGGAGAACGCCTCGGTGGTGCGCACCCCACCGGGCGCGGCGTGGAACAGTTCGATCGCCTCCGGCGCCGGTGACGGGCCGCGGATGTCCCACCGCGACAGCCACTCGTCGAGTGAGGACGAGTGGATCGCGTGGACGTCACGCCGCAGCAGGCCGGCGCGGTCCAGCTCGCCGAGGATCGCGGGGATGCCACCAGCGCGGTGGACGTCCTCCATGTGGTACTGCTGCGAGTTGGGCGCCACCTTCGCCAGGCACGGCACCCGCCGGGAGATTGCGTCAATGTCGCCGACGTGGAAGTCCACTTCCGCCTCTCGCGCGGCGGCCAGCAGGTGCAGGACGGTGTTGGTCGAGCCGCCCATCGCCATGTCCAGTGCGACCGCGTTCTCGAACGCGGCGCGGGAGGCGATGGAGCGCGGCAGCACCGAGGCGTCGTCGTGCTCGTACCAGCGACGCGCGAGCTCCACGACCACCCGACCCGCCTCTTCGAACAGGGCACGCCGGGCGGCGTGGGTGGCCAGCACCGAGCCGTTGCCCGGCAGGGCCAGCCCGATCGCCTCGGTGAGGCAGTTCATCGAGTTGGCGGTGAACATGCCCGAGCAGGAGCCGCAGGTCGGGCAGGCCGACTGCTCGATGGCGGACAGCTGGTCGTCGTCGACCGACTCGTCGGAGGCGGCGATCATCGTGTCGATGAGGTCGAGCTTGCGCCGCACCACACCGTCGGCCGCCACGACCTTGCCGGCCTCCATCGGTCCACCGGAGACGAACACGGTGGGGATGTTGAGCCGAAGCGCGGCCAGCAGCATGCCCGGGGTGATCTTGTCGCAGTTCGAGATGCAGACCAGCGCGTCGGCGCAGTGGGCGTTGACCATGTACTCCACCGCGTCGGCGATCAGCTCCCGGCTGGGGAGCGAGTAGAGCATGCCGCCGTGACCCATGGCGATACCGTCGTCCACCGCGATCGTGTGAAACTCACGGCCCACCCCGCCGGCGGCGGCGATCGCGTCGGCCACCAGCGAGCCCACGTCCTTGAGGTGTACGTGCCCCGGGACGAACTGGGTGAAGCTGTTGGCGATCGCGATGATCGGCTTGCCGAAGTCGTCGTCGGTCATGCCGGTGGCGCGCCACAGGGCGCGGGCGCCGGCCATGGTCCGGCCATGGGTGGAGGTCTTCGACCGCAGCTCAGGCATACCGCTCAGTCTCGCACCGCCGCGCGCCGAGGTCCACTTGGCAGGACCCCAGCGTTCCACCCATCGGGATGGGCGCGGATCGCACAAATTGTCCCGCTTAAGCCGTTATAAGCCGACAGAGTGTATCCATCAAGCGACAAGACGGTTGCGCGCGGTGTACAACCCAATGAGAATCACTGATATCTCATGATGGGAGGGCTCCCACTGACCAGCATCCTGGGCGCGGGACTGGCCGCCCTCGGGGCGGCGGTGCTGGCGCAGCTCGCGCGGCGGCGCCGTGGGGCCCCACGGCGCGCCCGGCAGGTCCTCGCCGTAGGGGCGGCCTGCGCGGCGCTCGCGCTGTTGCTGGCGCCGGGAGTCGCGCTCGCGGTCGCGCGCGGGTGGCTCACCGAGCCGCCGTCGACCTGGCTGGTCGTCGCGGTCGCAGCCAGCAGTGCGATCGCCGGCATGGTGCTGCTGGCAGGTCTGATCGGACTGGGCGGGGTCCACTCCTACGCCGGTACCTTGCTGCGGCACGGCCTCGACGTCGTAGTGATCGTCGGGTCGCTCTGCTTCATCGCCTGGGCCGTGGCGGCGCAGTGGCACTCCATTCCCGGTGCGATGCCGTTGGCGTGCCCGTCGTTGGCGGTGTCCGGGGCGGTCTTCGCCGCCGGTGTCGGCGTGATCGCCACCGGAGTACGCCGGACCCGTCGGCCCC
Source organism: uncultured Micromonosporaceae bacterium (assembly GCA_964438855.1). GTDB lineage: Bacteria > Actinomycetota > Actinomycetes > Mycobacteriales > Micromonosporaceae > Natronosporangium. The sequence continues at coordinate 7,737 of CAYTMR010000105.1, forward strand.
GTGTCGGCATGGTGGTCGGCGGTGTCGGCGTGCTGCTGGTGATGGCCGGTGGCGCAGCGAGCGTGCTGGCTTTGTGCACCAGCCTGCCGTGGATGACCGACACGGGCGCAGTGGTGGTCGCGCTGGGCGTGACCACGGTCGTGGTCGCCGCTGTCGCACCCGAACCGAGCGGGCCCCATCCGGAGGCGGAGCTGCGCAGCGATACCGCGGTGATCCTGGTGCCGGTGGTGGGTGTGATGGCGGCCGCGGTCTACCACGGGGTGACTGTGGGATGGATCGATCCCTTCGGTGGGACCGCGGCGGCGATGGTGGGTCTGGGGCTGGTGGTGCGCCATCACTTGACGGTGGTGGACGCCCGCCGCTACGCCCAACGGCTGAGTCAGCGGGAGGCCCATTTCCGGCAGTTGGCCCACACCGATCCGTTGACCGGACTGGCCAACCGGCGCGGCCTGCTCGAGGCGTTGCCACCCCGGTCGCCCGGCGATCCGGCGTGTGTGTTGCTCGCCCTGGACCTGGACGGCTTCAAAGGGGTCAACGACCGCCGGGGCCACGACGCGGGTGACGCGGTGCTGGTCGAGGTGGGGCGGCGGATCGCCCACCACATCCGGCCCGGCGACATCGCCGCGCGGCTGGGCGGCGACGAGTTCGCGATCTTCATGCCGAGGGAGCCGGAGCGGGTGCGCCCGGTCGCCGAGCAGCTCTTGCAGGCACTCAGCCAGCCGTACCAGGTGCCCGGCGCCACGGTGACCCTGTCGGCGAGCATCGGCCTCGCCTGTGGCGCCACCGCCACCGATCTGCCGGGACTACTGCGCAACGCCGACGTCGCGTTGCGCCACGCCAAGCAGCGGGGTAAGGCGCGGGTGGAGGAGTACGACGCGACCTACGACGCCGCGACGAGGCGGCGGGGCACGCTGGCGTTGGCCCTGCGCGAGGCGATCGAGCACGGTGAGTTGTACGTGGTCTTTCAGCCGGTCGTAGCGCTGCCGTCGATGCGGCCGGCGGGTGCCGAGGCGTTGCTGCGATGGCACCATCCCGAGTTCGGCCCGGTACCACCCGAGGAATTGATCGCGGTGGCGGAGGAGTCCGGGCAGATGCCGGAGATCGGCGCGTGGGTGCTCCACGAGGCGTGCCAACAATTGGCGCGGCTCCTTCGTGAAGGGCACGACGTGTGGATGGCGGTCAACGTCACACCGCGGGAGCTGCGGAGCTCTGACTACGTGCACCGGCTCAACGAGGTCCTGGCCACCTACCGGGTGCCGGCGCGTCGACTGGTGTTGGAGGTGACCGAGCACGCGGTCGCCACCGACGCGGAGGAGCTGGCCGGCCAGTTGGCGCGCCTGCGCGTCGCCGGGGTGCGGATCGCCCTGGACGACTTCGGCGCCAGCTACTCCTCCCTCGGGCGCCTGCGGGAGTTGCCAGTGGACCTCATCAAGATCGATCACCGGTTGGTGGACGCGGGTGCGGTCTCCGGAAGCCCGGCGCCGTTGGTCGACGTGGTGGTTCGGCTAGGTCGACTGCTCGGGCTGGAGGTGATCGCCGAGGGGATCAGCGATCCGGAGAGTCTGCGGGCGGTCGCCGACGCCGGTTGCCGGCTGGGACAGGGGTGGTTCCTCGGCCCGGCGGTGCCGGCCGAGCATCTGGAGGCCAAGTTCGGCGGGGTCGAGGCGGAGTCGCCCGACGCTGCCTATCCGCCGCGCCACGACGGCGGCGGGGTTGTGGTGGACGACACGGATGCGTATCGGAGGGTGAGAAAACTTGACGCTGGCGCGAGGATGCGGCAAGGTTAGCGACGTGACTGTCTGGTCAACCCGAGTACTTACCTGAGCGCACTCTCGCGACGGACGAGAGTGCGCTGGCCCCTGTGCGGATCTGCACAAGGGCCTTTTTTGTGACCAGACACCGGCCCAACCGAGGTGGAGAGAGATGACAGCGCCAAATCCGCAGCTCCTGGCCCAACGCGTGGCCAGCCGTGCCGCCGCGGCGACCCCAGCCCCGGCCGCGCCGGCCACGGCGAACGCCGCGAGCCAGTCGATGTCGACGACCGGCGCCGGTGCGCTGGTCAAGTCCCTGGAGGCGCTCGGAGTAGAAGTGATCTTCGGGATCCCTGGGGGCGCGATTCTCCCGGCCTACGATCCCCTCTACGACTCCTCGGTGCGGCACATCCTGGTGCGCCATGAGCAGGGGGCCGGCCACGCTGCCACAGGCTACGCACAGGTCACCGGCAAGGTGGGGGTGTGCATCGCGACCTCCGGGCCGGGCGCGACCAACCTGGTGACGCCGATCGCCGACGCCCACATGGACTCGGTGCCGTTGGTGGCGATCACCGGCCAGGTGCCTCGCGGCGCGATCGGCTCGGACGCGTTCCAAGAGGCCGACATCCACGGCATCACGCTACCGATCACCAAGCACAACTACTTGGTGCAGTCGGCGGAGGAGATTCCCCGGGTGATGGCCGAGGCGTTCCATCTGGCGTCGACTGGCCGACCGGGACCGGTGCTGGTCGACATCCCCAAGGACGTGTTGCAGGCGGAGACCGTCTTCCAGTGGCCGCCGACGATGGAGCTGCCGGGCTACCGTCCCACCATCCACCCCCACGGCAAGCAGATCGTCGCCGCGGCCCGTCTGCTGTGCCAGGCCAAGCGCCCGGTGCTCTACGTCGGTGGCGGTGTGATCAAGGCCAAGGCGACCGACGGTCTGCGTGAGTTGGCGGAGCTGACCGGTGCCCCGGTGACCACCACGTTGATGGCGCGTGGCGCGTTCCCCGACTCCCACCGCCAGCACCTGGGCATGCCGGGCATGCACGGCACCGTCGCCGCGGTCTCCGCACTGCAAAAGGCCGACTTGATCGTGGCGCTGGGGGCCAGGTTCGACGACCGGGTCACCGGCAAACTGGACACGTTCGCTCCCCACGCCAAGGTGGTGCACGCCGACATCGACCCGGCGGAGATCGGGAAGAACCGTGCCGCCGACGTGCCGATCGTGGGTGACGCCCGGTACGTGCTGGACGAGCTGGTCGCGGCGGTGCGTACCCAGCAGGAGAAGATCGGCGGCCGCCCCGACCTGAGCGAGTGGTGGGCCTACTTGGACGATCTGCGGCGCCGCTACCCGCTGGGGTGGGAGGATCCGTCCGACGGCACTCTGGCCCCGCAGTACGTGCTGAAGCGACTGGGCGAGATCGCCGGACCGGAGGCGATCTACGTCGCCGGCGTGGGCCAGCACCAGATGTGGGCCAGCCAGTTCATCTCCTACGAGCACCCCGGCACCTGGCTCAACTCCGGCGGCCTGGGCACCATGGGCTACGCGGTGCCGGCGGCCATGGGGGCCAAGGTCGGTCGTCCAGACGCGACGGTCTGGGCGGTCGACGGTGACGGCTGCTTCCAGATGACCAATCAGGAGCTGGCCACCTGTGCCCTGGAGGGCATCCCGATCAAGGTTGCGGTGATCAATAACGGCAACCTGGGTATGGTCCGGCAGTGGCAGACGCTGTTCTACGACGAGCGGTACTCCAACACGGACCTGGGCACGCACAAGCACCGGGTGCCCGACTTCGTGAAGCTGGCTGAGGCGCTCGGATGCGTGGGGTTGCGCTGCGAGAGCGCCAACGAGGTGGACCAGGTGATCGAGGCGGCGATGAACATCAACGACCGCCCGGTGGTGGTCGAGTTCGTCGTCGGCAAGGACGCCATGGTGTGGCCGATGGTTCCCGCCGGCACCAGCAACGACGAGATCATGTTCGCTCGTGGCCTGCGCCCCGACTTCGATGAGGATGACCTGTAGTGAGTAAGCACACGCTGTCGGTCCTGGTGGAGAACAAGCCAGGCATTCTGGCCCGGGTCGCGGAGCTCTTCGCCCGGCGGGGCTTCAACATCGACTCGCTGGCCGTCGGGGAGACCGAGCACCCGTCGATCTCCCGGATGACGATTGTGGTGAACGTTGCTCGTTCTCCGCTGGAGCAGGTCACCAAGCAGCTCAACAAGCTGGTCCACGTGCTCAAGATCGTGGAGTTGGACCCCTC